>JAYVLQ010000034.1:0-7929 GCA_043759355.1 Kofleriaceae bacterium
GACGAGATCGCACGCGGCGGCATGGGGCGGATCGTTGCCGCCGAGGATCAGCGGCTGCATCGCCCCGTCGCGCTCAAGGAGCTACTCGACCCGAGTGACGAGAACGTCACGAGGTTCCAGCGCGAGGCGTTGATCACCGCGCGCCTGCAGCACCCAGGCATCGTGCCGGTCTACGAGGCTGGGCGCTGGCCGACCGGCGAGCCGTTCTTCGCGATGAAGCTGGTCTCCGGCAAGCCGCTCGATCAAGTGATCGCCGCCGCGACCACCCTGCCCGCACGGCTCGCGATCCTGCCGCGGCTCGCGGCAGCGTGTGACGCGATCGCGTACGCGCACAGCCAGCGGATCATCCATCGCGATCTCAAGCCGGGCAACGTGCTGATCGGCGACTTCGGCGAGACCGTCGTGATCGATTGGGGCCTCGCGAAGGACCTCGATGCGGTCGAGTTGTTCGAGTCCACGAATCGCGGCCCACACGTGCCGCGCAAGTCGCGCCCGATGGAGAGCACGTCGTCGACCCTGACCGTCGCCGGCTCGGTGATGGGCACGCCCGCGTACATGGCGCCGGAGCAGGCGCGCGGCGAGACCGTCGATCAACGCGCTGACGTGTTCGCCCTCGGTGCCATGCTCTATCACGTGCTCGCCGGCGCGCCGCCGTACAAAGCGCGCACCGCGACCGACGTGATCGCGGCGGCCGCGCTCGGCAACATCGTTCCGTTCGCGACGCGCGAGAAGCACGCGCCGCGTGACCTCGTCGCGATCCTCGATCGCGCGATGGCTCCCGAGCCGGCGGATCGGTATCCGCATGCGGGCGAGCTTGCCGACGAGCTCCGGCGGTTTCTTACCGGCAGCCTCGTCGAGGCGCACCGCTACACGGTGCTGCAGCGGCTCGGTCGATTCGTCAAGAAGCACCGCGCTGCGGTCACGATCAGCGCCATCGCGCTCGCCGGTTTTGCGATCGGCGGCACGCTCGCGGTGCAGCGCGTCGTGCGCGAGCGCGACCGCGCCGAGTTCGAGCAAAAGATCGCGACGACACGAAAACTCGCGGCCGAGCGCCTGATCGATTACATGTTCTCGAACGTCCAGACCCAGCTCACCGCGATCGGACGGCTCGATCTGATGGCTGGCCTCGGCGCCGAGGTGAAGAGTTATTACGACCGGCTCTCGAAGATTCCTGGCGGCATGTCTGCGGACGACGAACGCCGCATGGCCGAGGCGATCGAGCTGATCGGTCGCGCGGAGCACATCTCCGGCAAGCCGGATCAAGCCCTCGAGACCTGGGGTCAGGCGCGCAGCAAATTGATCGCGTTGATCGGCAACGACAAGCAAGCCACGACGTTCGTGCTGCGCACGATGATCGCGAAGCTCGATTACGAATCCGCACAGATCTATCAAGAGCGCGGCAACAGCCTCGACGCGCACAAATCGTTCGAGCACGCGCGCGACGAATACGACGCGCTCGCCAAGGAGCAGCCCGCGTCGCGCGAGATCATGCTCGCCTCCGCCGAGAACCTCGACGTCCTCGGCGACATGCTGCGCCACGAGGGCAAGGTCGACGAGGCATTCGACGAGTACACCGAAGCGAAGAGCCTGCGCGACAAGGCGGCGAGCCAAGGCAATGGCACGGTCACCGAGGAAGTGATGGCGCTCTCGGCGAGTCACCTCCGGATCGGCGGCATCTACCAGGCGCGCGGCGCTTCGCAACTCGCGATCGATGAATACAAGACCGCGCTGCGCCTGCGCGAATCGGTACTGCACGGCGAGCCGGATAACGTCGAGATCCAGAAGAAGGTGCTCGATACCGAGGAGCAGATGGCGCAGCTCTCGAGCTCGCTCGGCGACGAGAAGAGCGCGATCGAAGCGTACCGCCGCGCGCTGCCGGTGATGGAGCAGCTCGCGCGCCGCGATCCGACAAACACCGATTGGGCGTATCAGCGCGGCAACGTGCTTGCCGACCTCGGGCTCGCGCTCGCCGATAGTGGCGATTACAAAGAGGCGCTCGCTCACTTCGGGCAAGCGCTGGCGATCCAGCAGGAGCTCACGACGCGCGATCCGAGGGGCAACCGCTATCAGATCGCGCTTGGCCGGTCCTACATCCGAAGTGGCGACGTCCACCTGTATCTCGGCGAGACCGATCAGGCGATGCAGCAGTACAAGCTCGCGCAAGACGTGCGTAAAGCGCTCGTCGATCGCGATGCTACCAGTGTCGCCTTTCGCCGTGCGTACGCCGGCGCGTACGCGAAGCTCGGCCAGGCCTACGTCCAGAAGAACGACATCGCGCGCGCGGTCGACCTGGAGGAGCAGGCGCTCGAGCTGCGCGCCAAGCTCGTCATCGATTCTCCCGCAAACGGCGGCTTCAAGAACGAGCTCGCCGCGACGAAGATCGTCCTTGGCCAATTGCTCGTCGCGAAGGACCCGAAGCGAGGCAACGAGCTCCTCGATGCGGGACTTGCCCTCTCGCGTGCGCTCGTCCAAGGCGACCCGATCAACCTCGAGTGGCGCGAGACCCTGGTGCAAGGCTTGATCGCGCGCGGTCGGTTGCCCGGCTCATTTGCCACTCGCGCGGTGGCCCTCAAGGAAGCGCGCTCGATCGCCGAGGAGGCCGTACTTCGCGCCGCGCAGAACGTGCAGTGGCCGGGCTACCTCGCCGAGGTCCACACCGGGCTCGCCGAGCTCGCCACCGACCCACATCTCGCCGCCGACGAGTGGAAGCAGGTCCGCGATCTACTCGAGCCCCTCGCGAAAGCGGGACGATTGCCCGCACCGCGGCTCCCGATGCTCGATCGCGCCCGCGCCGGCAGGTAGGATTGCGCATGGTGGAAGATCCCGAACATGACTTTCTCGGCAAGCACCGAGACAAGATGTGGACCTACTTCATCCTGCTCGCGTTCCTGATCGGGATCGTGGTGGTGTTGAATGTCGTGTGGCAGGACCCTCACCGCGCGAGCGAGGGGATGAAGTCGTTCGTCGGGTTGCCAGCATGGGCCCTCGCGACGGTGACGTTCATCGTCGGTGCATTGTTCTTCACGCTCGGCCTCAAGATCGAGCCCGATTGGCCTGAAGCGATCGGCGCCTTCTTTATCGCGGCATCCGCGACGTGGTTCGAGATGATCATCGGCTGGAAGTACTTCGATCTCGGTGGGCTGTTCGTGATCCCCTACGTGATCCCGGTCGTGATCTTCCTGCTGCTATTGATGTACGGCATTCGCAACAGTAAATGACAGCTCGGCCGGATCGGCCGTCGGCGCCGAGCACACTGGCCCGCTGCACACGAACGCGCGCGCGCGATCGTTCGCCGGGTTCTTCGCATCGGTGATCGATGCCTGGGCCCACGGCCCCGCGATGCATAGCGTCGGCGCATACGCGCGCCGTGCCGCGGTGAGCAACGCTTCGCGGCCCTCGCCTTGCGTGATCACGGCGACCTTCGCGTGGAGATATAGATCGAGCGCACCGAGCAGCGTCGAGGTCACCCACGCCTGCACGCCGGTCGTGCCGGTCAGGCGTTGTGCGAGATATTGCTCGGCGAGCGCGAGCGCCGCTTCGTCGCCCGCGACGAGCCCGAGCCGCAGGAACGCGCGCACCGCGACCGCCGCGCCGGCCGGAATCGCGCTGTCGTGATGCGATTCCGGGCGATGCACGAGCAACGCTTCATCCGGCGGCGACAGGAAGAACACGCCGACGCCCTCGCGCTCTTCATAGAACCGCGCGCGGATCGTCGTGCACAGCTGCGCGCCGAGGTCCCACCACGCGCGATCTCCAGTCGCCTCGGCGAGCCCCTGAAACGCGTCGGCGCAGAACGCGTAATCGTCGAGCGTGCCCTCGAGATCCTTGGTCACGCCCTCGTGATGGACGCGCTTGATCACCGCGCCCGTGATCATCTTCGCGCGCAGGAACCCGGCGATCCGCAGCGCGAGCGCGAGCGCGGGCGCGTGACCGGTCGCGCGCCACGCGGCGAGTAAGCCCGTGATCGCGAGGCCGTTCCACGCGGCGAGCACCTTGTCGTCAGTACCCGGGCGGACGCGCGATGCGCGAGCCGCGAGGAGCTTCGCGCGGAGCTCGGCGAGCTGCGCTTCTTCGCCCGCCGAGCTGCGCGCCGTGATCCGCGACAGCACGGTGCGACCGTCTTCGAAGTTGCCGTGGTCGTGCACGCCGTACGCGTGGTTGAACAGCACCGAGCCCATCGCGCCGAGCGCGGCCTTGGTCTCCTCGGGCGTCCACACGTAGAACTTGCCCTCCTCGCCTTCGCTATCGGCATCGAGCGACGACCACAAGCCGCCGTCGCGATCGGAGAGCTCGCGCTCGAGGAACGCGGTCGTCTCGGTGATGACCTCCTTGGACCGATCGGATCCGGTGAGGGCAAACACCGAGGCGTAGATCGAGAGCAGCTGGGCCTGGTCGTACAGCATCTTCTCGAAGTGCGGCACCAGCCATTGCGCGTCGACGGAGTAGCGCGCGAAGCCTCCGCCAAGGTGATCGTAGATCCCACCTTCGGCCATGCCGCGCGCCCACTCGAGAAAGCTGGTGCGTGCCGCCTCGCCGAACGGGAATCGACTCGCGCGCGCGAGCAGGTCGTGGCTCGAGCTTGACGGAAACTTCGGTGCACCACCGAGGCCGCCGTGTTTCGGATCGCAGCGCTCGGCGAGCTGCTTGCCGGCCGAGATCAGCAGCGAGGCGACGAGCTTGCCGGCCTCGCCTCCGATCGCGCCCTTGCGGTAGTGATCGTCGACGCGTTGCAGCCCGTCGATCAATTGCGCCGCATTGTCCTCGGCATCCGCGCGGCGCTTCGTGAACGCGTCGTGCATGGCGGTCAGGAGGTCAGAGAAGCTCGGGCGTCCGAACTTGGGGACCTTGGGATAGTAGGTGCCGAGAAAGAACGGTCGGCCATCCGGCAGGCAGAACGCGTTGAGCGGCCAGCCGCCGCCCTCGCCCATGACCTGGATCGCGTTCATGAAGATCGTGTCGACATCGGGCCGCTCCTCGCGATCGACCTTGATGTTGACGTACAGCTGATTCATCAGCTTCGCGGTCTCCGCATCTTCGAAGCTCTCGTGCGCCATCACGTGGCACCAGTGACAGGCGGCGTAGCCGATCGACACGAACACCGGCTTGTTCAGCCGCTTGGCCTCCGCGAAGGCGGCGTCGCCCCACGGCCACCACTCCACCGGATTGCCGGCATGCTGCCGGAGATACGGTGAACTTTCGGTCGCGAGGCGGTTCGGCATGAGCCTCTCCTACCACGGCCGTGTCGTTGGGAAGCTGCTACGCTCCTCACGTGCTCCGCGTCGCGACCATTGTCGCCGAGACCGAGGCTGAGGGCCCCGGGAAACGATTTGCCGTGTGGCTGCAAGGCTGCTCGTTGCGCTGCCCCGGCTGCTGCAACCCGGAGATGTTCGATGACCGGCGTGGCGAAGCCATGACCCCCGCGGAGCTCGCGGCCAAGATCCCGGCCGGTGTCGAAGGTGTCACGATCCTCGGTGGAGAGCCGTTCGAACAGGCCACCGAGGCTGCCGAATTCGTGCGACTCGCGAAGACCCGCGGGCTCACCGCGATGGTGTTCTCCGGTTTCGCGATCGCCGAGCTGCGCGAGCGTTCGGACGCGGCCTTGCTGTTCGACCAGCTCGATCTACTCGTCGACGGCCGCTACGATCGCGAGCGGCCCGAGCCGAAACCGCCGGAAGGCCGGCGCTGGATCGGCTCGGCGAATCAAGTGATGCACTACCTGACCCGCGCGTACACGCCTGACGAGCCGCAGATGCGTGCGGCCAATACGATCGAGATCCGGATCTCACCGCGAGGCCTGCTCGTCAACGGCTGGCCGAGCGCGGACCGATTGGTGCGACGTAAATGACCGACGCCGACGAACAAGAGGATCTCGAGGGGGTCGAACCACCGATGGTCGCCGCGAGTGAAGCGGAGATCGTCCAGATGGCCCGCGCGCTGACCGCGCCGCAGGCGCACGACGTGTGGACGCTGCTCGCGAGCTCGCGTTCGATGCCGCCGAAGGTCGGGCCGACATGTGCCCGGCTCGTCGGCGATGCGATCGAACAGATCTGGCCAGCACTGTGGCGGCGGGAAGGCGCGAGATTCGGTGCCTCGATCCGCGACGGCAAGGTGATCCGTGGCCGCGGCTGGGAGCGCAATCCGCCGAGCCCGCTCGAGTTCTCGCCGTTCACGCTCGCGTTGTTGCGCTGGCTGGTCGAGGTTCCGCTCGCCGCGGGTGCCGCACCCGAGCTCGCCGCGCAACCGGTCGCGATCGGCGATCAGGTCGTGGCGTACCTCGCGCTCTCGGTCGCGACCGAGACACCCGCACAGCTCTCGATCGCGCGGTTCTCGAAGGTCGCGGTCACGCCGCTGGTGTGGCTCGGATTCGCGCCGGTGTTGCCGGGCGAGCCCCCCGAGGCCCGGGACTGGGACGAGCTGGTCACGGGACCTGGCGCGGTCGTGATCGAGGCGCTGCAAGTGGATCTCGCGAAACGCTGGCGCACGATCGAGCTGACGAAACGCACGATCACCGAACCCGACACCCTGATCGCCTTGGGCGGCGCGCAGGACAAGACGCTGCTCGCCTTCATGGCCGCCTGCTCGCGCGCCGGCCGCCGAGACCTTGCCGGGTTCGTGATCGACGCTATGCTCCCGCTCCTCGATCGGCAGGTGGCGCCGTTTCCGAACGAGCTCGATCGGACCAAGCCGCTATCAACACGTACGGCCGCGCGCAAGGCCTCAGGAGCGCTCCTCCGCGGGCTCGACACCTGGCTGCAGTGGGATCGCGAGCACCGAGGCATCCGGTTTCTCGACGACGATTACGAAGCGAGCCAGTTGCTGTTGACCCGCTTCGAGAAGGCGCTACGTAACGGCGCAGATGTCCTCGTGCCCACCTGGTTGGCCGAGCTGGCGTCGCTCGCACCGGCGAGTTCGGCTACCATCGACTCCCCGGAGGCTTTATGAGCAGAGCAATTCAAGTCCGCGTCTCCGAGTCCGTCGTGCGCACGATCCATGTTGAAGATGGCGTCGAGTCGCCGCTCGAGCTCTTGCCCGTGCTCGCACCGGACCGGATGGCCGAGCTCCTCGCGAAGGAGCTCGAAGCCCAAGGCTTCACGCGCGAGGGCAAGCTCGCGAAGCGCACCGATGGCGATGTCGAGATCGTGATCGATCTCGAAGCCGCGAGCGTATCGGTGAAGATCGGCGCGCACACCAAGCTCAAAGAGGAGGTCCAGCTCGAGACCCGCACCGCGATCGAGCACGAGCAACAGGCCGAGAGCCGGCTGCGCGATGCCGCGATCGACGAGCTCGAGGCTCGCCTCGCCGCGAAGACCGAGGCGATGCGCCGCGAGATCACCGAGAAGCTCGAGAAAAAGCTCGCCGATCTGCGGACCGAGCTCGATCAAGCGATCGGCCGCGCGACCGTCGAAGCGCTGACCGAACGCGCGCAGCAGCTCGGCAAAATCGAAGAGATCTCGAAGGACGAGGCCGGAAATGTCACCATCAAGGTGAAGCTTTGAGCCGAGTGCTCGCCGAGTCCGAGCTACCGACCGAGCTGTCTCCATTTCAATCGGTCGACGCCGCTTACCCCGTCGAGCTCACGCGCTGCTACGACGCGCTTCGCCGCCGCCTGCCGGTGTTGATCGAGGCCGAAAAAGAGCTCGCGCCGTACGTCTATCGCAGCATTCGTGATCGGCTCAAGGTGGACGGCACGCGATGCCTCTACCTCGACGGTCGCGCCTCGGCCGACCTCCCTCCCCCACCTCAAGGCGCGAGCCTGATCGGTGCGATGATCCATCAGATCCGCGAGGTCGTGCGCGGCGCGGTCGGCGAGCGCATCGTCGTCTTGCCGCACCTCGACATCCTCGGGGCGAGCGGTGGCGCGGGCTTTCTCGGCGCGGAAGCGCGCGAGCTGATACCGCTGCTCTACGAGAACCCGGAGGTGTTGTGGCT
>JAYVLQ010000035.1:0-4280 GCA_043759355.1 Kofleriaceae bacterium
CGCCGGCTGTGGCGACAACCTGACCGGCCCGCCGCTCGCGCTCTCGGACCAGGTCGTCGTCGTCGCGCATCAGGACGACGAGCACTTGTTCATGCAGCCGGATCTCTCGGATGCACTTCGCGCGCACACGCCGACCACGATCGTCTACGTGACCGCGGGCGACGCGGGCAACGGCCTGCCGTTCGCGCATGCGCGGATCGAAGCGAGCAAGGCCGCGTACAGCGTGATGCTCGACGCGCCGAGCTGGGATTGCGGCTGGATCGAGATCACTCATCACTCGGTGCTCCACTGCCGCAATGCGACCGAGCCGCTTTCGCTGGTGTTCCTCGGCCTTCCCGATGGCGGCGTGTCTGGCGAATTCCCGCACAGCCTGCTGCGGCTGTGGGAAGGCGAGTTTCACGACGTCACGACCATCGCCGATCACACCGCGACCTACAGCCGCACGAGCATCGTCTCGACGGTCGCGTCGATCTTCACGACGATCGAGCCATCGATCATTCGCTCGCTCGAATTGGCCGCGATCCATGGCGACGATCACAGCGACCACATGCTGGTCGGCACGATCGCGATGCTCGCATCGCTGCAGTACGGCGAGGTCGCCGAGCTGCTGTCGTACCGCGGCTACGACATCGCGCAGGAGCCCGCGACGAATCCGCCCGAGATGTTCGATTACGTATCGCTGCCGATGCGGGCGTACGAGGCGTGCGTCACCAGCTGCACCGGCGGCCAGTGCGGCGTCACGCCGTGCGATACGGTCGATGACCCGCGCTACCACAATTTCTTGTATCGCCGGTACGCCGTCGCGATTCGCCAACCGCCGCTCGCAGGCGTGTTGCATTCCGACGGCGGCTGCATCGAGCGTTCCGGCGATGGCGTCGCGCTCGGGGCGTGCACCGATGCGATCGCGTTGCAGCCCGGCGGTTTGATCGCGTTCGGCGATCGCTGCCTCGAGATCGACGACGGTGTGGTCAACCTCGGCGAGTGCACGCCGGCACCGAATCGCGTGTTCGCGCTCGACGACGAAGGCCACTTGTTCTCCGGCCTCTTGGTACCCGCGCAAGGCCTGATCGACGTGATGCACAACCTCTGCCTCGTCGGCGATGCGAACGGGCTGCGCGCCGACCTCTGCGGCGCACAGCGCGATGCGCGCTGGGACCTCCTGCAACCTTCGGTCACGACGCCACGTGTGGCTAGCTTGGCGCACGGCCGGGCGGTGCGGATGGCGGACCTCAACGGTGATGGCCTCGCCGATCTGTGCTTCGTCGGCAACACGCTCGGCCTCGCGTGCAATCTCGGTAATGGCACCGGTCACTTCGGCAAGGCGGTCTCGCTCGGTGCGACCGGCTTCGCGATCCAACCCGAGAGCCTCGCGCTCGGCGATATCGATGGCGATGGCCGCGCCGATGCGTGTGGCCGCGACGACGAGGGTATCCTGTGCGCGACCGCCGCGAATGGCTTCGTGGCGAAGCGCTGGAACGCCG
Organism: Kofleriaceae bacterium; assembly: GCA_043759355.1. Taxonomy (GTDB): domain Bacteria; phylum Myxococcota_A; class Polyangia; order Haliangiales; family Haliangiaceae; genus JABFXX01. Next base: position 1,482 of record JAYVLQ010000035.1, read on the forward strand.
CGTTCGGCGACTACGGCCCGGCCACGGCCGGCGATCGCTCGCTCGCGGTCGTCGATGGTCGCGTATGTGCGGCGACCACCAGCGGCGTGATCTGCGTCCGCAACGATGTCGAATCCGTGCTGTCGACATGGACCTCGACGAACGCGGTCAACGCCGCGGCGTGGCTCGCGGATCTAGATGGCGATGACAAGCCCGACTGGTGTGTCGCGACGACCAACGGTGCGAACTGCGGCCTCGCGGCCGAACAGCACATCACCGACGACGGCGTCGGCTGGGGCTTCTCGAATCACGCCGTGATCGAAGGCTCGGTCGCGAGCGACGGCGCGGTCGACGATGTCGTGAAGTCCGCGATCGCGGATGTCTCTGGCGACGGCCGTGGCGACATGTGCGTCGCGGTCCACGGCACGATCGAGTGTGCGGTCAGCCAGGGCCACGGCTTTGGCCCGCGCCGTACGATGCTCGTGATGCCGACGGCGGCGCCGATCCTCGCGATGTGGTTGGGCGACCTCGATGGCGACGGCAAGGCGGACGTCTGCGCCGACGATGGGACTTCGCTCACCTGCGCGCGCAGCCCGTGATCGTTACGACCGCGCCTTGATGCCGCGTGCGACCGCGAGCGCGCGATAGATATTGATGATCGCCAGCTTCTTGGCCCACGCGCGCGCGCGGGTCCAGCTGGTCGCCTCGTGGTGCTGCGTGCCGATCCGCTGGGTCTCGGCCATCTGCAGCACGTAGCCCTCGCCGCTCTTGGACGACGTGTACCAGCGGAAGCAGGCGATCGGCTCGGGGAGATAGACCGGCTCGCCGCGCGACGCGAGGCGCACGAACAGGTCGTAATCGAACGCGAAGCGAATGCCGGGATCGACGTACCCGATCTCGTCGTGGACCGAGCGCCGCCAGAACGCGGTCATCTGGCTGACGTAGTTCTCGGTGAGGAAATTCTCGAGCGTGTGGTGGCGCGCGCGAAATGCCTTGTACGCGCTGACCCAGCGCCGAACTTCTCGATCGTCGCGATCGATGATCTTGCAGTAGCCGTGCAGCCATTCGCGGTCGGGATGCGCTTGGAACGCCGCGGCGACGCGAGCGAGCGCACCGGGCAACAGGATGTCGTCGCTGTTGATCCAGCCGACCACGTCGCCGGTGGTCTCGCGCAGGCCCCTGTTGATCGCGTCGACCTGGCCGTTGTCGCGCTCGCTCTTCCAGCGCAGGCGGTCGCCGTAACTCTCGAGGATCTCGATCGTGCCATCGGTCGAGCCGCCATCGATCACGCGATAATCGAGCTCGAATTCACCGGTCTGGCCCAGGATGCTGTCGATCGTCCGGCGGATGAACTGCGCCTGGTTGAACGATGGCGTGACGACCGAGATCCGCATCACATCTTCGGCGCGCGGCCTGCGAGCGTCTCGCGGACGTCTTCTTCGTCGGCGCGGACCATCATCTCGATCAATTCTTTGAATGCGATCTTCGGCTTCCAGCCGAGCTTCTCGCGCGCCTTGGACGCATCACCGTGAAGGTGATCGACTTCGGTCGGGCGGAAGTAACGCGGATCGATCTCGACGTACGGCTTCCAATCGAGGCCGAGCGTCTCGAACGCGACATCGAGCAGCTCGCGCACCGAGTGCGACTCGCCGGTCGCGATCACGTAATCGTCGGCCTTGTCCTGCTGGAGCATCAGCCACATCGCCTCGACGTAATCGCCGGCGTAGCCCCAGTCGCGCTTCGCATCGAGGTTGCCGAGGAACAGCTTCTTGTCGAGGCCGTGCTTGATGCGGGCGGCCGCGCGCGTGATCTTGCGCGTGACGAACGGGATGCCGCGGCGGTGGCTCTCGTGGTTGAACAGGATGCCGCACGCGATGAACATGCCGTACGCATCGCGATAGTTCTGGCAGAGCTGATGCGCGAACACCTTGGCGCACGCGTACGGGCTGCGCGGCTCGAACCTGGTGTGCTCGTTCTGCGGCGGGTGAGCGCTGCCGAACATCTCCGACGACGAAGCCTGGTAGAACCGGCAGCCGTTGTCGAGCTCGCGCATCGCTTCGAGCAAGCGCAGCGTGCCCATCGCGACGGTGGAGACCGTGTACTCGGGGACGTCGAAGCTGACGCGCACGTGGCTCTGCGCGCCGAGGTTATAGATCTCGTCGGGCTGGACCTTCTTGACGAGTGCCGAGAGCGCGCTGCCGTCCTCGAGATCGCCGTAGTGCAGGCGCAGCTTGTAATCGTCGACGTGCGGATCCTGGTAGATCGATTCGAGCCGCTCGGTGTTGAACGAGCTCGAGCGCCGGACGACGCCGTGGACCTCGTAGCCCTTCTCGAGCAGCAGCTCCGAGAGGAACGAGCCGTCTTGCCCCGTGATGCCGGTTACGAGCGCCTTCTTCGTCACGAGCGATTCTCCATGTACCAGGCCACGGTCTTGACCAGGCCCTCCGCGAGCGTGGTCTTCGCCGTGAAACCGAATCGTTCCGTCGCGCGCGAGACATCGAGCCGGCGGCGCGGTTGGCCGTTCGGCTGCGAGGTGTCCCACACGATCGAGCCGGTGTAGCCAATCACCGCGGCGATCGTCTTCGCGATCTCGGCGATCGAGATTTCGTTGCCGCTGCCGAGGTTGACCGGATCGCTGGAATCGTAGCGCTCGCCGGCGAGGACCATGCCCTCGGCGGCATCTTCCGAGTAGATGAACTCGCGGGTCGGCGTGCCATCGCCCCACAGCGTCACGGTGGCGGCGCCCTGCTCCTTTGCGGTGAGGAACTTCCGGATCATGGCCGGGATCACGTGAGAGGTCTGCAGATCGAAGTTATCGCG
>JAYVLQ010000036.1:0-4442 GCA_043759355.1 Kofleriaceae bacterium
GTCTCGATCGACGTCAAGCCGAGCCAGCTCGGTGCGGCGCTCACGAAGAAGACGAAGCTGTTGGCCGAAGCCGAGAAGGTCTACTTCTCGATCGCCGACTTCAACGATCTCAAGTGGGCGACCGCCGCGCTCTATCGCGATGGCCAGATCTACGACGTGTTCGCCGATGCGCTCGCGAATGCGGCCGCGAACTGCCCCGCTGGACTCAAGCCGGGCGAGTGCGAGGCGTATCAGAACGCGATCAACGAGAAGGTCATCCAGATCCAGGACAAGGCCGTCGAGACGTTCACCATCGGCTACACCAAGGCGATCCAGATGCAGGTCTACAACGACTACACCGCGAAGATTCGCGAGTCGCTGGGCAAGCTCGCCGCGAAGAAGTATCCCCCGGAGCGCGAGTCGCGGGCGCACGAGCGCTCGGGTGACCGCCCGCCTTCACCTGAAATCGTGACGGAGGTGGCGCGATGAAACGCATCATGCTCGTCCTTGCTCTCGCCGCGTGCGTCCTGCCCGCCGCGTGTGGCGGTGGCGCCAAGCGCGCCGAGACCAGTGTCGCGACGAAGCAAAAGCAGAAGCGCGATCCGGTAAAACCGGCTGCGTACAAAGAGTTTGAAGCCGCGATGCGCGCGATCCGCCTCGGCGGTCCCGAGGCGGGCGAGACGGCGCGTGCGCGGCTCCGTGCAGCCCTCAAGATCGATCCGTCGATCTGGGAAGCGTGGTTCGACCTCGGCACGATCGCCTGGAAGGAAGGCGACGACGACGAAGCGATCGACGACTTCTCAAAAACGCTCGAGATCAACAAGGGTCACACCTCGTCATTGATGGCGCGCGCGGAGGCGCATCGGCGCGCCGGGCAGAAGAAGGAAGCCCGCGCCGATTACGAAGCCGCGACGAAGAACATGGACGAGGACGATCCGAACAAGCGCGACGTTGCCGCGCGGCTCGCCTCGCTCCTGCGCGATGCGGGCGAATACGACGACGCCGTCGAGGTCCTCCGCGATACCGTGCGGACCAGCGGCATCAACGCGCGGATCTACACCGAGCTCGGCCAGATCTATCTTGCCCAGAAGCGCTTCGAGCTCGCGCAGCTCGTGCTCTCGAAGGCCGTGCAGATGGATGCGAAGGACCCGAGCGTCTACAACGCACTGGCGCTGCTCGCCGCGCGTCAAGGCAAGCCGCAGGAGTCGTTTCAGCTATTCGACCAGGCGGCCGCGCTCGATGCGAACTTCATCGATGCACGCTTCAACAAGGCCGCCGTGTTGCTCGATGCTGGCGATTACGCGCGCGCCAAGTCCGAGCTCGCCGCGATCGTGGAGAAGCGCCCGGATGACTTCGCCGCGGCGGTCGCGCTCGGGATCGCTCAGCGCGGGTTGAAGGCCTACGACGAAGCCAAGAAAACCTGGGATCGCGTGGTCAAAGAGGCTCCAAAGCGGAGCACACCTCGCGCGGATGCCATGTGGAACCTCGTCGTACTCAAGCTAGACTTCACCGAGGACAACGCCGGTGGGAAGGCGGATCTGGAGCGCTATCTGCAAGAAGCTTCGTCGAGCCACGGTAAACGCCAGGACGCCGAGACCAGGTGCAAGGACGTCAAATGCAAGTGAGGGCCACTGCCCACAGTTGGGGGCTGCGAGCCGCTCTGGTCTTCGCCATGTGTGCGTTCTCCGCACCGGTAAGCGCGCAGCCGAGAGGTAAGAAAGCGCCGCCTCCCGCGGACAAGACACCGAAGCCAGACGTTGGCGACAAAGGCGGCGACAAAGACGCCAAGCCGACGGTCACCGCAAAGGAGTCCGGCACCGGCAAGGTGAAGAACTTCGACTTCAGCGGTCTTTCGCTGAACGGCTCGAACCGCTCGCCGCAGTTGCTCTACTTCCTCGAGCGCGCGAACGAAGAGCTCGAGCGTTCGAGCCTCGAGAAGCGCTCGTTCATTCCGCACATGGTCAAATCCATCGAGGAAGAATCGCTGTGAAGGGCAAGACGGTCGCACTCCGCACGGCGCTGATCTGGTGCGACGAAGTGATGGAAGACGTCGTGCTCGAGAAGCCGACGACCATCACCGTCGGTCACTCCGGAAAGCCGACGTTCATCGTGCCCGATATCGGGCTGCCCCGAGAGTTCGCGATCGTTCGCCCCGGCAACCGCGGCTACTTGCTCACGCTCGGCGAGCGGATGCGCGGCACGATCTGCATCGACGGCACGGAGACCAAGGTCGCCGACTTCGTCGCGCGCGGTGACGGCAGCAGCGAGAATGTCGGCGGGTTCCGCGCGGCGCACATCAGCGGCAAGGACTGGGGCGTCATCGAACTCGACGAGAGCGGCGACTACAAGCTGTTCTTCCAGTTCGTTCCCGTCGAGGACGCGCAGCCGTTCTTCACGCCGCCAGTGATCGCCGCCGGGCTCGGGGGCTACCTGATTTCCGCGCTCGTGCTCGGCGCCATCTTCTACGTCAAGATGGGGGATCCGGGCTACACGCTGCTCGGTAGCGACACGCTGATGAAGGTCGCGGAGGCGCTGTTCCGCGGCGCCGTGTTCCCGGCCGCAGCCCTCGCGCTCGCATCGCTCGGCTATGCGATCACGCGGCAGGATGAAGGAGCGCAGAGCTCGCTCGGGTTCTCGGTCCTTCTCCACGCGGCCTTCCTCGTCGCGACGTTCAAGCTCTATCAAGGTGGCAACGATTGGGTCTATCCCGGTAGCCGCGAGCTGACCGGCACGTACCTCGTGACGCGCCTCGAGCCCGAGCAACCCCCCGAGAAGCCGAAGACCACCGGCGCGAAGAAGGAACAGACGGCCGCTGCGGCGACGCCCGAGAAGCCGAAGAACACCGCGACCAAGAACGATCAGGGAGCGGCGGGCGGCAAAGGCGAGAAGGAACGCGCCCGCGACCCGAATGCGAAGGATGTTCCGCCTGCGCCGCCGAAGGTTGCGTTTTTCGAGGGCAAGAACGTCAAGACGATCGACAACATCATCAACCACAACCTCGATACGAGCCTGTCGAAGTTCACCGGCATCAAGGGCGATACGCTCAAGCGCGGTGACATCGGCTTCGGTCCGGGTGGCGGCACGGGCGTCGGCGAAGGCAACGGTACGGGCACCACGCGCGGCAGCAAGGGCCACGGCAACGGCGGTGGAGGCGATGCCGAAGGCGATTTCGTCTCGAACAAGGGCAAGATCGACACTGGTGGGAACCGCCCCGGTGGCGGCAACTGTGCGAAGCCACCGTGCGGCACGGGGATGAAGGAGGTGAAGGTTGCGGTCGGCACGGGCGAAGGTGACTTCAACGGCCTGACCGAAGAAGAGATCAAGCGGGTGATCGTGTCGCGCGCCGGCTTGTTCAAGGCTTGTTACCAGAAAGAGCTCAATCGGAATCCGGGCCTGGGCGGAACGCTGAAGATGCAGTTCGTGATCAGTGGCGACGGCACGGTCAAGAGCGCTCGCAACGCCGGTGGCAGCACGCTCAAGAACGACGAGGTCGAGAGCTGCGTGAACTCGAACCTGATGCGTCTCAAGTTCCCGGCCAAGGGCGGAACGTCGAACGTGAAGTGGCCGTTCGTTTACTCTCAAGGAGGAGGCTGACCATGAAGACGATCATCTCGATCTCGCTCGTCGGTATCGCGGCTGTGGGTTGTGCGAACGACCCGCAATACATCGATTGCGGCACCGCCGACACGAAGGACACGTGCAAGCTCGATAGTGCGAACGCGATGAAGATCGGCGGCGCGAAGGACTCGCCTTCGATCGTCGTTGGCTCGCTCCACATCCCCGTCCGGCCCGAGACCCCGGACCTCACGAAGAAGCGCGAGGATCTCCAGAAGACCTTGCCTGCCGATGCCGAGGTGCCGCTCTACCGCGTCGACCAGTACGACATCTCGGTCGAGTACACGGTGCTGAACCTCGACGACATCCCCGGCACCGTGAGGGTCGCGCTCAACGCGGCGAACGAGAAGTTCGCGTGGGACCCGGCGATGATCATGCCGGGCGGCGACGAATCGCCTCCCCCACCGAACCTCGCCGGCAACACGCCGATCGACATCCAGGCGAAGGGCCAGTACGACGGCATCTTCCGCGAGGACCAGCTACTCGAAGCGGCGATCGATCTCGATCAGATCTCGCGCGCGAACATCAACATGTACGCGGCGACGCTCACCGTGAACAAGAATGACGCTTCGTTCCAGCCGCTCTCGGCGATCCAGAAGCCCACGACGACCGGTGGCAATCCGCCGCCGCAGGACCCGATGGGCAGCCTGGTGCCGCGCTCCGCATTTCGCAACATCGTCCGTGTCGACATCTCGATGCAAGCCGACAAGCACATGACGATCGCGTTCAACGTCCGCGTCCGCCCGCACGTCGACGATGTCATCCACAACATGGGGATGAACGCGGCCGCCGCGGAGCTCACGATCCTCGACCCGGCCGCTTTCGTGCCCGCGTACACGCCGTAGCTC
>JAYVLQ010000037.1:0-5661 GCA_043759355.1 Kofleriaceae bacterium
AGCAGCATCAGCAGCGGGCCGCGCACGATGCGATCCAGCACGCCCCACAGCGCAGCCATCGCCGGTGGATGAGCGTCCGTGAAGAACCAATTCCGGCCCTCGCGGAGCTGGTCGAACGAATCCATCGTCATCACGCCCGGGAAGGCGTAGAGGATGAGCGCGATCCACCCTGCCGCGAGGATCGCCACCGGCGGGATCCGAGACACCCAGCTGCGCACGCGCGACTATATGCACAACGCGCGGGAGCCCGTGTATGGTGCGCTCCTCGCAATGTGCGGAATCTTTGGTGTGGTTTGTTCGAGTGATGTAGCGGCCGATCGCGACCTCACGCGCGACCTCGCTGTGGCCCTGCTGCGCTATTCGGAGACGCGCGGTCGCGAAGCGGTCGGCATCGCAGTCCACGATGGTCATCACATCGAGGTCCTCAAGCAGGGCGGCTCGGTCACGGATTTTCTCAAGAGCCCGAAGCTCCACGCGCTGCTGAACGCACCGCGCAGCGGCCGTGTGCTCGCGATCACGGGCCACTCGCGGCTCGCCACGAACGGTACGCAATCGAACGTCGACAACAACCAGCCGGTGATCACGCACGGTGCGGTCGCGCTGCACAACGGCATCATCGTCAACGATCGCGCGCTCGCCACGCTCTACCCGGAGCTCGCGCCGCAGGGCGAGCTCGATAGCGAAGTGCTCGCGGCGCTCCTGCGCACCAAGCTCGATGACGGCGGCGATCTCGTCTCCGCGACGCGCGCCACGTTCGCGGAGATCGAAGGCTCGGCTTCGATCGCGATGCTGTTCGACAACCTCGACGTGATGCTGCTCGCGACCAATACGGGCTCGCTGTTCCAGCTCACCGGCATGGGCGGCAAGCTGACCGCATTCGCGAGCGAGCGGTTCATCCTGCAGCGCATTCTCGACGACAAAGAGTTCGCCGCGATGCTCGGCGATGCCCAGCTCGATCAAGTTCGTGCCGGCCATGCGCTCGCGATCTCGCTCGGCTCGACGGAGCGCCGCGCGTTTGCACTCGCGGGAGATGCCGAAGCGCCGCTCGCGTCGTCGCCGAACGGTCACCACGTCGAGATCGTGGATTTGTCGTCGCGCACCGATCGGCTCCGCCGCTGTACGAAGTGCATCCTGCCGGAGACCTACCCGTACGTCGATTTCGACGCCGACGGCGTGTGTCAGTACTGCCGCAACTGGAAGCCGATCGCGGTCAAAGGCGAGCAGGCGCTGTTCGACATGGTCGAACCGTTCCGCAGCAAGGACGGCAGCCCCGACGTGATCCTCGCGTTCTCGGGCGGCCGCGATTCGTCGTACGGCCTGCACTACGTGAAGAAGGTGCTCGGGATGAACCCGGTCGCATTCACGTACGACTGGGGCATGGTCACCGATCTCGCACGCCGCAACTGCGCCCGCGTGTGCGGCAAGCTCGGCGTCGAGCACATCATCCGGTCGGCGGACATCACCGCCAAGCGCCGCTACATCAGGAAGAACGTCGAGGCGTGGCTCAAGAAGCCCGAGCTCGGCATGGTCACGCTGTTCATGGCGGGCGACAAGGAGTTCTATTCGCACGCGCGCCAGCTGCGCAAAGAGACGGGCATCAAGCTCGTGATCTTCTGCACCGGCAACATGATCGAGGACGCGCCGTACAAGACCGGCCTCATGGGTGTCCCGCAGGACAACCACAACATGAAGCTGACCGACATGGCGCTCGGTACCAAGCTGCCGATGCTCTGGTACTTCGCCAAGAACTATCTGAAGAACCCGGCGTACATCAACGAATCGATGTTCGACACGATGAACGCGTTCGTCCAGACCTTCGTGATGAAGGACGACTTTCTGTACCTCTATCACTATCTGCCGTGGCTCGAGGACGAGATCGTCGGCACGATCCGCCGCGAGTACGACTGGGAGCTCGCGACCGACACGCAGACCACGTGGCGGATTGGCGACGGCAGCGCCGCGTTCTACAACTACATCTACGGCACCATCGCCGGCTTCACCGAGGACGAAGCGATGCTCTCGAACATGGTCCGCGAGGGCCACCTCGATCGGCCCGAGGCGATGCGTCGCGGCCGCGAGTATTCGAAGCCGCGCTGGGATTCGATCCGCGAGTACTTCCAGCTGATCGGCTTCTCCGCCGAAGAAGCGCTGCAAGTGATCAACGCGGCGCCGAAGATGTACTGATGGCCGATGCGCGGCTGCGGCGCGACGTCGTCTGGAACCTCGTTCCCGTCGCGTTGCTCGCGGGCGTGGGCCTCGGCAGCAACTTCGCGATCTTCACGTGGTGGGGCTCCGAAGCGCTCGCCGTGTTCAACCTCGTCACGACCGCGTTCTTCGTGCTCGCGGTCGTCGGCGCATTCGGGTTGCAGTTCGCGGTGCTGCGCGCGGTCGCCGAGGCGCCCGACGATCGCTGTCGCGTGGCCTCGGTCGTCGTCGGTGCGCTCGTGCCGAACGTGGTGCTCGCTGCGATCGTCACGGTCGCGTTCGTCGCTCTCCGCGGCCCCTTCTCGGCGCTGCATCACAGCGATGCGGTGGGCGAGGGCATGCTCGTCGCGGCACCGGGCCTGTTTTGTTTCTCGATCAACAAGGTCCTGTTCAGCGTCGTCAATGGCCTGCGCCGGATGCGCGCGTTCGCGATCTACACGTCGCTGCGCTACGCGCTGATCGCGGTAGGCGTGATCGCCGCGAAGGCGGTCGGCGCGAGCATCGGCCACATCGCGATCGTGTGGACGATCACCGAGTGCACGATGTTCGTGGTGATGCTCGGCGAGCTGTTCGCCACGGTCGCCGTGCGGCGCGCGAACGACTGGCGCGCGTGGATGCGGCGCCACCTCGATTTTGGTGCGCGCGGCGTGCTCGCGACGCTCGCCCAGGAGATCAACTCGAAGCTCGATATCTGGATGCTCGGCGCCTCGGGCATGCCGAAATCGCTCGTCGGTGTCTACGCGATCGCGGGCGCGCTCAACGAAGGCGCGACCCAGCTCTCGGTCGTGCTCCAGAATAACCTCAATCCGCTGATCGCAAAGGACCTCGCCGCCGGCGAGCCGAGCCTCGTCACAGCCCTCGCGCGGCGCACGCAACGCTGGTTCGTGCCGAGCTTCGCCGCGGCGTGTGCGCTCGGTGCGATCGTGTTCCCGTTCGCGCTGCCGAGGTTGATGGGCGATGCCTCGCTGCACGCCGCCTCGATCCCGTTCGCGATCCTGATGGCGGGGCTCGCGCTCGGGTCGCCGTACTTGCCGTTCGCGCAGCTCCTGCTGATGGCAAATCGCCCGGGCTGGCACACGCTGCTCGTCGTCCTGGTGGTCTCGATCAACTTTGCCGGTGATCTCGTGCTGATTCCCGCGCTCGGCCTGACCGGCGCCGCGATCGCGACCGCGCTCGCGGTGGTGAGCTCCGCGCTGCTCGTGCGCGTGCTCGCGCGCAAGCTCGTCGGTGCGGCGATCTAGGAGCCAGTAGTGCATAAGCCGCATCGCAACCCATGCTAGAAGAGCGGTTGGATGGCTTCGCCTACGCTCTCGATCGTCGCGCCCGCTTACAACGAGGAGCGCAACATCCACGCGTTCCTCGCGGCGATGATTCCGGTGCTCGAGGGCATCGGCGAGACGTTCGAGATCATCTTCATCAACGACGGTAGCCGCGACAATACGCTCGCGATGCTCGCTGCCGCCGCCTCGCAAGATCCGCGCATCAAGGTCATCGGCCTCGCGCGCAACTTCGGCAAGGACATCGCGCTTTCGGCCGGGCTCGCGCATGCGACGGGCAAGGCGATCATCCCGATCGATTGCGATCTGCAGCACCCGCCCGAGCTCATCCCCGTGTTTGTCGCGAAGTGGCGCGAGGGCTTCGACATGGTGATCGGCGTGCGCAGCAAGCGCGACGAAGAAGGCTGGGCGCGCCGGACCCTCTCGCAGCTGTACTACAAGATCATGCGCTCGATGACGAGCGTGGAGATTCCGCCGAACGCCGGCGATTTCCGGCTGCTCGATCGCAAGATCCTCGACGTGATCAACAAGATGCCGGAGCGTCACCGCTTCATGAAGGGCATCTTCGCGTGGCCGGGCTTCAAGGTCGCCTCGGTCGAGTTTCAGGCGCGCCAGCGCGCGAACGAGACCGTCACGTCGTGGAGCTTCTTCAAGTTGTGGAGCTTCGCACTCGATGGCCTGTTCTCGTTCTCGACCGCGCCGCTCAAGCTCTGGACGTACATCGGCGCGCTGTCGGCTGGCGGCGCGTTCCTGTACCTCCTGATCACGATCATCCAGAAGCTGTTCTGGGGCATCACGGTCCCGGGCTACGCGTCGCTCCTGATCGTGCTGTTGTTTTTCAATGGCCTGCTGCTGATCTCGAACGGCATCCAGGGCGAGTACATCGCTCGGATCTTCGAAGAGGTGAAGGCACGCCCGCTCTACGTCGTGGGCCAGACCTTCGGGTTTGGTGAAGAGCCGGTCGTCGCCACTCGGGCACTGCCGACCGCGCAACGTCCGAGCGGAGCGCCGATGACGATGGCGCCAACCATGCCCCTGGAGCCCGTGTCGCCGGTCGCCCATGCCGAGGATGCGGTCACCGAGCCGACCTCGCAGGAGCCTGGCGAGGCCAAGTCGCGTCACGAGCTGCCAAAGCCGACGCGCTCGCACGTCTAGACGTTGCGGTGGCTTAGATCCCCGTGATATCGCCGCCGTAGATGCCCGCGTGGTCCAGGATCCTACGCGCGCTGTTCGTCGCGTACGTCGTACTGACGGCGATCCATATCGGCTGGGTGATCCATCACGAGCCGTTCTCGTACGACGCCTGGAACATGGCCGTGGACACCCACGCCGAGCCGATCACCCCGCATCGATTTTTTGAATATTGGAAGTTCGAGTTTGCGCACTCGAATCCGCGCCTCGGCCAGCCGCTGACGTACCTCGCGTACAAGCTCGAATGGTTCGCGGTGATCCTCACCCCGCTCGCGTATCTGTTATTGGCGGCTGCGGCCACGGTGCTCGGTACCGCGCGCAAGCCGAGCTGGTCACGCGGTCGCGACCTCGCGCTCTACGCGATCGCGCTCGGCTTCATGTGGTTCGCATTGCCGCAGCTCGGCAAGATCATGTTCTGCCGCGCGTACGGCGCGAACTACATCTACGGCGCCGCGATCCAGCTGTGTTTCCTCGTGCCGCTGAGGCTCGTGCCAAATGCGCGGGTCTCGCTGGTCAAGGCGCTTGCGTACCTCGTCGCCGGAGTACTCGCGGGCGCGTGCAACGAGCACACGGGCCCGACTCTGTGCTTGTTCATGCTCGGTTACGCGTGGTGGAAGCAGCGCGACGAGCGCGCAACTCCGACGCTCGCATGGGCCGGCGCGATCGGCAGTATCATCGGGTTCGGCCTGATCTTCTTTGCACCCGGGCAGGGCCAGCGCTACGACAATCTCGCGCAGAAGGTCACGTTACTCGGCCGGCTGCTCTCGCGCGGCGTCTCCGGCAACCTCGATATCTATCGCGAGCTCGTGCTCGCGGCCGCGCCGCTGTTCGGCTTGATCTCTCTCGTCGCCGCGATCGGGCTCGTCCGCGAAGTCGGCTATAACGAGCAGCGCGAGCGTCGGCGCTCGGCGCTGCGCCTGATCGTGCTCGCGATCGTCGCGGGGTCGCTGATCACCGCGACCCTGTTCGTGTCGCCGAAGCTCGGCCC
>JAYVLQ010000038.1:0-24892 GCA_043759355.1 Kofleriaceae bacterium
AGACCGAGCGCGGACGGACCAGCGAGCTACAACTTGCGCTCGGCGACTTGCTCGCGGTGGAAGCAAAACTGCAAGCCGACCTCGACGCCTCCGTCGAGACGGTCGGCGGAGGCCCTGTTACTTGCTCGCGACACCCACGAGATGCCACGCTCGATCATGCCATCGCAGCGTCCACACATCTTGGAGGTCGTGTTGGCTCGGAAATGTCACCACGACAGTCGATGGTTCCGGCCCGCTGACCGACGCACTTCGGTCGTCGCTAGATCGGATGGCGATTGGTGATCTTTTTGCCATCGACCTCGACCACTCGAGGATCGTCGACATTTCCGTGCGTGTCGATATTCAGAATCTTGCCATCGAGCCGCATCGTGCCTTCGATATCCGCCTTCATCAAGCTGACCCTTGTCACCTGGCCGAACACGTTGCCCCTCCGGCTCTTTACTTCGACCTCACCCGAGGCCATTTTCTCCTTCACTCCGTACTGCGGACCTCGTCGTGCGCCACGAGGGGGTCGCGACGATGTCGCAGACGCCGTGCGCCGCGATCCAGACGATCATCGACCAGCACGACCTGACGCTACTGATCGTCGGTCACACCCACGAGTACCATCACGATCCGAGGAACCGCGAGATCATCGTCGGCAACGGCGGCGCGCCGCTGACGTCGGGCGTCAACTACGGCTACGTGATCGTCGCGCGTGCCGAGCGGCAACCTGACGATCACCGCGTACGACTACCTGACGCACGTGGTGCTCGACACGTTCGCGATCACGGCCAGCGGTGCCGGTGCGTGAGCGCCGCGGGACCGGCGTCGCGGTCGCTATCGTCGCCGCGCTGATGGGATCGAGCGGTTGCAAGCGCGACGCGAGCTCGTCGCCGCCGCCATCGACCCCACGATCCCGCGCGCGACCGGCGCGATCGCGATCGATGGCGTGTGGGGCGAGCCCGACTGATCGCGGCGGGCGCTGCGCGGCGTGTTTCGCACGGACGCGGGCGAGCTCGCGCGACCGTCGTCGGAGGTCCGCCTGCTGCACGACGAGCACAGCATCTTCCTCGCGCTGTACGCCGGCGGACGAGAACATCGTGTCGAACGATGGGTTCGACGTCGTGATCGGCGGGTTGCGGCCCGCGTCGATCCGCACGGCACGCGCGCGCGGCCGCCGCCGCGGCCCGGCGTGTTCGCGGCGATCGACTTCGACGAGGGCACGCTCGACGATCCGCGCGATGACGACGAGGAGTGGTGGTCGAGCTCGCCGTGCCGCTGACGCTGGCCGGGCCGCTCCTCGCGGACCACGTCGCGCGCTGCGACACGCCGAAGGACGGGGTCGAAGGCTGTGGTGTGTGGGCGGCGCGCGTCGCGGCCGAGTGAGGGCGCCGGCCGACTCCCACGCGCACGACTGGTGGACCCCGCGCTGACTTTGATAGGGTGGTCCAGATGATCCACTCGCGTTCGTTCGTGTTGTACGCGATGGCGCTGCTGGCCAGCGCCGGTTGCAAGAAGAAGGAAGCCGCGCCCGCCGGGGACGGCTCGGGTTCGGTCCCGGCCGCCGCATCCCAGAAGACCGGCGTCCGCGCGTCGCTCGGCGGCGGCAAGCCCGGTGAGAGCTTTGCCCCGAGCAAGCAGGGCTTCAAGTTCCAGAACTACGGCGGCGACGCGAAGTTCGAGAACCTGACGCCCGTCGAGGTCAAGCGCCTGTTCGGCGCCGATGTCTGCGCCGACGCGGACGACAAGGGCAACTGCATCCTGACGCCCGCGGGCGAGCGCTGGATGCAGGAGAACAACAAGGCGATGGACGGCGGCCACTGCGAGGGTATGGCGGCGCTGGCGCTGCTGTTCGATCTCAAGAAGGCGAACCCGGCGGACTTCGGCGCGCCGACGGCGTTCGAGCTCGCGATCGAGGGCAACGCGAAGCTGCAGCACGAGATCGCCTACTGGTTCTCGACGCAGAGCATCGCGCCGATGTCGAAGGCCGAGGTCCGCACGCTGACGCCGAACGAGGTCGCCGACAAGCTCGCCGAGGGGTTCAAGACCGGCGCGGAGAGCTACACGATCGGCATCTACATGCTCGACGGCTCGGGTGGTCACGCGACGACGCCGTACGCGATCGTCGACAAGAGCGACACCGAGACGTGGATCATGCACTACGACAACAACTTCCCCGGGGAGGAGCGCCACATCGACATCGATCGCAAGGCGAACACGTGGAAGTACTTCACCGCGGCCGATCCGAAGGAGCCGGGCTCGGTCTACGAGGGCAACGCGGACTCGAAGTCGCTGACGCTCGCGCCGACCAGCGTGCGCACGGGTGCGCTGATCTGCCCGTTCTGCGGCGAGATCGACGACGCGAAGGACGACGAGACGCGCGCGAAGGGCTCGCGCCGCATCATGCTCGACGGCGACGCCCACTTGCTGATCACCGACGACACCGGCAAGAAGATCGGCTACGACGGCGGCAAGCTCGTCAACGAGATTCCGGGCGCGCAGGCGATCGAGCCGAAGGCGATGGCCCGGCGCGCGGACAGCGAGCCGGTCTACGACCTCCCGAGCGGCCACAAGCTGGTCGTCACGCTCGACGGCTCGGCGCTCAAGAAGAAGGACGCGAGCGACGTCTCGTTGATCGCGAACGGCTACACGATGGGCGTCTACGGCGTTGATCTCGAGCCGGGCGAGAAGGACACGATCGAGTTCTCGGCGGACTGGAAGGAGATCAGCTACACCACGAAGCTCGCCGACACGCCGGACCTCGAGCTCGGCGTCGCGACGCTCGGCGCGGACTACGAGTTCGAGATCCACGCGAGCGGCGAAGAGGGCGGCCAGCGCGTCGACATCTCGCTCGACGCCAAGGCGGGAACGCTCGCGGTGTCGGCGGCGGCGAAGGACGGCGCGGCGACGTACGAGGTGATCGTCCACCGCATCGCCGATCACGGCGAGCAGGTGTTCAAGCACGCCGGCGTCGCGGCCGGCGCGAAGGACAAGTTCGTCTTCCACTACGCCGACTGGCAGGGCAACGGCAAGAGCATGAAGGTCGGCGTCGACAAGGGCGGCGACGGCACGATCGACGAAGACGAAGAGCTCATCGACGAGGAGTAGCTCGTGGAACACAAGCAGGAATGCGCTCGCCAGGCTCCGAGCTTCACGCCCTCCAGCACCAGCGCGGTGAGCACGAGCGCGAGGCCGATCACCGGCCCGCTGACCTCCTTCATCGCTCGGTCGCGTCTCGTGGCGACAGGCCGCTGGCGATGAACCGTTTTCGGTGACCACGATGGACCGGTTTCGGTGATCGCGATGGAGTGAATTGCGCACCGAGCGTCCGAATGGCACCGACGGCGTGATCCCCGACCGATTTAGTTCAGCATTTTTCGCGTGCTCGAAACCCACGCTGCGCGATGTCGTCAGCAGCTTCTTGCCGTCCCTCGTCAGGAGACGCAATAACGGGGACCAGCAACGCCACGAAGTCCTTGCGCGCGAGCTGGAGTCGCTGGTCGAGTCCCGACTTCAGAACGCAGTAGAGCCCAAGCGAGAGCTCCTCCGTATCGTTGCCGAGCTCCGAGCGCTGGGTCACCCGCTCGAGCTCGATGAGGACGACGCCGACTGGACAATCTACTGCGATCTGCCGCAGCGAAACCTAGCGGTCTGGGCGCACTGGTCGATTGGCGGACTGGGCCACGTCGAGGTCCTCTGGCAGAAAATGTGAGCCGCCGGCGCTGCGGTTAACGCCGTGACCTGGCCAAGGCACCTTCAAGGAAGACGGCTCGGTGCCCAAACCAACGATTCCGCCCAAGAAGCCCGCGCCGAAGAAGGCGGCCGCGAAGGCGAAGCCGATGTGGTTCAGCCGAAGTACATCGGAAACCGGCACACTGTCTCGAATCCGAGCTTCTCGAGGATGGGCGCCGACGTGGCCTCGCGGGCATGCGAAGTCGCCAGCGTGATACCTCGCGCGTGGGCGTGGGATTCCGGATCACGAGTCGCTGCGTGGCCCGTTCACAGGGGACCAACAGACAGTTCGCTGAGGAGTCTGGCCAGTTCCTTTGGATCGGGCGGCTTTGTCAGGTGCGCGTCGAAGCCCGACCGAGCGGCTTTCTCGCGGTCCTCCTGCTGCCCGAACCCGGTGAGCGCGACCACGATCACACCGCGTCCGAGTTCGCGACGGATCCGGCTACAGACTTCATAGCCGTCGAGACCGGGCATGCCGATATCGAGCAACACGATCTCCGGCCGATACGCCAGGACCTCCTGGACGCCTGATGTTCCGTCGTACGCGATTCTGCATTCGCCGCCAAGCGCTTGGACGAGCATGGCGGTCACATTCGCGGCATCGTGGTTGTCATCGATGACCACCACGCGCCGCGCGAGGGTTCGGCCGGTGATCTGTTCGACGCTACAGGGCTGCACAGTTGTGGCGGAGTGCGGCAGCCGGATGACGAACTCGCTCCCTGTTCCAGGGCCGTCACTCCGCACGTCGATTCGACCGCCGTGCATCTCCACGAGCCGGCGAGCCAGGGCCAAGCCGATCCCCAGTCCGGGCTGCGACGATCCGCGTTCTCCCTGCGTAAACATTTCGAAGATGTGTGGCAGCAGCTCCGCGGAGATGCCGATGCCCGAGTCGATGACCGAGAGTCTCAGCTCCGTCTTGCTTTCATCGGAGCCACCAACGTGCGCGGAGATGCGAATGGACCCGCGAGCCTCGGTGAACTTGGTCGCGTTGTGGAGAAGATTCGAGATCACCTGGATGAAGCGCGTCGGATCGACATCGAGCACACATAGCGTCGGCGGCAGAGCGACGCTGAGCTCGATCTGCTTTGCCGCAATCGCGCCTCGGTTCGCCTCGATCGCGCTATTCACCAACGTGTCGAGCGGTGTGGGCTCGGGGCGCAGTTGAATCTTCCCCGCAGAGATCCGCGAGACGTCGAGCAGGTCATCGATCAAACGGACCATGTGCGCGACCTGCCGTTCCATCATCTCTCGCATCTGCTCGACCGAACCTGGCGTATCACCAGTGAGGCGAATCACCTCCAGGCCGACGCGAAGCGGGACGAGCGGGTTCCTGAGCTCGTGCGCCAGCATGGCGATGAATTCGTCTTTCCGCCGGTCAGCTTCCGTCAGCTCGGCCCGGCTGGCGCGCAGGGCTGCGTCGGCGGTGACACGCTCGAACAGAAGGAAGACCCGGTGGGCCACCTCCACGATGAGGGTGATCTCGTCGGCCCGCCAGTCGCGCACTCCCGGGGTGCCGACGGCGATGAGGCCAGGCCACTCGTCGTCCTCCAGAATTGGAACGACGACGACCCCGCGTATGCCGGTGGAGCGGTACCCCTTCGCGTCCACGCGAGGGTCGGTGTCCGTGTCGCGAATGACGATGATCTCGCCCGCGCGGGCGGCGCGCAGGAACTCCTCGGTGAGGTAGTCGCCCGCCCGGTAGTCGCCGCTGGCGACTATGAGCCCCTCCCACTCCCAGGTAGCACGCACGGTGAAGTGCGCTTCAGCCGGCTCGTCCCCGGGGTCCAGCTTCACGCCTACGAGATGAACGAAGCTGATATCCAGGTAGGCGCCGAGAGCCTCGCCCGCGGCATGGACGATCTCTTCGGGACTGTCGAGCAAGACCAACGCCTGGGACAGCTTGTCGAGGAAGGCGGCGTGGTGCTCGCGGCGCTTGCGCTCCGTGATGTTGTTGACAACGCAGGCGACCGTGTGGCTGCCGTCACCGCCGACCCGCGAGAGGTACACGTCGAACCAACGGTCCATGCCGCTGACGTAATCTTCGAAACGAATCGGCACGCCGGTCAGAGCGACGCGCCCGAGACGCTCGACGACGCTTTCTTCGAGGTTTGGCACCAGCTCGCGGACGCGCTTGCCCACGACGCTGGACGGCATTCCTGTCAGCCTCTCGTGCGCCGGGTTCACCTCGAGGAACCGGTGATCGACCGCTTTGCCCCCGTCGTCGAACAACACCTCGACCACAAGGAAGCCTTCGTCGATCGAATCGAACAGCGAACGGTACTTTTCCTCGGACTTGCCGAGCGCTTGCTCGCTGCGCTTGAGCGTGTCGATGTCCACCACCACAATCACCACGCCATCCACCTGGTTGTCGAGCGTTCTGTACGGACGCACCCGCAGCGAATACCAGCGTCCGCCTTTGTCGCGCACCTCACGTTCCTGCTCGTGCCCGCCGGAGACGACTTCAGCGCAGAGGCTTTCCAGGTCGAGCGCGGATTCTGGGGCGTCACCGAGAACGAGGTTGTGCCGTACGTGGCCGATCGGCCGTCCGGTGTCGGCGACCAGCATGTCGAACTGCTTTTCCGCATGCGGGCCGAAACGCCGGATTCTCAGGTCGGGCCCGAGCAGCACGATGGCGACCTTGGCCGAGGTCTGGAGATTGACCAGGTCGTTGTTGAGCCGGTTGAGCTCGACGTTCCGACTCGACAACTCCTCGTTGACGGTGGTCAGTTCTTCGTTGGTCGACTCGAGCTCTTCCTTGGAGGTCTCCAGCTCCTCGTTGCTGCTTTGCAGCTCTTCGTTGGCGGACTGGACTTCCTCGTTGGACGCTTGAAACTCTTCGTTGGACGTCTCGAGTTGTTCCTGCACGGACTGGAGGTATTCGCGCGTCTCGGAGAGCTCGGCTTCGAGTGCCGCGATACGGCCTTTCTCTTCGGCGCTGGGCGAGCGCTGGGCGCGCGCCCTTGGGGGCCTCTGGGGTTCGGGGGCTTCGTTCCCGCCGCTCGCCTTCACTGCCTCCTCGAACAGGATCAGAAAGTATGGCTCACGAAGGTTTTTCAGCGGAATGACTGCCAGGTTGACCGTGCGCGTCTTGCCGTTCAGCTTGACGCGGACGTTCTCCTTGCGGGCGGTCTTGTTTTCTTTCTTGGCTTGATTGATCGCGCTGCGCAGCGGCAGCATCAAGCCGTCCCGGGCCATTCTCAGCACGTCGAAGCTCGGCTTCCCGGCGGGCTGCTCTAGAAATGCGCCGGTCTCCCCGCGGAATTCCAGGACCTGGAGCTCGGCATTCACGAGCACGCCAGGAGGTGCGAACTCGCTGAGGGTGACGCGGTCGGCCTCGCGCTGTGGATTGAGCTCGCCGGCCAACGCTTCCCCGGGCGGTCGATGCGGAACAGACGTACGCATCGCGAGTGGCTCTTCGCTGTGCTCTGTCTTGACCGGCAGCTGGAGCGCCTGGTTCGACGCCGGCTTCTTGGAATAGATCTTGTGCTGCCTATCCACCGGCTCGAACAGGCGGGTGAAATTGCCGATGGACTCCGATGCGCCCAGGAGCAGGAATCCTCCAGGCTTGAGCGCGTAATGAAACGTGGGCATCGCTTTCTTTTGCGCGCTCGGCTCGAGATAGATCAGCACGTTGCGGCAACTGATGAGGTCCACGTGCGAGAACGGCGGGTCGGCGGTGAGGTTCTGCCGCGCGAAGACCACCATACTGCGCAGCGTCTTATCGATACGGTAGCCGCCGTCCTCCTCGACGAAGAACCGCTGCAAGCGCTCTGGCGTGATTTCCGCGACGAGGCTCTTCGGGTACAAACCATGGCGGGCCTTCGCCAGCATCGCTTCGTTGAGGTCGGTGGCGAAGACTTTGAGCTTGCGCGTCTCGTGCGCCTTCTCTGCTGCTTCCACGAAGGCCATGGCGATGGAATACGCCTCTTGCCCGGTGGAGCAGCCGAGCACCCAGCATCGAAGCGGTTCGTCGCCGCGCTGCTTGAGGAGCTCGGGCAGTATCTTGTGCTGGAGAACGTCAAACGTTTCGGGGTTGCGGAAGAAGCTCGTCACGCTGATGAGCAGGTCGGAGTAGAGGGCATCGAGCTCCTTGGCGTTGCCGCGAAGGAAACTGGCGTAGTCATGCAGCGTGCTCTGCTCGTTGAGCACCAGGCGCCGGGCGACGCGCCGCTGCATGGTGGCGGGTTTGTAGAGCGAGAAATCTACGCCGGAATAAGAGCGCAGAAGCAGCAAGATTTTCCTGTAGCCGTTTTGTCCGTGGTCCGCCCGGGCTTCCTCCTCGCGGCCGCCGTCAGCATCGGTGGCATCCACCTGATTCGCTGTCGCTGGCGGTGCCGCGAATGTGAGCAGTGATTGCCCGGAGACACAGGGATGGCTCGCGATTCGCACGAGCTCCCTCGCGATGTCCGCCGGTGAAAGAATGAGATCGACGCACCCGGCTGCCACCGCGCTGTGGGGCATCGAGTTGTGTTTCGCCGAATCATCCTGCGCGAACGTGATCCCGCCCTCGGCCTTGATAGCCTCCAGTCCCATCGTGCCGTCATTCGCCGTGCCAGACAGCACCACGCCTACGGCCCGCTCCCGCTGATCCTGCGCCAACGACTCGAAGAATGTGTCGATGGACCGATGGGTCGCGCCCGTCCGCTGACGCGGCTGGATTTTCAGGACGCCCTCGGCGATGGTCAAAATGGCGCCGGGTGGAATGATGTAGACGTGATCGGCTCGGACCCGCTCATCGTTCGTTATCTCGCGCACCGGAAGCGAGGTGGCGCGAGCGAGAATCTCGGTCAGCGCGCTTTCATGGTCCGGATCAAGATGCTGCACGAGCACGAACCCCATGCCGGTCTTCGGCGGTAGAGCCGCGAGCAACTGGGTGAACGCCTCCAGCCCCCCGGCCGAGGCACCGATGCCAACGATCGGAAACAGTGCGCCGCTGCCCGGCTCGTCGCGTTTGTCCGCAACATCGTCCGGCGTCGCCTGCGCTTGAGCGGATCGAGCCGTACTCTTCTTCTTCGCGGCGCGTCTGCGTCCCGCGCGAGCCGTCATGGTTCCACCCACAGTCGCTCGATCGCGTTCGCGAGCTGATCGAGGTGGCCACTCCGATCCGCGGTCACAACGATCGACGGCATTCCCCGACGTTACCAGCCAACCAGCTAAACCACGCGAGTGGCGCCGGTCGAATCGCGAGAGTAGTTAGTCATGAGCGACACGAGAGCGGTCCGGGTTGAACGAGTCGAAGCGTGGCGTGACAGCGGTGAGCGAGCCGAGGAGCTCGTATCGCAAAGAGCGCGGTGACTGCTGGTCACGCCTCCGACGAAGCCTAGTGCTGCTTCCCGATCACGACGACCGGGTTGATCTTCCCGACATTGCCACCGGCCGGATACGCGTAACTCGCGAACTGGGCGAGCCCCCACACCATGACCGTGAAGGCGCCGTTGCTCGACGCCGTGTGGCGACCGTTCGTGCACGTTCCAACCGGCGTCCCGCGCTGAAGATCGACCCGCGTCATCTGGTACTGCGCTCCACCGGCGACCGGCGTCCATCCCGCGAGCGTGCCCAGGCAGTCGACCGTGACGTCCACGAACGTGCCACTGCTATTCGCCTTGCGTACGACGACCAAGTTGGTCGTCGTGTACGTCGGGTCGGTGAAGAAGGTGTAGCTCGCGAGCCACTGCGCCGGCGGAAGGATATCGACAAATTCCTCGTCGCCGAGGCAATCGGCGGCACCCGGCCGGCTGCCGCCGAGCACCTTGCACCCGGACATGTACTGACCGACGTAGAACGGGTGCATCGAATCTTGGCTGGTGATGACGAAGGCGCCAGTCGCTTCGAATTCGACGACCTGTCCGACCGCGAGGGCTGTTGGCGCGCCCGCGACCGCCGGGTTGTAGGTCAGCGTCGTGCCGTCCGCCGCACCGACGAGGCGGTATACGATCGACTCCTCCTGCAGGTTCGCGCGGCGGGTCTCGTACGGCATGCCGACATACTCCGAGCCGAGCGCAGCCACCGGCGGCGTGAGCTGGTGACCGGAATCGCAACCGCCGGGTAATCCGAACGAGGTGTCCGTCGTGCGCGAGCCCTTGCAGAGATAGGTGGTGCCGCCGGTGACAGACACCGGAGCCGACGACGCGATCACGCCGCCCGACCAATCGCCGGCAGACTGCCATTGGATGTACTGGCCGGCATTGAGCGTGTACGTCGTGGTCGCGTTGGCAGGTGCCGCCGCGACGCCGGTGCCCGACGGCAGCCCGATCTTCGGGGTGATCATCACCGTCGTGTTGTCGGTGTTCGCCACGACCTGGCCCCAGCCAACACCCTGCGTAGGCTCCGGTCCGGTCGTGACGTAGTTCGTTCCCCAGGCGCTTGTCGGCAGGAGGAGCTCGGCGCTCGGCAGATACGACGACGCACCGCCGTACGGCATGATGTCGTACGCACTGACCGGGAAGCTCGTCGTGATGTGAAACGCCTGGCCGATTCCGGTCGCGTCGTTACTGCCGGTGTAGACCGCGGTACCGCCCGTGACGCTGATCGCGGGCGTGGCCGGGCACGTCGTCGGCGTTAAGTTGGAAGATGCCGGGTCGTCGCTGAGCAGGAACACGCCGACGTTCGAGCTCGCGATGCCCGTTGCCGGCACCAGCGGCCAGCTCGCGGTGTCCGCGGTCCCGTCCGGCACGCGGCCGAACGTCGTCGCGTCGTAGCTCACGCCGCCGCGGCTGATCGTGACGATCGTGTCCTTGGGCCAGTTGTTCGCGAGGAACACCGCGAAGCACGGTGGGGCGATCGTCGCATAGAACGACGGCGTCGCGACCGTGAACTCGCAACCGACCGAGCCTTGGCTCGCCGCGGCGGCCTGGCATGCTCCGACGCAGACGCCGGCAGCGCAGCCTTGATCGGCCGGGCACGTGCCGACGACATTGCCTTGATCGTCGAGCACGTCGTGCAGGTCCGAGCTGCAGCTCGTCCCGGCGGGACCGTTACTTCCATTGCTGCCGCTGCCGCTGCCACCGTCGTCACCGAAGTTGTCGCCACGGGTTGGCCCACACGCGGCGAAAACGAGTGTGAAGAGCAGTGCAAACTTCATGCGCCCGACGATATCGCGTCCGCGTGGCAAATGTCGTGCACGGAACGTGCGCAGCGAATCGGGGCAACAACGCCAGGACCTCTCGGACGCCGCCGAGCGCTTCGCCCAGCTTCGCCGTTACATCCGCGGCATCGGGGTTGTGATCGATAACCACCACGCGTCGCGCCAGGGTTCGGCTCGGGAGCCGTTCGGCGCCACGTGGGACTACACCGCTGCGCCGGAGTGCGGCAGCCGGATGACGAACTCGCTCCCTGTTCCAGAGCCGTCGCTCCGCGCGTCGATTCGACCGCCGTGCATCTCCACGAGCCTGCGAGCGAGTGCCAACCCGATCCCCAGTCCAGGCTGCGACGATCCACCTTCCCCTTGCGTGAACATTTCGAAGATGTTCGGCAGCAGCTCCGCGGAGATGCCGATACCGGAGTCGAGGACCGAGAGGCGCAACTCCATCTTGTTATTATCGGATCCACCAACGTGCGCGGCCACACGGATAGATCCGCCAGGCTCGGTGAACTTGGTCGCGTTGTGCAGCAGGTTCGAGATCACCTGGATGACGCGCGTCGGATCGACATCGAGTACGCATAGCGTCGATGGGAGGTCGACGCTGAGCTCGATCTGCTTTGCCGCCATCGCTGGACGGTTCGCCTCGATCGCGCTGCTCACCATCGTGTTGAGCGGTGTGGGCTCGGGGCGCAGTTGAATCTTTCCAGCGGAGATCCGCGAGACGTCGAGCAGGTCATCGATCAAGCGGACCATGTGCGCTACCTGCCGTCCCATCATCTCTCGGACCGACTCGACCGCACCGGGCGTATCACCGGCGAGGCGAATCACTTCCAGGCCGACGCGAATCGGAGTGAGCGGGTTCCTGAGCTCGTGCGCCAGCATCGCGATGAATTCGTCTTTTCGCCGGGCAATGTCCCGCTCGGTGGCGCGCAGGGCTTCCTCTGCGCGAACGCGATCGATCCGGGCGCAGACCCGGTGGCCCACCTCCTCGATGAGCGCGACCTCGTCGGGCCGCCAGTCACGCGGTTCGGAGGTGCAGACGGAGACGAGGCCCGGCCCATCAACGCCGTTGAGGATTGAAACGACGACAACGGCACGTACGCCAACCGCGCGGTGGGCCTCCGTGTCCACTCGAGGGTCCGTGTCGGTGTCACGAATGACGACGGTCTCGCCCGCAGCGGCGGCACGCATGAACTCCGCACTCAAGTAGTCGCCGGCCCGGAAAGCGCCCGCGGCAGCCCAGAGCCCCTGTCGCTGCCAGGCAGCAGCCACGGTGAGGCACGCTTGAGCCGGATCGTCCTCGTGGTCTGGCACCACGTCGACGACGCTGAGGAAGGCGACATCGAGGTGGGCGCCGAGACGCTCACCCGTGGCACGAGCGATCTGCTCGGGACTGTCGAGCAAGGGAAGCGCGAGGGTGAGGCTGTCCAGGAACGCGGCGTGGCGCTCGCGGCGCTTGCGCTCGGTGATGTTGTTGGAAACGCTGGTGACCATGCGGCTGCCTTCACCGCCGACCCGCGAGAGATAGATCTCGAACCAACGGCCCAAGGCACTGACGTACTCTTCAAACCGAATCGACTCGCCGGTCAGGGCCACGCGCCCGACACGCTCGACGACGCTTTCTTCGACGGTCGGCATCACCTCGCGGACGCGCTTGCCCACGAAGCTGCGCGGCATTCCGCTCATTTTCTCGTGCGCATAATTCGTCTCGAGAATGACGTAATCAACCGCCTTGTTCTCGTCGTCGAATAACACCTTGACCGTGACGAACCCTTCGTCGATCGAATCGAACAGCGTGCGGTACTTTTCCTCGGATAAGCGGAGCGCTCTCTCTGCGCGGGCATGTTGGACCGCGGCCCACGTGCGTTCGGCGACGTCCTGCACCAATTCGATTTCTGACGGCGTCCACTCGCGTGGCGCGATGGTGTGAACTCCGAACGTCCCGACCCATTCGCCCTCTTTGACGAGAGGCGCGGCAATGTAGGCGCCGACGTGCTGGCCTCGCAGCGACTGGCGTTCCTCTGCGTTGAACACCGGGTCGGTCGCGGTGTTGACGCAGATCTGGGTTCTCCCGGCACGGTAGCCGGCCATCGAACGCTTGCCGAAATCATCCGCGTGAAAGCTCCCGGTCAGCGGCGGCAATCCGTCGGCATAGGAGTGAGAAATGCAGACGTATTTGCCACGCACTTCGCCGTAGTGACAGTGATTGACGCGGAGATGTGCGCCGAGCAAATCAGCGGCGACCTCCTGAACGTCCTCCGGGTCGTCAAGCGGTCGTAGCGCGTCACCGAGCTTCAGAAGAAACGCGTGAGACTCCACCAAAGATTCGGTCCGCCGGCGGGCACGCACCTGGGCGGTGATGTCGATCGCCACCACCATGATGTCGGTCACCTCGCCTGACGAGTCAGGAACGGGTTGGCCGGTAAACTTGAAGTACATCTCCTCCGGCCCATTTCCCTGGTCGATGACGATGCTGTACTCCTCGGCGACAAAGGGCACTCCGGTCGAGAGGATCTCCGCGAAGATGCGGAAGATGGGCGCATCCGGCGCAAGCTCCGGGTAGACCGCACGGAGAGATTTTCCAACTATGTCCTTGCGGCCCACCATCTCGAGGTAGCGCGGGTTGGCGAGCGAGATGATGAGCTCGGGCCCAGTGAGGACGGACAACGCCACAGGCGCTTGCATCAAGTGGGAGTACAACCACGTCCGGTTCCGCGCCGTTTCCGCGTGCACCCGGGCGAGCGCGGCGGCATTGAAGGCGGTCACCACCTGTGCCGCGACGAGCTCGAAGAACGCTCGAAAGCCATCGTCGAGCTCGCGGTGCGGGTTGACCCCGGCGATCATCACACCGTAGGGGTGCGGCCGATCCGGTGAGGAGAGCGGCAACCCGATCGCAACGAGGGGTGACCGAGACCAGCAGCCCGTCGGGAGCTCTGCAAACCGCTCGGGGAGATCCTGCCAGATGGTGATCGCTTGAGCGCCCACGACGGATGCGAGCGGCCAGCCTCGAGCCACGGGAGCGGTGAGATCGATGACCTCGCGGTTGGCATTACCAGCGCTGGACCCAAACCCGTTTTGCGCGACGAGACGAGCCTCCGTGCCATCCTCGCTGATCAGGTAGAACAAGCAGAACGGCACATCAGACGCGTGTTCTCCGAGCGTAGCCGCGGCGGTGGCGCAGGCCTGCACTGCTGAGAAGGAGCGTGCGGTTCGGGTTGCGAGCTTCCGGAGGGTCTCGCGTTGGCGCTCACCATAGACCTGCTCGGTCGTCTCGGTGGAGATGACGAGCACCCCGCCGATGCCGGAGGGAGTCGTCTCGTCAGGGACAGGGATGAAGGCTGCCTTGAAATATGCCTCCTCGACAAAGCCCCTGCGATCGATCGGCAGCGGTTGGTCTTCGCCCCAGATGGCGGGGTGCCCCGCCAAGGCTGCAGCGTACTTCGGCTCCAGGAGGTGCCAGACGTCCGCCCAGGACTCATTCGCCGGCAGCCCCATAAGGTTCACGGCGCCTACCAGTGGCCGGTGGGCATCGTTATAGAGCTGCACCAGTCGAGGACCCCACGCCAGGTACATGGCGGCCGGACTGCGGAGCACGACGCCGACCATCGTTGCGAGCGCCTGGGACCACCCGGACACGGGTCCGAGCGCGGTCTTCGACCAGTCGACGGAGGACATCAGCGACCCCATCTCCCCCCCGCCGTCAAACATCCTGTCGGGGCTGGTCCTCGCGCTGGGTGCTCCCACTTGCGTTCCTGCGGGAACGTGGAGAACGTCCGGTTCATGAGGTGGGATCATCGTTGGCCGTTGTTGCCCAAGAGCTTACGAAAGCGCCGGTTCCGCACACCACAGTACTCGCACAGAAGCACCGGTAAAACGCCGCCGAACGGATCCTCGAGCTGGGTCGGGCGGCGGGCCGCAACCGGCGGTGAGGCCGGTCGCGGAGCCGGGGCGCACCCGTGCGCGCTAGAGCTGTGGGGATACGCCGCGTGGGGCGATCGCGTCGGTCACGGTCTTCAACGACACGGGCTTGACGAGGTGAGCCTCGAATCCAGCTGCACGAGAGCGGCTGCGGTCTTCCGCGAGGCCATAACCAGTGATCGCGATGAGCCGGATCCCCGACAAATGTCGATCATCGAGCAGCAGCCGGGCGAGCTCGTACCCGTCCATCACCGGCAGGCCGATGTCGAGTAGCCCGATCGTCGGCTTCACGTCCCGTACCGCGCGGAGCGCGCTCGGGCCATCGTTGGCGATGATCACGGTGTGACCCAGGGCGACCAGTGCGTCGCGGAGCGCTTCCGCGGCGTCCTGGTTATCATCGACGAGCAGGATGCACGAGCCACCCGCCGTGTCGACGACCGAGGGCGCCGTAGCCGAGTGCCCGGTCACGGCGGGCAACCGATCCACAGCGGGGAGCCACACCGTGAACTCGGCGCCCTTCCCATGTCCCGCGGACGATGCGGCCACCTTGCCGCCGTGAAGCTCGACGAGGCTCTTGACGATGGCTAGGCCGAGGCCGAGCCCTCCTTCGGCGCGCGCATTGTCCTGCGGCTTCTGGATGAAGCGGTGGAAAACTTGTGGCAGCAGGCTGGCCGTGATGCCGACGCCACTGTCACGCACCCGCACGACGACGTCATTACCCTCACGCACCGCGGTGACCGCGATGCTGCCACCCGCAGGTGTGTACTTCGCCGCATTCGAGACAAGGTTGCCGAACACCTGGGAGATTCGCGTCAGGTCTGCATCGATCTGCAACCCATCGGACGGAACGCCGAGATGAAGGACATGCCGGCCCCGTTCGAGGAGCGGGCTGGCGGCCTCGATAGCGCGAGTGATCGCGGTCGCGACCTCGAACGGCTCGCGGCGAAGCTCGATCTGTCCACGGGAGAATCGGGAGACGTCGAGCAGATCGTCGACGAGACGACTCATGTGGGTGACCTGCCGCTCGATCACGGCGCGCTCTCGGAGGCCGCCCGGTTCGCCGCGTAGCGTCATCAGTTCGAGCGCCGTCTGGATCGGCGCGAGCGGATTGCGTAGCTCGTGACCGAGGATGGCGAGAAACTGATCCTTGGCCTGATTCGTCAACTCGGCGACCTGTCGCTGCTTGTCGCGCTCGCGAGCTCGCGCGATCTCGAGCTGGACGCGAACTCGCGCCACGAGCTCGCGCGCCGAGAACGGCTTGACGACATAATCGTTCGCGCCGCTCGCGAGGCCTTCCGCCGTGGCCTCCTCACCGGAGCGCGCCGAGAGCAAAATGATCGGCACGTGCTCCGTGGTGGGATCGGCGCGGAGCTGGCGCGTCAGCTCGAGGCCATCGATGTCCGGCATCATCACGTCGGAGACCACCACGTCGGGGGGCTGGCGGCGGATCGCGGCGAGCGCATGTCGACCGTTCTCGACGGCTTCGACCGTCCACTGGGTCGACAGCAGCCGGCGCAGGTACTCGCGCATGTCCGCGTTGTCGTCGGCGAGCACCAGACGTGCGTCGAGCTGCGGATCGACGGTGCGCTGAGACGACAGCGCGAGCGCGGCGTGTTCCGGGCCATCCGAAGGTAGCCACGACAGGGCATCGTTGACGTACGCAGCGGACCCGACCGCGGTCGAAGAAAACGTCTTGGCTGTCTCGATCAGGTCCGCACGCAAATGGGCCGAGCCGGTCGGGATCGAGACGGTGAAGCACGTCCCTGCGCCGAGCTCGCTGGTCGTCTCGATGCGTCCGCCGTGAAGTTCGACGAGGTCCTTGGCGAGCGCCAGGCCGATGCCCGTGCCCTCGTGGCTGCGCGAATGGGCACCCCGCACCCGATGAAAGCGGTCGAACACTCGGGGCAGCTCGTCGGCCGCAATGCCAATGCCGGTGTCGCGGACCTCCAGCTGGATCCAATCGTCGCTCGTCGACAGCCGGACCGTGACGCTGCCCTCGAAGGTGTGCTTGAAGGCGTTCGAGAGAAGATTGAGGACGATCTTCTCCCACATCTCACGGTCGACGAACGCCGGCGCGACAAGTGGCGACGTCTCGACGATCAGCTGCAATCCGGCCCGCTCCATCACGGCGCGGAACTGGCTCGCCAGATCGGCGGTCAAGCGGGCGAGGTCGGTGGGTCGAAACGACGCTTCCACGCGATCCGCTTCCATGCGCGAGAAGTCGAGCAGCGAGTTGACGAGCTTGAGGAGTCGCAGCTCATTGCGATGGACCATCTCCAGCGCGTCCCCGTGAAGCGCGCGGTCAGGTGCGGCGAGTGCGTCTTCGGTCGGGCCGATCATCAAGGCCAGCGGCGTCCTGAACTCGTGGCTGACGTTGGAGAAGAATGCGGTCTTCTGCCGGTCGAGCGTAGCGAGCGCCTCGGCGTGCAGGCGCCTTTCCTCGTGCGCGCGCGCGTTGTGGATCGCGGTGACTACCTGCGCGGCGGCCAGCTCGAAAAAACTCCGGTACCCATCGTCGAGCTGTCGATGCGGACTGAGCCCCGCGATCATCACGCCATATGGGCGAGCCTGATCCGGCGCTGCCAGTGGCACCAGGATCGCCTGGCGTGGAGGTTCGGCCCAGTGCCCGAATGGCAGCGCACCGAACCGCGGGTCACTGCACTCGGCGACCTGGATCTGGCGCCGCGAAATCACGCTCGCGAGCGGCCACAACGGCGAACCGTCCGTGCTCGCGATATCGATCGTATCCGGGGCCGCGGCGGTCGCGCCCGGGGCAAAGCCCGACGTCGCGGCGAGCCGTGCGGTGGTGCTGTCATCGAGCAGATAGAACATCGCGAACGGAACGTCGGCATTGTTGGTGGCGAGCGTCGCGGCCGCGGCCTCGTAGCTTTCACGCACCGAGGTTGCCTTGGCCGCGCCGATGCCGAGCTCTCTCAAGGTCCGCAACTGGCGCTCGGCGATCACCTGAGCCGTTGTCTCCGAGACGGTCGCGAGGACCCCGCCGATTCCGGTTTCCGCAACCGTCTCGTCGGGGACCGGGCTATAGGCGACGCGAAAGTGGGTCTCCTCGAAGAAGCCGTTGCGATGGATCAACAGGGGCAGCTCCTCCGCGCCCGCGGCGGGCCCGCCGGAGAACGGGCCCTCGATCATCGGTCCGATGATGTGCCAGATCTCCGCCCAGCACACCCGCCCGGACTGACCGCTGGCCACTGGATGCTTGGCACCGAGGGTAGGGAGAAACGGATCGTTGTAGAACTGGACCAGGTCAGGCCCCCACCACGCGCAGAGCGGAAAGCCGTTGCGCAGCACGATGCCAACCGTGGTCCGGAGCGCCTGCGACCAACCGGTGGTCAACCCCAGCGCGGTCCGCGCCCAGTCGGTCCGACGCATCCGCTCGCCCATCTCTCCGCCACCCCTGAGGCAGTCGATCGGCTCGGCTGTTTGATCTGTCACCTCTTCAAACATCAACGCTCGCGCAGCGCCTGTGGAGTACCACGTGCTCGGGCGGAAGAAGCGCACCGATGTTCGGCATCATCAGGTCGGTAACGAATACCGATGGCGGCGCTTCACGTTCGAGAATCGCGATCGCGGGGCCCGACGGAACGATCGCGTCCGCCGCGTCCGCCGGGTTCGCGGTCTGCTCCACCATCAAAAAAGCGGGAAACGAGTCGAGGTCTCGCGGAACGCGCGCGCGCTCGCTCGCTCCACCGGGGGGTTGTGAGGCCCAGCGACCCACGTCGTGCCGCGACCCTTTTCGTGCTCCTCATGCAGGGCTCTCCGATCACGTCGTGATGCTCGCACATCGCAACGCTCCAGCCTCCACGTGGCTGCCGAGACGTGGTTGAGTGCAGCGGTGGAAGGACCAAAACAGGCCGCCCGAGGCGCGATGAACGACGTCGACTTCACGCTTGGTCGGTACCTCCATGACGGGGGTGGCGAGACCGGTGCGTTGATGCGCTCGATTGACTGGGCCGCGACTCCACTGGGAGCCGTGGAGGGGTGGTCTCAGGCACTTCGGACGATGGTGGGGCTGCTGCTCCGGAATCGATTTCCGCTCATCCTCATGTGGGGACCGGAATTCGTGCAGTTCTACAACGATCCCTATCGCCCAATTTTGGGTGCGAAGCATCCGAAGGCCATGGGGCAGGCAGGGCCGGTGTGCTGGTCCGAGATTTGGCACGTCATTGGTCCCATGTTTCAAGCGCCGCTGTCTGGTGAGCCAGCGACGTGGAGTGATGATCTGATCCTGTGGTTCGATCGCAATGGATTCGTCGAGGAAACCCATTTCAAGGTCGCGTACAGCCCGGTGCCCGATGAGACGGTGACGCCGACGGGCATCGGTGGCGTTCTGGCAACCGTTGCTGAAATTTCAGAACAGATCTACGGCGAGCGTCAGCTTCGAACCCTCCGCGAGCTCGGGGCGAGGGCCGCAGATGCAAAGACGCCCGAAGCTGCGTGCCGCTCGGCAGCCGAAACGCTCAGCAGCGATCCGCGTGATGTGTCTTTCGCGCTGTTCTATTTACTCGACGACGCGGGCGAGACGGCCACTCTCGAAGGCGTCTACGGCTTGGAGCCAGGGAAGCACCCTGCCGCTCCGTTGGCGTTCGACCTCGGACGAGCTGGCCCGCAGACTAGCTGGCCGCTCGATGCTGTCGTTGCCGAGCGAAAGATCCAAGTCATTGCCGACCTCGCGAGACGCTTCGAACATCTCCCCGTTAGCGAGCATGGCGAGTCCTCACGCACGGCCATCGTGCTTCCGCTTGACTCTCCTGACCAACCGCGGATCTACGGCTTTTTCATTGTGGGTGTCAGCCCCCATCGAGCGCTTGACGATGGCTATCGCAGCTTCTTCGAGGTGGCGGCGTCCCAGGTCGTAACCGCTATTCGGAATGCGAGGGCCTACCTGGAAGAGCGCAGGCGGTCAGAGGCGTTGGCCGAGATCGACCGCGCGAAATCGGCTTTCTTTTCAAACGTCAGTCATGAATTTCGCACGCCGTTGACGCTGATGCTCGGTCCAACCGAGGATGCCCTTGCCAGGCCCGACGGGTTGATGAGCCGTGCCGAGCTCGAGACCGTTCATCGGAACGAATTGAGGTTGCTAAAGCTCGTCAACGCTCTCCTCGACTTCTCGCGTATTGAAGCGGGGCGCGTGCTCGCCGCGTACGAGCCGACCGACCTTTCGACGCTCACGATTGATCTGGCGAGCTCGTTTCGCGCTGCGATCGAGCGAGCAGGCCTCGGGTTCGAGGTGAGTTGTCCACCACTCGCTGAGTTGGTCTACGTCGATCGAGAGATGTGGGAGAAGGTTGTACTGAACCTTCTATCCAACGCCCTCAAGTTCACCTTCGAGGGCACCATCCGCCTGACGCTCCTGGAGGTCGTCGGCGATGTCGAGCTGACGGTTCAAGATACCGGGACGGGGATACCGGATGCAGAGCTGCCGCATCTGTTCGACCGATTTCATCGCGTCGAGGGTGCGAAAGCGAGAACTCACGAGGGTTCCGGAATCGGCCTGGCACTCGTGGATGAATTGATCAAGCTGCAGGGTGGCCAGGTATCGGTGACGAGCACGCTTGGCCAAGGTTCGACGTTCTCGGTGAAGATTCGCCGTGGCCGAGCGCATGTCCCGGATCGGCGGATCGAACCGCCCTCGTCACGCACGTCGACGAATTCCAGAACTGCATACGTGGAAGAGGCACTCCGTTGGACGCCCGACTCGCCAGCGGATCCCGGCGAGACAAACGGTCGCGACACTCACGAACTCGACCTGACGCCGAGCGCGCGGCTCCTGGTTGTCGACGACAACGCTGACATGCGCGACTACTTGGTGCGTACGCTCGCTCAACACTGGAGCGTGGACGCGGCCGCCAACGGTAAGCTTGCGCTCGAGGTCGCGCGGAAAACACGACCCGCGATGATCATCACGGATGTGATGATGCCGGAGCTCGACGGCTTCGGACTGCTTCGTGAAATTCGCGCGGATGTCGAGCTTTCGCGTACGCCGGTCATGATGCTCTCCGCGCGGGCCGGGGACGAAGCACGCATCGAAGGGATCGAAGCCGGCGCTGATGACTATCTCGTCAAGCCGTTCTCCGCTCGAGAGCTCGTGGCGCGAATCAGGATGCATCTGCAACTCCGCGAGCTACGGATCGAAGGGGAATCAGATCGCGCAAAACTCTCTGGTCTCTTCATGAATGCGCCCGCAGCGGTGGCGCTGGTTGATGGTCCAGAGTTCGTGTTCGAGCTTGCTAACGAGCGATACCTGGCACTGGTTGGTAGGCGGTCGGACATTCTCGGCCGCACGGCGCGCGAAGTCTTTCCGGAGCTCGAGGGGCAGGGGTTTTTCGAGCTGCTCGCGCAGGTCTATGCGACAGGCGAGCCGTTCATCACCAACGAGGCCAAGATCCTGCTCGATCGAAGAGGGAACGGCGAGCTGGAAGAGTTGTTCCTCAATTTCGTATACCAGCCATATTTCAACTCGAACGGCCGACCCAAGGGGATCTCGGTGTTCGGCTTCGACGTCACCGATCAGGTCCTGGCTCGCCGCGCGGTCGAGTCCGCGCAGCGCGAGGCCGAACGAGAGCGGGAACTAGCGAAGGTCTCGCAGGCGCAGGCGGAGAGTGCCAATCGCGCGAAGGACGACTTCCTCGCGATGCTCGGCCACGAGTTACGCAACCCGCTGTCTCCAATCCTGACGGCTCTGGAACTCATGCGGCTGCGCAACGACAGCGCCCTCCTCAAGGAACGAGCAGTGATCGAACGCCAAGCGCGCCACCTCTCGCGTCTCGTCGATGATCTCCTCGACGTCTCGCGGATCGCGCAAGGTAAGATCCTCATCAAGCGGAGGCCTATCGAACTGGCGCAGTTGATCGGTCAATCGATCGAGGTCGCGGCGCCGCTGCTCGAGGGGCGGCGACACGTGCTGACCACGAAGGTTCCGACACACGGATTTCTCATCGATGGGGACGAGTCACGTCTCGTGCAGGTCTTCTCGAATCTGATTACGAATGCCGCGAAGTACACCGATTCAGCGGGTCAGATCACGGTCGAAGCCGAACGGGAGGGCGACGAGATCTCTCTGTCGGTCACTGATAGTGGCCGTGGCATCTCGGCGGAGATGCTTCCGCATGTGTTCGACCTGTTTGCTCAGGAGCATCAGAATCTCGATCGGTCTCAGGGTGGCCTCGGCCTCGGTCTGGCGATCGTCAAGAGCCTCGTTGCATTGCATGGAGGGCGGGTTGGCGTGGAGAGCAAAGGAGTCGGACACGGCAGTCGTTTCGTGGTTCGCCTGCCGGCCAGCACCGGTGCGAGCGTGGCGTCCACGAGTATCGCGGGCGAAGCCAGTGATGCCGACCCAGCAGTCGTTCCCCCCTCACGCGCGACGATTCTTGTCGTTGACGACAACGAGGATGCTGCAATCATGCTCGCCGAGACGCTCGAGTTGATGGGGTACGCGACGCAGGTGGCCCACGATGGGGCAGAGGCTCTCGCCCAAGCTCGAGGCAGAGTGGTTCCCGTAGTTGCGCTGCTCGATATTGGATTGCCGTCCATGGACGGGTACGAGCTCGCGCGGCGATTGCGCGAAATACCTGGTTGGGATGGAGTTCAACTGATTGCGGTCACGGGCTACGGTCAGGAAACCGATCGACAACAATCGATGGATGCCGGCTTCAACGAGCACCTCGTCAAGCCCATCAATCTAGCGGGACTTCGAGAATCCCTCGCACGGATCGCTTCGTGATCGCGAACTCCGCAACGTGAGTTGGGAAACGACTCGCGTGCGCTCGGCCGCGCCCGTGGCGATCGCATGCATGCTGGCTGCGTGCGGCGACAACATCGTGCCGCTCGGCCTGCCGCTCGTACATTCGGACACGCTATTTCTTGGCGCGCACGATGACGATGATTTTATCTTCATGGAGCCTGACCTCGCCGCGCGGCTCGGAACCGGATCGTCGACCACGATCTACGCGACCACGGCCGGGCCCGCCGGTCCCGATCTGCACCTGATGGACGCGGCCAAGGTGGCGTACGGCGCGACCGTGGGCTCGTTCGATTGGGATTGCGGCACGATCGTGCTCGGACCGCTCACCGCGCAGCATTGTCGGCTCCGCGATCGCCCCGTGTCGATCGTCGATCTCGGACTCCCGGATGGAGGGATTCCGGGTGATCGGCCCGAGAGCCTGCTCCATCTGATCGACGGGTCGACCGCGGAGCTCGGCGGGTATTTCGGCGGCAAGGTCGATGCGGACTCGGTGATCACCGTGTTCGCCGACATCTACGCGGCGACGACACCCGATGCGGTGCAGACGCTCGAGCTCGCCGCGAGCCATGGCCGCGATCACTCGAGCCACATGTTCGTCGGCAGCATCGGTCTGTGGGCGGCCGCGCGCGTGGCTTACACCGGACCTGTTACCTGGAACCGCGGCTACAACGTTGGTGAGGAAATCCCGACGCTCGATGGCGCGAGCCTCGCCTCTGCGCGAACGCTACTCGGTTATTACGAGGCCTGCGCCGATCACTGCGGCCCGTGCGGCGAATCGTGCACGGTGCTCAACCCAGCACACGAGATCTGGATCGCGCGGCAGTACCAGACCAAACGCGTGCCGGAAGCCTCGGGCGCCCTCGCGATCGGAACCTCGTGTCTCGACGCGACCCTCGCGCTCGGCGAGTGCTCGGCCGCGGCGCACTTCGAGCTCGCGGCGACTGGCGCGCTGCGTGTCGCAGATCAGTGCGTGACGAGCGCGCCGAGCGACGCGCTCGCACTCGCAGCATGTACGGGTCAACCCGAGCAGTTCTGGATGCTCGATTCCGAGGGTGCGCTGTGGAATGGCCGCCCGCCTCAGCACGCGGTCGACATGACCTACGACCACACGCGGTGTCTCGCGGGATCTACCGCGCCGACGTGTGGCGCGACGTTCGAGGCGCGTTGGCTGCTCGCACCATGAGCCCAGCGGTCCGACGAACGCTCGTGATCACGTTCGTGGTCGCGGTCGGGATCCTCTTCGGGCTCGCCTATGGCGAGGTGTTCGGGACGAAGAACCAGCTGACGTACCTGCTCGACGGCCTGGTCCGTGCGCGCCCGGACCTCTATCGCAACGACTGGTTCGTGACGCAGAACCATCATTATCATGTCGCGTTCGCGTACCTGACGGCACCGCTGTTCGAGCTCGATCCCGAAGGTGCGGTCGCCTTCGGCATCGCGCACGTGATCGCGACCGTCGCGACGTTCGGCGCGATCTACGGCCTCGTCGCCGCCGCGACGTCGCGCGGCCGCCTCGTCATTTTCGTCGGCATCGTCGGCCTGCTCGCGCTCGGTGGCGGTCGCGCACTCGGCGGTACCTACCTGTACGCGGGCTATCTCCAGCCGTCGACGCTCGCGACGCTGGGCTGGCTGATCGCGATCAACGCGTGGGTCCGCGACCGGCTGCTGATCGCCGGTATCGCGCTCGCGATCGGTGGCGTTTTCCATCTCAACTACGCGGTGCTCGGCCTCGGCGCGTTCGGCCTGTGCGAGCTCGCGGCGCATCGCCGGTTCGACCTGCGCCGGATGGCGCGTCTGCTCGGCCCGTCGCTAGCAGTCCTCGTCGTATTCCTCCCCATGATCGTCGCGAGCGGCGAGACCACCCACGGCAAGCTCGCGATGGACGTGCTCGTACAATTCGAGTTTCCCGGTCACTTCAAACCGTCGCGGCTCCGCCTCGAGTTGTTCGCGCTCGTTGGCTGGCACGTGATAGCGATCGCTCTCCGTCCGCCGGACCGGCCCGATGCGCCGTCGCGGCTGAGCGGGTTCGCGATGGTCACCACGAGCGCGGTGATCGTGGCGGTGGTGCTCGTCCAGATCGGCCCGCTGCTGTCGCTGACCCGCCTGTTCGTCTGGCGGATCGCGCCGTTCGGCATTCTCGCGGCGCAGATCGCGATGTTCGTCGGGATCGCGGCGATCGCCCGCCGCGAGCGCCCGCTGCCGCGCGGATGGCAACTGCTCGGGCTCGTCGCCGGCGCGGCGTTCATCGTCTACAACGCATACACCCGGCCGCGCGAGCCGTACCCGGAGGTCATCACGTGCGTGATGGTGGTCGCGTCGATCGTGATCGCAGTGCGGCACGCATGGGTCGGGGCGGTCGCGTGCGCCGTGCTGTTCGCGTTCCCGCTGTGGCTGGAACGAACGCACGTCGTCGCACC
>JAYVLQ010000039.1:0-13693 GCA_043759355.1 Kofleriaceae bacterium
GCGAGCTCGGTCAATGCAGCGCCGAACGGCACGTTGATCTTCGCGCGGCAATTGATCGCCCAACCGTTCGCATCGAGGATCGGACCGAGGTTGCGGCGGCGCAGCTTCAACCACGCGAGCAGCATCGACGGGCCCGAAATCAACAGGAGCAGCGCGATGATGCCGAGCGGTAACCACGAGCCGAGGCCAAACATCGTACCGAGCAGGGCGCCGATCAATGTACCGATACCGCCGATCGCGAGGCCGATCGCGGCGATCGTTCCGAGATCGAGCTTCTTGGGCTCGGGTGGCGGAGCTGCCGCTGCTGCAGCTGCGCGCGGAGCGACGAGCTCTTTCTCGGCGGTCACGGTAGCGTCTCTCGTTTTTTGCAGGTGCGCCGTCGCTTCCGCGTCGGCGGCCTGCGCGCGCTTGGTGACGGTCTCTTCGATCACGCGGACGAGCTTCTTGTACGGCGACCAGAACGCCTGACGGACGCTGATCGGGTTCGAGACCACCTTCATGATCGTCGCATCCCATCCCTGATCTTGGCGATCGTAGAACACGCCGTTGCGACCGACAAAGATGTTCTCTTCGTCGCCGTTCGTGATCGCGGCGGCAATCTGCTTGGTCACGCCCTCGCGCGTGATGTCGCAATACGCGAGGAATGCATCCGAGCTACCGGCGAGCGCGCTGTGCTTCGCGGCGTCCATCACGGGCACGCAGAGGTGAAGTGCGCGCGCGTCGAGGTAGAGTGTGCCGGCCTGAAACACGCCGTCTTGCTTGCCGTAAAAGTCGGAGAAGTTGACGAAGTTGCGGACGATCCGACCGAAGTCGCGCTGATAGCGCACGACGCGCATGACCGCATTGATCTGGTCGTACTCGGCGGCCAGCGAGGCATCTTCTTCTATTAACGCGGCGAGCTTCGCGCGCAGCTCTGGACGTGCGAGCTTCTCGAGCCACGGGGTCTCGAGCTTGGCGGCGGCATTCGCCGGTTCGGTACCCTGCCATGCCTCGTACGCGCCGAGTTTCGCGTTGATCGTGTCGAGGTCGGCGGGCGTGAGGACGTCGCGCGGACCGACCAGCGGCTCGACCACGTGGTCGACGAACGTGGCGATCTTGGCGGTCCAGGCCGGGTTGAGGCCGATCGTCAGCGGCAAGCGTGCGGCCGGGCCGACGGCGGCGAGTGGCAGCTTGGCGAGGTCGGCGTCACCGGCCGAGAGCACGTGCAGAGAGAGGCTCGCGAGCTCGGCGTCTTGGGCGTTGAGCGCGGCGGTGCCGCGTGGTTCGTACGCGGCGACGCGGCAGCGCGTGAAGTAGTCTTCGATCTTGGCCTTGACCGCGCCGAACGCCTCGGCGGCGGCGGCGGTCGCGTCGTTCAGCGGTTGGGTGACATCCGTCTTGCCGGCGGCGAGCCACGCAACGCGGTCGTCGACGGCTTTCATCATCTCGTCGGCTTTCGCCTTGTCGATGCCAGGCTTGCCGCTGCGATCGGTGACCGAGCCCACGCTCGCGACCGCGTCTTCGATCAGCTTCTTGAGCTCGGCGTCGTCGGTCGATTCTGGAATGACGATGCCATCGCCATTGAGCTTCGTCTCGGCAAACGCCTTCGCGATCGCATCCGCATCGGCGATGGTGATCAGCTTGGCGTCGGCCTTGCCGAGATCCTTGAGCATCCGCTGCGCCGCCGCGACGACCTTGTCGTCCTTGAGATCGCTGAGGTCGACCTTGTCCGCGCTCTTCAAGACGTCGTCCGGATCCTTGAACGTGGCCCCGATGAACACGACCTCGCGCTGGATATCGTGGACGCGGATCCGGCCATCCTTGTCGGTATCGATCAGGTTGAGCGTCTCGACATCGAGATCGACGCCCTTGATCGGCATCGCGAGCGCAACCCATAGCTTTTGATCGAGCTCGACCAGGGAGGTCAAGTCCTTGCCGTCCCGCAGCGACACCTGATCCACGCCACCCGCTCTGAAGAAATGCCAACGATGAGCCACTGGCACGCAACGTACCGAAAAACTCTCTTCCCTGAAACCTCGCGCCTGCACGGTTGTCTAGCTTCATCAACCTGAACGCGAGCCAGGCGCTGTGGCGTGGTTTACCGTGCGCTTTCGGGCGGTTCCCTACATTTCGCGAAGAGTTCACGGAATGGATCGTTACCGACCGGCGTTCGTTGGACACAGAGCAGCAAACCCGTCTTGTCCCTTCTGCTTGTCCCTTCTGCTTTCAAGGAGCTTCAGTGACCACGCTTACCCGCTGGAAAGTCGCCTGTGCGCTGTTTGCCGCCATCGCCGGATACGGCGCTGTGAGCGCGCACCACACGGGAGCATCCCGGAATACTCCCGCCGCTGCGCTCTCCGTGCCTCGGGGCGTCATGCCGTACGTGCTGCGATCTCCGATCCGCGTGTCGGCGGCGGCGCTCGGTGTCTCCCAGCGTGATCTCATCGATCGCGTGCTCGCTGCGAAGTCGCTCAAAGAGATCCAGCTCGTCAGCGAGAAGCTCGCCGCGGTCGGCGATGACGATGCGGTGGACAGTCTCGCGCAGTTACTGACCGATCCTCGCCGCGGTGTGCCCGAAGCGATGCTCGGCATGTTCGGGCAGATCGGCACCGCGCACGCGATCGAGCTCGTCGTCGCGAGCGCCTCGGACGAGCGACCCACGGTACGTCATGCCGCGATCAGCGCGCTCGGCACCACGCAGAGCGAGAAAGCCGAGAAGCTGCTGCTCGCGGTCGCGGCTTCGCCCGGTGATCCAGCGCAGCTCGTCGCGATCAGCGCCCTCGGCGCGATGGGCAGCGATGGGGCCGTGGCCAAGCTCGCGGCGCTCGCAAAGAGCGGCGACGTGCAGGCGTCGAACGCGGCCGTTTACGCGCTCGGTGCCGCACAATCACAAGCGGCGAAGACCGCGGTTCGTGCGCTGATCGATTCGCCCGATAGCCGGATCGCCGCCGCTGCGCTCGCGTCGGTCGATGTCGTCGACGGCGAGATGCTCGACAAGCTCGCGATGCTCGTGCGCACCGCCGATCCGGATCTCTCGGCTGCAGCGCTGACCGCGCTTGCGCACGCGGGTGAAGTGGCACTGCCGGTGCTCAAGGAAGCGGCGCTCGTGGGCTCGCGCCAGACGCGCTACTCGGCGGTCACGGCGCTCGGTGAAGTCGGCGGCGAGAAGGCGATCGAGATGCTCGGCGAGATCCTCAATAGCGGTGACCGGCAAGCCGCCACGCTCGCTGCCTCGACGCTCGCGAACCTAGGTGGTGCGCGCGCGCGCGAGCTGCTCATCAACACCGCGATGTCGGACCGCGCGCAACTCACGGGCGCGCTCGACCAACTGCAGCAGATGACGGGCGACGATGTCGATCAAGCCCTGATCTCGGTCATGAAGACCGGCACGAGCACCGACAAGCGCTCGGCGCTGCCGCGTCTCTTGAAGACCGGCAATCCCGAGGCGCTAGAGCTCGCCTCGAACCTCGCGAAGAACGGATCGCGCAACGAAAAGCTCGAGGCGATGCGGATGCTCGCCGATTCAGGTCAACCGGCGGCGCTCCAGAAGCTGATGGATATCTCGCAGACCGCGCACGGCATGCCGCGCGTCCAGGGCCTCGAGATGCTCGCGCGCTCGCACCCGGGCGATCCGGTGGTCAGCCAGCTGCTCACCGAGTCGCTATTCTCCGGTCGTCACGAAGAGGCGCAGTACGCCGCCGGTGTGCTCGGTCGGATCAACACCGAAGGTGCGCGGTCCGCACTCGTCGCCGCACTCGGTGGCAAGGACAAGCAGCTCGCCCAAGCCGCTGCGCAGACGCTCGGAAGCTCCGGGATGACGGACTCCGTCAAGGCCGCGCTGATGTCGGCGGCGCAGCGCGATCCGCAGATCAAAGCCGTCGTGATGAATCAGCTGATCGGGATGGGCTCGGCCGAAGGCACGAAGCTCGCCGCGGATCTGATCGACAACCCAAAGGATCCCTACAGCGCGAGTCAGGCCGTGTGGGCGCTCGCGAATGCCGGTGGCCCCGAGGCGAAAGCCGCCCTCGAGCGCGCCGTCAATTCCAAGGATCCGCAGGTCAAGATGGCGGCGATCAACGCGCTCGCTCAGAACCCCGACGATACGTCGATGGACACGCTCGTGCGGCTCGCGAAGGACAACGATCCGACGACCCGCCAGACCGCGTTGCAAGCGCTCGGTAACGTGAGTTCGGAGCGCGCACAGCAGACGCTGCTCGATGCCTCGCACAGCGGCAAACCCGAGGATCGAGCGGCCGCGACCATTGGCCTTGCGAGCATGGATGATCCGCGTGCAAGTGCCCAGATCGCGGCGCTCATCCACGACCCCGATGCGAGCGTGGCGATGGCGGCGATCGGCTCGTCGTCCAACGGTGGCCACGAGGTCGATGTCTCGCTCACCCAGATCGTCAACGATCCGAGCGGCAACGAAGCGCTCCGTTCGCAGGCTGCGATGCAACTTCGCACGCGTGGCGCGGAGCTCGACGCGGCGACCGAAGCGAACGTCACGAAGCTCGCGGGTGACGTGGGGCTGTACGGCGGCTACGGCTATGGCGGCGGCACCGGCTATCGTGACGAGTTGGAAGTGGACTAACTACATTTACGCGGGCAAGTAGACGCGAAACACGGTGCCACCACCGAGGTTCGATTCGATATCGATCCAGCCATCGTGCTCCTTGACGATGCCGGAGCACACCGCTAGGCCAAGGCCGGTGCCGCCTTGGCCTTCCTTTGTCGTGTAGAACGGATCGAAGACCTTGTCGCGGATGGACTCGGGCACGCCGACACCCTTGTCGCTCACCGCGAACGATACGAACGATTGCTGCGGCCCATCCTCGAGGCCGGGACGGGTGCGGCGCACGACGGCGGTCTCGACGGCGAGCGAGCCGCCATCGGGCATCGATTGCGCGGCATTGAGCAGCAGGTTGATCATCACCTGCTGCAAGCGATCTTGATCACCCGCGACACGCGGTAGGCCCTCGGCTCGATCGAGCCGGGTCTTGACCTTCGCGCTCGAGAACTGCGCCGATAAGAGCTCCATCGTCATCAGCGAGAGCTCGTTGAGGTTGACGTCGGCCTTGCCCGTCGCCCCGACCTTGCGACGGGTGAAGTCGAGGAGGCGCTGGATGATGCGCGTGATCCGAGCGGTCTGCTCGGCGACGATCATCGCGTTCTTCTCGACCGCCTCGACATCGTGGGACTTCTTCTGGATCGAACGCGCACGCCCGGCGATCACGTTGAGTGGCGTACCGACCTCGTGAGCGATCTCCGCGGCGAGCTGACCGATCGTCGCGAGCTTCTCGGTCTGGCCGAGGCGCTGCTCGAGCGCGAGCTTCGCTTCGTTCTGGCGCTGGGTTTCGCCGCGTGACTCGCGCAGCGAGAATGTCATGTCGTTGAATCGCGTCGCGATCTGGCCGATCTCGTCGTCGCGCTCGGAGAGCAGCACGTGCGAGAGGTCGCCCTTCGCGACGTCGTCGATGCCGCTCAGCAACTTCGTGATCGGGCGGCTGACGAGCCGACTCGCGAGCATGCCGACGACGACCGTCGTCACCAGCACGATCAACATGATCAGCGAGGCGGCGTCGACGAGATCGCCGGACGTCACCGACAGCATTTCTGCCGAGCGGCTGATCTCGACCATGCCGAGGATCGTCGGGTGCGTATCCGTGCTCGCTTGTTGTGCGCGCAATGGCAGCGCGTAGAAGTACGTGTTGCCGCGCACGCCCGCGCACGTGCCCGGGCTGGTCGTGCACAGCATCGGCAAATCGGTCATCGTCTGGAGCAGCTGGAGCTGCGCCGCCGATGCGTTGGGACCGGGCGAGGGATCGAGAGCGCGCTCACGCGGCAGCACCGTGACCCGCCAGCCACCCGTGCGCGCTGACACGAGCTCGAGCTGCGCGTCGCTCGGCGCCCGGAAGGCCGACGCGTTCGCCTCGAACGAGGCGCGCAGCGTGTAGGCGACCGCCCGCGCTTCACGATCGAGGTT
This sequence comes from Kofleriaceae bacterium, assembly GCA_043759355.1. Classification (GTDB taxonomy): domain Bacteria; phylum Myxococcota_A; class Polyangia; order Haliangiales; family Haliangiaceae; genus JABFXX01. Next base: position 5,963 of record JAYVLQ010000039.1, read on the forward strand.
GTCGTGACGTTCGGCAGTGCGACCGCGCAGATCGAAGACCGCGTAGATCGTGCTCGCCAACATCACGACCACGGCGGTGGCCACGGTGATGCGGGTCGCGACCTTCATGCAGCGCGGAGCATAGCTCGATCGCGCCGCGGCGACCTGCCATCATCGGCCCGTGGCCACGACCCTCACGCTCATCAGCCTGCCGATCACGGACCCGGATACCTTCGAACGGCTCTCGCTCGAAGAGCGCCGGAGCTACGGCGGTAACTGGACGTATCCCCTGGGTTCGGGTCGGGCCCTCGATACATTTTTAATGAAGGCGACCAAGTCCGATTTCGGGGTGTTCGCGTTCGAAAAGGCGAACGATGGCTCCGAGACCTGCATGATCGATCAGTCGACGCTCGTCGACGACATCGCGCCACTCGAGCGCCTTGTCGAGACCAAGCGCATCGAGACCGCGCGCGCGCTTCACGAACACGGCAAGAAGGCCGGGTCGCTCGCACAGATCGAGGCCGCACTGCAGAGCGGCGCATGGCCGACGAATGGTGATCCAGCTGAAGAAGCCGCGGCGTTTGCGCATCACTTGCTGCGCTGCGCGCGCTTTGGCATGGAGAACCACATGGGTGTGTGCTGGGAAGTTCGCGGCGCGGGGACGAACTGAGTCAACTGACTCGCTGATGATGGGCACGAGATCTCGGTCGAGGATCGCTGGGCCCCGATGCCTGCGAGTGCGGTGCTTACCAGGCCCGTCGCGCTTCGATGTCCGACGCGGTGTCAGTTCGCGTTCGGGTTCGGAACGATCGGCTCGCTCGCGTCCGGCTTCGCGCGCTCCGTCGCCGCAGCTTGCGGTCCGACGGGGTCGGACTTCTCGCGCTTGACCCGCACCGGCACGGTTTGCGCGGTGTGCTCCGCATCACCCGCGGCAAGGAGTGCAGCGGCAGCAGCCTTGGCCTCGGCGAGCTTCGCAGCGCGCTTGGCCTTGTCTTTGTCCTTCTCGGCTTGAGCGAGCGCGGCAGCGTTTGACTTCTGCGCATCCTTCTCGGTGCGCTCGCGCTCGAGCTCGCGCTCTTCGCGGCGCTTCTCGCGCATGCGGCGAAGGCCGCCGGTCATGATCTCGGCGATCAGCTGGTCGTACTCCATGCCGCACGCCTTCGCGATCAGCACGAGGTCGGAGTAGTCGGGGGTGAGGCCCGGCAACGGGTTCACTTCGAGGACGTAGATCCGACCCTCGGCATCCATGCGCATATCGACGCGTGCGACATCGCGGCAATCGAGCGCCCAGAATGTGGCGCGTGCGATCTTCTCCATCGCCTTTTGCTCGGCTTCGGTGAGCTTTGCGGGGCACTCGTAATAGACGTACTTCTCCCACTCCTGCTTGACGCTGTAGTCGTAGACCGGGCGGGTGTTTTCTTCGTGCTTGAACCGGATCTCCATCGGCGGGAGCACGCGCGGGCGCTTGTCGCCGAGAAGGCCAACCGTGAATTCGCGGCCGGTGATGTACTCCTCGACGAGCGCGGGCTGGCGGTAGCGCTCGATCAGCTCTTTGACCTTGTCGCGGAGCTGCTCTTCGTTATCGACGACCGAGGTCGAACCGATGCCCTTGCTCGAGCCCTCCGCGTTCGGCTTCACGATCAGCGGATATTTCATGTCGGAGGCAACGCGCTCGCGATGCGACTCCATGACCTGGAACTTCGGCGTGAGGATGTCGTGCTGGAGCAGCACCTTCTTGCCGAGCGCTTTGTCGAGAGCGATGGCGAGCGTTGCCGAATCGGAGCCGGTATACGGGATGCCGAGCAGCTCGCACAGCGCGGGGACCTGCGCTTCGCGGTTGCGACCTTCGACGCCTTCCGCGATGTTGAAGATCAAGTCGACGTCGGCTTCCGCGAGGACGCGGGGCAAATCGGCCGTGGCTTCGAGGTGGACGACGATGTGACCCTGGCGCGCGAGCGCGTTCGCGATCGCGATGATGGTCTCCGGCGGATCCCACTCGGCTTCGTCGTCGCCGTTTGCCTTGCGCTTGACGTTGTAGGTGAAGCCGACGCGAATCGGCTGGACCCTGCGAGCGCGCGTGATGTTGAGCTGTGATGCGGTGGCCAGGCCCGAGCGCATCGCCGCGGCATTGAGGATCTGCTGGATCGTAGACTGATAGGTCAAGCCGACCTGCGCAGTCGCCGCGAACAAGCTCGAGCCCTGCGCGAGCGCGGGCAGGGCGTTGACCTCGAGTAGATAGATGCGACCTTCTGCGGTGACGCGGAAGTCCATGCGGGACATGTCGCGCATGCCGAGCGTGCGCACGACCTCGTGCGAGATCTGGCGCAGGCGCGCCGCGACATCGCGCGGCAAGTTCGCCGGGCAGCGGTACTGGACCTTGGTCGGTTCGACGTTCTTGAGCCGGTAGTCGTAGATGTGGAAGCGTTCGCCGCTCTGATTGTTCTCCGTGTAGATCAGCTCGACCGGCGTGAGCAGGCCGTCATCGTGGCCGACGCCTTCGATGAAGCCGACCGCGACGTCGATGCCGTCGATGTACTCCTCGATCAGCACGCCATCGGGGTACGCGCGCAGCGCCGACTTCAAGGCGGCCGGTAGATCGCGCGGCTCCTTGATGACGGAGCTGCCGAGCGCGCCGTTGTAGATCCCCTTGCTCGAACCCTCGTGGTTTGGCTTCACGATCACCGGGAACGCGAGGCCGGCGCCGCGCTCGATGATCTGCTCGAAGTTGCGGACCGTGACGAGCACGCCGCGGGCGGTCTCGACGCCCGACTTCGACAGCATGAGCTTGGTCAGCCACTTATCGAGCGTGATCGCGTTCGTGTACGCATCGGAGCCCGTGTACGGGATGCCGAGCTCCTCGAACAGCGCCGGATAGAGCGCCTCGCGCATCCGGCCATTCGTGCCTTCCGCGGTGTTGAAGATGATGTCTGGATCGATCGCCTCGAGGCGCTCCAGCAGGTTGGACGCGGGGCTCGAGACCTCCACCTTTTCGACTTCGTGGCCGGCGGCTTCGAGCGCTAGCGCGATCGCGTTTACCGTCTCCGCGCTGTCGTACTCGGCTTCTTTTTCGGTCTCACGGACATCGGTCAGGCGGAGGTTGTAGGTGAACGCGACCTTCATGCGATATCAGCCTTAGCAAAGCGGTGTGACACCAGGGAAACCCTCATCGTGCCGGGCGTCTAGGATCAGCACACCGATCGGCCTGTTGATACGTCATAACTGAGTATGCGCTTCCTGCTCTTCGCGTTGGTTGCCGCCTGTGGCGGGTCCTCTGGTTCTCTGAGCGCTGTATCGACGATCCCGGTCCATACGACGAGCCAAGCACCGGCGACCGATCTCGCCCAGGCGAAACCGGCGAGTCACGCGGCGAAGCCCGGCGAGGTCGAGGCAGCCCGACTGGCAAGCCAGCGAGACCCTCGAGTGACAGATCTCGACATCATCCGAATCACGGCGACCACGAAGGGTGTCGGAGGCGACGTCACGGCGGAGCACGTGGCGACTGCCGATTTGTTCAAACAAGCGAACGACGCAGCCAAGGCGAAAGAGACCGAGCGCGCGATCTCTCTCTATCGCCGGATCGTCGCGGACTTTTCCGAGTCCAAGTACGCCCCCATCTCGCTGTTCAACATCGCGGCGCTGCTCGATGGCCGGGGCGACTACCCCGCAACGCTCCAAGCCTTACGCGATCTCGTGAAGGCCTACCCCGACGCACGCGAGTCGATCGACGGTCACCTTTACATCTCCGCGCTCCAGAGCTCCCACGAGGAGTGGACGGCCGCGCTGGCCAGCCTGGACGACATCATCAAGCGCCCGAACCTCACCTACCAGGATCGCGTCGAAGTGTTCGCACGCCGCGGCTACATCCTCATGCAGACCCATCGCTGGCCCGAAGCCGAGCTCGCGCTCGACACCGCGGTCGCCGAGTGGCGCAAGACACCGCACATCGAAGACCCGTACTACATCGCGATGGCGACCTACTATCGCGGCGAGCTCGCGCACCAGAAGTTCATCGAGGCGCCGGTCCGCCTCCCCGACGACGTCCTCATCACCGATCTCGAGCAGAAGCGCGTCCTCGCGGTCCAGGCCTACGACAAATGGAAGGAGAGCCTCGGCTTCCATCAGGCGTACTGGGCGACCGCGTCTGGCTATCAGATGTCGCAGGTCTTCGTCGAGCTATGGGAGATCACGGTCAAGGCGCCATTTCCCACGCGGATCAACAGCGCGACCCGCGAGCAATACGTCACCGAAGTCCACGACCGCGTGCGCGAGCACCTCTCGAAGGCACTCGAGGGCCACCGCATGAACGTCGAGCTCGCGAAGGCGTACGGCGTCCAGACCAGCTGGAGCAAGGGCTCCGCAGCGCAGGCCGCGCGCATCGTCGACCTCCTCGCGAAGGACAGCGGCGGAAGCTACGTGATGCCGACCAACTAGCAAGCGAGACTAGTGGACGGTCAAGACGCCGAGCTGCGCGGTCGAGAAATCAAAGCCCATGTTCGAACCAGAGGCATCGAGATCGCAGTAGGTCCAGTTAGTGCCGTCGCGAGTCACGCGCGTCGTGTAACTATACGTACTCGTCACCGATGGTGCGGCGAGCACGCCCACGTACTCGTCATTGTTGCCGACCTGCACGTTGAACGCGGTGGCAACCCAGGCCCAGATAGTGGTTCGCGGATCCGAGCCGATCGGGCCGACCCCGAGCTGCATCGTGATCCGTGGGTCGGCACCGGACGCTTCGGTGACGAACGATTCGAACACCCGGCCATAAACGGTGCCCGGGTCACCGGTCGCGAGCGCCAGCGTCGCGGGCGATTGCAAGATGCAGTAATCGATCTCGGCAACCGCGCTGGTCTCGTTCACGGCGCACGAGCACACCGCGTTCGCGGTCGCCGAGCTTCGCGGCGTCGTTGCATCGACAGTGCGGGCTCCGAAATCGGCACTGTTGTCGTTCCCGTCCGTACAACCGGCAAGGTTGCGTTGCGCACTCGTGGTGGCCGAGGTCGTCGCCACGACCGCAGTTTCGGCGCAGTTCGCGGTCGTGCCGTAGCCCACGAAGTCCAGCGTCGCCGCGAGCGGACAGGTGCCGGCCAGCGGCTTGGTCGAAGCAACCAGGGCGACCTTACCCGCGATGCCGGACAAGTTGATCGAGGTCGCGAGCACCAGATCGACGGTCGGCAACGCTGCGCCGGTCGCTCCGGCCGCCGTGGTCTGGATCAAATAGTAGCCGCCGGCGGGGAGCGAGGCCGGCGGCAACGCCACCGCGGTCCAGTTCCCGCTCGTCGCGGCAGCGTACTGAAGTGAGAGCCCGGCGAGGCTCTGCGCGACCGCACCCGCGTTGTGGAGCTCGATGAAGTCGGCGTTCAAGGCGGCGCCGGTATTGCCACCATTGCTGTAGACTTGGCTGATCACGAGCGTCGAGGCGCAGGTGCCATCCGTGGCGGTCGAAAAGCCGGTCGCTTGCGTGAAGCTCGCCGGCATCGCATCGCCGCCGGCATTCTGCGCGCCCGTCACGCGCACGCGATACGCGGTGAGCGGCGAGAGCAGAAGTGGCGAGATCGACGCGATCGTGCTCGTCGCATCGAGCGTCGCGGTCGGGGTGGCGAACCCAATGCACGTCGCGAAGTCGTCGGTCGAGAGCTGGATCGAGCCGCCGCACGCACCGTTCGCGGTCTGGCCAGTCAGCGAGGTGCCGAGCGCCGCTTGATTGAACGTGACGGTGATCGGGGTCGTCGTGCGCACGCCGCTCGAGCCTGCGGGCGGTCCGACGTTCGTGACCGCGAGGCGAAGAACGGTCGCGGTTGCGGTCCCCGCCTTGGTGCCGATCGTCGCGGTGATCGTGGCGGTACCGGCAGCCACGCCAGTCACGGCCCCGCGCGTGCCGGTGTTCGCCACGGTCGCGATCGACGGTGCCATCGACATCCACGAAGCGGTCTGCGTCACGTCTTGCGTCGACGCGTCGCTGTATGTCCCGGTCGCGACCATCACGACCGTCGCGCCGGGCACCACGGTCGCCGGGTTCGGAGTCACCGCGATCGAGACCAACGCCGCGGTGGTCACGGTCAGCGTCGTCGTCGCCATGAACGTCCCGAGGGTCGCCGTGATGACGCTCGTCCCGATCGCGAGTGCGGTTGCCTTGCCGTCGCCACCGATCGTCGCGGTCGCCGTCGTCACCGAGCTCCACGCGACCATGGTCGTGAGATCCTCGGTCGATGCATCGGTGTACGTGCCAGTCGCCGTCAGTTGCGTCTGGGTGCCGAGCGGCACGTGCGGGGTCAGCGTCGTGATCGCGATGGCGGTGAGCTCGGCTGCCGTGATCGCGAGCGAGATCGAGGACGTGAGAGTCGCGACCGTAGCGGTCACGTCCGCGGTGCCGATCGCTGCGCCGGTCACGAGTCCTTCGGCGGTGACCGTGGTGTTCGCGTTCGACGAGGTCCACTCGACCATCGTCGAGATGTCTCGTTGCGAGTGATCGGAGAAGGTGCCCGTCGCGACGAGCTGCTTCGAGACACCCTTTGCGAACGTGGGCACCGGCGAGGACACCACGATCGCGGTGAGCTGGGCGACGGTGACGGTGACGAGTGTCGACGTGGAGACGCCCTGAAGCGTCGCGCCGATCGTGCTCGTCCCCGAGGTGAGCGCGTGGACGAGTCCATCGCCATCGACCGTCGCGACCGCGAGCGCAGACGATGCCCAGCTCACCTCGGACGTGAGATCTCGCGTTCCCCCATCACTGTAGGTCCCGGTCGCGGCGAGCTGCTGACTGGTGCCTGGCGCGACCGAGGGCGTGCTCGGCGTGACGTCGATCGTCCGGAGCACCGGGGTCACCGTCGCAGTCGCCATCGGTCCGCAGCCGACCCCGAGAGCCACCGCGACCCCGACCCACACGAGCCACATGCTGACGAATCGAGGCATCGGCGGAGGTGTCGCAGAACGCGCAACGCCAATCCAGTGAGATCAGCCGGCTACCTGCACGATCTTCACCTAGGATAATGAAATGGGCGGGGTGCCTAAGAGGAGGCCTTTGTTCGCACCCGCTTGACGGCCGCCAAGCTGCCGTTTATACGTCTGTGCCTCTTTAGCTGGCGTAGCTCAACCGGTAGAGCACCTGACTTGTAATCAGGAGGTCGCGGGTTCGAGTCCCACCGCCAGCTCGAGCAGTGAAAGAAACTAGAAACGGAGACCGCTGAAACTTAGGAAGAATGCCCGAGCGGCCAAAGGGAGCAGACTGTAAATCTGCCGGCTTACGCCTACGGTGGTTCAAATCCACCTTCTTCCACGCACTGTAGAAATCGCACGAGAACTTAGATAATAGAGACGAGACACGCGGGTGTAGCTCAGTTGGTAGAGCTCCAGCCTTCCAAGCTGGTTGTCGAGGGTTCGAGCCCCTTCGCCCGCTCGGAGTTAGATTTCAAAACCGAATAACGTTCGCCCTCTTAGCACAGTGGCAGTGCACTTCCTTGGTAAGGAAGGGGTCCCGAGTTCAATTCTCGGAGAGGGCTCATCAACCAGGCCAGCAGGCCAAACCACCGTAGGCAATACGGAACACGAAGGACCGGGAAATGTCGAAAGAGAAATTCGTCCGCAGCAAGCCCCACGTCAACATCGGCACGATCGGTCACGTCGATCACGGCAAGACCACGTTAACCGCTGCGATCACCAAGGTGCAGTCGACCAAGGGCTTCGCGAAGTTCACGGCGTTCGATCAGATCGACAAGGCGCCGGAAGAGAAGGCTCGCGGCATCACGATCTCGACGG
>JAYVLQ010000040.1:0-41432 GCA_043759355.1 Kofleriaceae bacterium
CAAAGGCCGCCACAAAGGCCGCCACAAAGGCCGCCACAAAGGCCGCCACAAAGGCCGCCACAAAGGCCGCCACAAAGGCCGCCACAAAGGCCGCAAAGAACACGAGGGATCGGGACCTCGATCGACGCCTTCGTGGTGACGCAGTCGTCGATCGATTCGCACTGGTCGTACCGAGTTCCGTGCCACTCGCACCGAGTGTCGTAGACGCTGGGTCGAGGTCGTTCGGGACAACCTGCGCTCGAGGTTGCCGGACCTCGGTTGGTTCCCCCTTGGCATGGATGCCGTGGTGTCCGCAGATCGGACGATGTAGGTGGGGCCGCGAGCGCGTAGACCGGCGGTCATGCGGGGTCCAGCGACCCTAGCGAACGTTGCGCAAGAACGGTCACTTGGACCAGATCTACGAGGCACGGCGGGTGCAACCCACTCGAGCCATGGGGACCCGAGCGGCGATGATGCAGATGCGCGCCGTCGGTGCGGAGCTCCTCCCTGGCGATCGCGTCGGCGTCTATCGGATCGTGCGGCGGATCGCGCCCAGCTACTACGACGCAAAGGACCTCACGAACGGCACGCGGATCACGATCGAAGTCGGCGATCGCGAGGACAGCCGGCTCGTCGACGTGCGGCTCCTTCGTGCGCAATCGATCCTGGAACCACTGCGCCACCCGGGCCTCGCGCGCATCATCGATCAAGGCGCGCTCTACGACAATCGGCCGTGGATCGCGGCGCAGCGCCCGCACGGTGCGGCGCTCAGCGAGTTGTTCATCCAGGGCCGACTCACCTATGACGAGGCCTTCGCACTCGTGCGCGGAGTCGCGAGCGTGCTCGCGTATGCGCACGCGAACGCGGTCGTGCACGGCAATCTTCGCCCGCATCAGATCATCGTGACCGACGACGCGCCCGACGCGCCCGACGCGCCCGTGCGGGTCTCGGTCGGTGGCTGGGCGCAGCTGCGCTCGCCGGGCATTCCATCGTTCAGCGATCCGCCCGCGATCAGCGTGTATGTCGCGCCCGAGCACATGCACGGTCCGATCGATGGCCGAGCGGATCTCTACACACTCGGCGCGATCGCGTATCGTGGCCTCACTGGCGTATTCCCCGATGTCGCGCGCGACCTTGTCGATCGCACCGATCCGCTCGGCGAGATCGTGAACGCGATGCTCGCGACCGATCCGCGCGATCGTCCGAGCGCGGACGAAGTGATGGTCGCGCTTTCGCTCGATTCGCCGACCGCGCAACACGTCTTGTCTGTCTGATCGCTCAGTCGTCTTTGACGACGTCTTCTTCGCGGAACAGACGCTCGCGCACACGTTCGTGCTGGCGCTGTTTGTATGCCTCGTGGCTCGAAGCACCAGATTCGTTGCGCAGGGCGGTCGCTTTGTCGCAGATCTGGAACTCGGTCAGCACGAACACCACGTGACACAGCTCCGGCGGAATCTCGGCGCGCGGGAGCAAGCGCTCGACCCGCAGCGGCAAATCCGCGACGAAGTTCACGATCCGATATTCCGGCCCCGAGAACTCGTTGTACGGCATCGCGGCCGGCGCGCGCGGATTCGTGCTCGCGAGCGTACGGCGCAGGTCGATGAGCTGGTTCACCGATTCGCCAGGCACGATGTAATTGAAGGGCACGAGGCTGCGGATCAACGTGACCAGCATCGGCACGAGGTCATTGTCCGAAGGCACGATCAGCCGGAACCGCAGCTTGTCGTAGATGCTCGCGGCGAGCGTCGACCGCTTCGCGAGCAGCTTCGTGATCTGCGAATCGAGCGGCTTGCGGCTCCATTCGAACTCCGCGATCGGCGCACCGGCAGCGCGGAGCTGCTCGACGACCTGCATGACCTTGAGCTCGATCTCGCGAAAGATCACTTCGTCGGAGACCGACATCTTGAGCAGCGCGGCGCGGCCCGCGATGTGATGCAGGATGTGCATCACCTTCAACACGACACACGCGAGCTTCTGGTGCGGGCCGGTCGAGGACGCGACGAGGAACAGGTCGCGCGCGGGCAGCTCTTCGGCGACCTCGTCGGACAGCGTCATGTTAAACGCGCGGCCGAGATAGTCGACGGCGTCGCTGCGCAGCTCCTCGAGGCGGCCGACCTCTTCGTCGGACTCCGGATCGAATTCGTTCAGGCGCAGGAAGCGGTCGACTTCGCTGTGATCTTCGAACGTGAGCCGATGCCAATCGATGACCGAATCACCGCGCAACAACAGGCGCACCTGCTGGGTATCAGCTGGGGTCAGCTCGTTCTCGGCCGGAGGCCGATGAACGCGTGGCAGGACAGTGGTGGCCACCGCCTCCGAGTTTACTACTTCGCGACGCGCGGTGCGGGTTTGGTCAGCAGCAACGTCGCGGTGAACAGGCTGAACACGCCGAGGGCCGTGATCATATTTCCGATAACAGCAACCATGACAACTCCTGTAGGGGCAACGTTCGAGAGCTCCGAGCTATGTGCGCTAGCTCGCCCCGTTGCCAAGAATTATCGTCGCGTGGCCATCACCCGGAGTCCAAAAATCAGCAGTGGAGCTGATACCCTGACCCGACGTGGTGGCTACGGGTGCGCAGGAGAGCTCCTCTCCGGGAGGGCAGGGCCGGGCGGAAGCGCGCGACGCGACGACGTTCGCGTGCCGCCAGTGCGGTGCCACCCTCAGCTTCGATGGCACACGCACCCGGCGCTGCCCGTTCTGCGACAGCCCGAACTTCGTCGAGCGGCCAGCCACACCAGGCCTGCCCGACCCGCAGTTCGTGGTCACGTTCGTCGGTGACAACGTCGTCGCGCACCGCGCGCTCGATCGCTGGCTCGGCAGTCGCTCGATGTTCGCGGACTCGGCGCTCCGCAACGCGAAGGTCGAGGATCTGCGCGGGGTGTACGTGCCCGCGTACCTGTACAGTACGGTCGCACGTACGAGCTACACGGCGCAGATCGGCGAGAACTACCAGGAGACCGAGACCTACACGACCACCGACGCAAACGGCAAGAGCCGGACGGAGACCCGGACCGTCACGCGAACCGAATATCGCGCCCTCGCAGGTGATCACCTCGGCTACGTCAACGACGTCATCGTCACGGCATCGGCCGGCCTCGGCAACGACGAGCTCCAACGCGTCGAGCCATTCGATCTGAAGCAGATGAGGCGGTTCGCGGCGCCCCTGATCTCCGGCTGGATCACCGAGGAGTTCTCGCGCAGCAAAGACGACTGCATGAGGATGTCGCGCCGCGAAGCGGTCGACCAGATCGGCCACCGCCTCGGTCGCTACATGCCGGGCGATTCGTACTCGGACCTGGCCTACAAGACCACGGTGAGCTGGGAATCGCTCGATCCAATCCTCGTGCCTGTCTGGGTGTTCGCCGTGCGCTACCGTCCCGACAAGCCGCCGCTGCGCGTGCTCATCAATGGCCAGACCGGTCAGATCGCCAGCAAGGTGCCCCTGTCACCGTGGAAGATCGTGTTCGCGATCCTCGGCACGCTCGCCCTGATCGCCGGCATCGTCGTGGGGCTGCGCGCGTACGAACAGCATCGCCACGCGCGTCAAACGGAGCCGCTCCGTGAGCGGTGACTGCACGCGCTGCGCGACACCGCTCGAAGCAGGCGATTTGCGCTGCGCGGTGTGCGCGCTGCCTGTCGTGTTCGCCGCCGAGCCGGTGGTGAAGTCGCGCGCTCAGATCTTGCGCTGCACCGAGTGCGGCGCCGCGATCGGCTACGACGCGAACAAGCAGGCTCCCGCATGCGGCTTCTGCGGTGCGGTGATGAAGGTCGAGCAGCCGATCGATCCGATCGAGGTCGCACAGCTCCGGGTACCGTTCGATGTCGATCGTACGACCGCGCAGCTCGCGCTCCGCACGTGGCTCGGCCGGCGCGGGTTCTTCGCGCCAAAGACCCTCAGCGGCGAGGCCGTGATCGAGACGCTCCAGCCGCTGTGCTGGGCGGCCTGGATCGTCAACGCCAAGGCGCAGGTGTCGTGGACCGCTGATTCCGATGCGGGCTCGAACCGATCGCGCTGGGCGCCCCACGCCGGCACGGTCTCGATCGATTTCGGCAACATCGCCGTTCCCGCGTCGCGCGGCCTGACGAGTCAGGAATGCGCGAGGCTCGTGCCGTACTACGATCTCGGTAAGGTTACCGGAGTCTCCACCTCGCTCGAAGGTGACGTCCCCGCGATGATCGAAAGCTTCGATGCGCAGCGCTCGGCCGCTCGCGCGACCGTGCAAGCCGCGATCGAGGCCATCGCGAAGGTTCGCGTGAAGCCCGAGATTCCGGGCAGCAACGTGCGCAACATCCACGTCTCCTGCATGGTGGAGCGCCAGACCACGGATCGCGTCGCCCTGCCCGCCTGGGTGCTCGCGTATCGCTATCGCGGCTCGCCATATCGCGCGATCATCAATGGCCAGCGCGCCGATCAAGTGTTCGGAACGTCACCGACCGATTGGATGAAGGTCATGGCGCTCGCCGTCGGCGGCATCGCAGTCCTCGTCGCGATCATCGCGCTGATCGTGCTGCTGCGTCACCGCTCGTAGGGAATCAACGCTTCCTCAACAGGTTGCGCGAGGACCACCAGCTCCACACCAGCATCACGCCTGCGAGCCGAGCCGTCCACCATCCCCACGCTGCACGGTCGAGCTCGTTGCGACCTTCGAACACGGTCGCGAGCACGGCGCCCGAGATCCCGATCGCGACATAGATCGCCTGATGGCCGAGCCGATAGATCAGGTTGGTCGAGGTCTCGAGGTTCTTGACCTTGATCTGGAGCTCACCGGTGTGCGCGCCGCGCATGAACTTGCGCATCTCGGCGGGCAGCGCTGTCACCGACATCACGAGATCCTTGGACGTCTCGACGAGGAGCTGCGACCAATCGCCCTCGTCGCCGAGCACGAACCGCTCGACGTACGGTCGGATCACGGTCATCGGATTGAGCGTCGGATCGAGCTCGGTGCACAGGCCCATCAGGAGGAGCAGCGTGCGCTCGAGCACGATGATCTCCTTCGGGATGTGGAAGTTCTCGGAGAGCTCGCGCAGCGAGATATCCATCCGCCGTAGAGCCGCGACGCTCTCGAGCCCCTTCTGCGGATCGAACTTGATGTCCTTCAAGTTGAGCGAATCGAGCTGGATGTTCTCCTGGAACCGCTCGTGGAAATACTCGATCACTTGCTCGAACACTTGCTCGTTCGCGCCACGCGCGACGAAGCCTATCTGCTTCATCGCGCCGACGATCCGCCGCGTATCGCGCGTGAGCGCACCCTGGATCAATTCGACGATGCCACCACGCACGTTGGCAGGGAGCTCCGCGACCGCGCCGAAATCGAGGAACACGATCTGCGGTAAAGCTCCGTGATCCGGGCTGGGACGCACGAGCAGATTTCCAGGGTGCGGATCGGCGTGATAAACGCCGTCGGTGAAGATCTGCTGGCAGTAGATCTCGACGACCTGCCGCGCGAGCTGACCGCGCTCGAGACCGAGGTGCTTGGTGCCTTGTTTGTCGGTGATCTTGACGCCGCTCTCGAAGTGCGTGACGAGCACGCGCTCGGTCGAGAGCTCGGCGACGACGCGCGGGAACGCGACATCGGTGCGGCCCTCGAAGTTCGCTGCGATCCGCGCCGCGTTCTCGGCCTCGGCGCGGTAATCGAGCTCTTCGAGCACGATCGAGCGAATCTCGCGGTAGAGATCCTCGAGGCCCTGGTACGGAATGAACCACTCCACGATCCGGAAGATCCGGCGCAGCGTGTTGAGGTCGCGCTTCACGATCTGATCGATGTCGGGGTATTGGACCTTGACCGCGACCTTCGCGCCGTCGTGGAGCCGCGCGAGATGAACCTGACCGATCGACGCCGATGCGATCGGCCGGCGCTCGAAGCTCGCGAACAGCGCGTCCGGCGATTTGCCGAGCTCTTCGCGCACGCGCTTCTCGATATCCACGTACGGGCGAGGAGGCACGGCGTCTTGCAGGCCCTCGAGCTCCTTGCGGAACTCCTCGGGCAAAAAGTTCGTCATGATCGAGATCAGCTGACCGACCTTGATGAACAGCCCCTGGAGCTCGATGATCGTGCGCTCGATCCGGCGCGCGTTTCGCAAATGAACCGTGCGGAGGTTGTGCGTGGCCCATTCCGGCGAATGGAACCGCGCGCGAAACCGCAGCCACAGATAGCTCCAGATCACGCGCCAGGTCGCCCAGTACGCGCGCAGGCTACGGATGCGCAGCGGCGCCGGTCGCGACTCTTCATCGAGCGTGTACCGCCGCGATTCGCGCGCGAGCCGATGAATCGAGTCGAGGCCCTCGGTCGGAGCCCGGCTCACCGGACGAGGTTCACCCGTGGGAGGTGGCAGCTCGCCGCCCTCCTTCAGTGGTTCCCTCGAAGGCTCGATCATCCCGAAATAATAGCATCTGTGCTACGCACGCCATATGGCGAGCGACGACGAGCCCTTGCGGGATCCTGATGACAAGCTCGTCGAGCGGTTGGCGGAACGGATCCGTTCCGGCAGCACCCTGCCGCCGCCCTCGAACGAGGACACGCTGACCGAGTCGATCCGCGCCCGCCTCGAGCATCTGGTTCCCGAGCTGGTGAAGAAGACCTTCGCCGCTGGCATGGGCGCGGTGTTCTCGACCGAAGAGGGCATCCGGAAGCTGGCCCGCGAGAACCTGCCGGATGTCGTGGGATACGTCGCTTCGTCGACGAACGACGCCAAAGACAAGGTGTGGGAGATCATCGCCCTCCAGACCCGCGAGTTTCTCTCGAACTTGAATCTGACAGAGGAGATCGCGAAGCTCCTCACGACCCTGTCGTTGGAGATCAAGACGGAAGTTCGGTTCATCCCGAACAGCGAGCGGCTCATCGGCTCGGAGCCCGACGTCAAGGCGTCGGTACGCCTCAAGCGGACCACCGACAAGAACGACAAGAACGACAAGAACGACAAAGGCGACAAAGGCGACAAAGGCGACGACGACAAGTAACCGCGCAGCCGCTCCGGCTCGGTGTTACGCTTTTTACATGGGCATTTTGAGGGCCGCTCTCTACCTGAGCCTCCTCGGCTCAGCCGGCTGCGCGCAGCTGTTCGGGATCGACACCACGAGCTCCAACGACGCTGGAGTTCCGGTCGACGCGAGTCCGACCAGCGTGACGATGCAGGTCCAACGCTTGAGCGAAGGACCGAGTCCGACGCGTAGCGCGTACGATGTCTCGACCCTGCCGGCCAACTTCCTTGTCAGCGATAGCTCGGCGATGGGCTTCCATCGCGTGGCGTCGATTGCCGCCGGTGACACGTGGTCGGCAGAGATTCCCGATGGCACCCCGGCCATGGAAGTCACGCTCGGCCTCGACATCCCGGATCAGTTCCGTCGGCTCTACGCGCTGCCCCAGCGCAACATCAAGCTGCTCTACGGTATCTA
This sequence comes from Kofleriaceae bacterium, assembly GCA_043759355.1. GTDB lineage: Bacteria > Myxococcota_A > Polyangia > Haliangiales > Haliangiaceae > JABFXX01. The sequence goes on from JAYVLQ010000040.1 coordinate 7,376, forward strand.
CGAGCAAGCCGGTGCGGTCCCCGCGCCCGCAGCCGGCACGATCACCGCGACGCTGAACCTCAGTACCCCGGCCTCGGCGCCTGTGATGGCGCCGCCGGTCGAGAGCTACCAACTCTACTGCGTGGGCTCTTGGGCGCGCTACGGTCTGCCTTTCACCGACGGTGTTGCATCGATCACCCAGGCGATGATTCCTTTTAACAACGCGAACTGGGGCAATATCTCGGGTCGTCCGTTCACCAAGATCACGGCTCTGGACACGATGCTCGGGCTCAAGTGGAGCGCGACCGGGCAACTGCTCGCCGCGGCGGAGTTTCCCGCATTCGAGCAGACCGCGGGCGATGTCGTGATCACCGCGAGCATGACGAACGTGACCGCCACCGCGATGGACGTGCACACCTCGCCCTCGACGATCGGATCGAGGCTCGCGATGCCGACTCCCGCAGCGACGAGCGCGGTCGCCATCGGCTGGAGCACGAACGCGTCGCCTGGGTGGGAGATCGCGAATGCCGCGGGTCCGCAGCTCGCTGCGGGCTCGCTCTTGACGACCGATTCGGGTGCGTTGACCGCACCGTTCGGCAACCCGTTCGCGTCGAAGGGTTGGAAGACCACCTTCAGCTACAACTCTAACAAGTCCCGTCAGTACGCGGTGCCGCAGCTCGGCAACTTGCCCGCCACGTTTTACACGGGGATCAACTCGATCTACGAGCTGTCCGCGGGCCTCACGGTCGAGCCCGCGGCGGCGCTGCCCGTGCTCGTCTCGATCAACTCGAAGCCGATGACGACCGACGGGCTCACCGTGACGATCGATCCAGCCAAGGCGGTGACGCTCACGATGGTCACCGACTACACGATGCCGGCGCCGACGTTCTACCAGTACAACATCTACGAGCTGCGCGAGAACGCAGCATCGACTCTCGAGGCCCACGTCGCGTATGTCGTGGTGAGCGACAAGCCGACCACCTCGATTCCGAGCGATGCCTTCACCGCGGGCAAGACCTACTGGGTGCGCGCGCACACGATCAACGGCGGCTACCCTTCGTTCGCCGCTGGCAACTTCTGGGATCGCAACCTGCCCTACTCGGTCGGCTATCTCGATTCCGGCCTGTTCACCGCGGCAGCACCCTGATGATGAAGAACGTCGTAGCAATCCTCCTCGCGCTCTGTGCGCTCTGTGCGCTCCGTGCGCCCGCGTTCGCCGACAAAGCCGACGATCTTTTCAGGTCCGCCAAGAAGCTGATGACGGAGAAGAAGTACGCCGAGGCGTGCCCGAAGTTCGAGGAGAGTTACAAGCTCGATCCCGGCATTGGGGTCGAGCTCAACCTTGGCAAGTGCTACGAGAACTGGGGCAAGCTCGGCAAGGCGTATCACGCGTATATTGACGCCGAGAAAAAGGCGAAGGATGCAAACGACGACCGCGCGGCGAAGATCCACGGCCTCGTTCAAAAGCTCGAGCCGCAGGTCCCGCGGCTCGTCATCCACATTCCGCCGGGGGCGAACACGAAGGGGCTCACCGTCGCGATCGATGGCGTGACGATCGCCAAGAACGAGCTCGACGATCCGCAGCTCGTCGATCCAGGACCGAAGCAGGTCATTTACTCGATCGATGGCGCGCCGACCAAGACCAAGCTCGTACCGGTCGAGCGCGGTGGGACCTCCGAGGTCACGCTCGAGCTGCCGCGCGGCAAGGGTGAGTCCGTGGCCAGCGGTGACGGCGCCAGCGACGCGAAGCCGATGCAGCCGAACCATAAACCGCCACCCGAAGACACCGAGAGCGAGGCGCCCGACTCCACCGGTCACGGTCTGCGCGTCGCCGGCGTCGCGGTCGCGAGCGTCGGGGTCGTCGCGATGGGCGTGAGCGCGTATCTCGGCCTCGGGGCCCGCAGCAAGTACAACGATGCGCTCTCCGCGCACTGCATGGGCGTGACCGACGCGTGCGATGCGCGGGGCCTCATCGACACGCACGACGCGCGAGCCGCGGCGAACACCGCGACGATCATCTTCGTGGTCGGCGCCGCGGCGACGATCACGGGCATCGTCGTCTACGCGCTCGCGCCAAAGGCTGCCTCGTCGAGCGAGCACGCATTTTATGTCGTGCCGACGACGTCGGCGGCAGGCGCGGGATTCGCATTCGGCGGCCGTTTTTAGCTCGGGTACTGCGGCTGGGGTTGATACTGCTCGCGTCATCGCCTTCTAGGCGTTGCCCGGCTTGGTCAGCCACGGGCGCTTCGCCGGCAGCATCTGCTCGAGGTGCCACGATTGAATCAGCAGCTTCTTGTGCGCGAGCTCGCGATTTATGGACAAGGCGACCATGAAGCGGACGCAGATCGCGATCACGACGACGTTCGCGAGCACGAGCACGAGCTCGGAGATCGAACCATGCAGGAAGTAGAACTGCGACTCCGTCGAGATCACGCCAGCGTGGAAGTTGAACGTGCGTGGAAAGATGCCGGACAGCTCGAGGCCAACGGGAACGAGGACCGCAGCCGCGAGCCAGGTCCAGATCCACAGCGGCTTCGCTAACAGTCGCGGACTCGACGAGAACGACTGGAGCACGCCGAGCGTCATGATCGGCGTGAGCATGAACGGCCCCAGGATCCGGCTGAACATGACGATGCCCAAGAGGTTCACCAAAAACATCGACTTGAGTCGGCTGACGTTCGTGACCATCGCGCGATAGGCGAGGCCGCACAGGATCGCGACGACACCGAGGAACGAGAGCTGGAGCGTCCAGTCTTTGACATCGAGGACCGGCAACAACACGAGGTTGAGCGCGAGGACGCCGACGTACGAGAACAGCGCCTTCTTCGCGCGATCGTGATTGCTGGCACCCTGATCTTTTTCGATCGTCGCGAGCAGCTCTTTTGGCATCTCCGCGGGTGGCTCGAGCATGAGCTTGCCGACGAGCGCGGCGGCGTCCTCGCTATCTGGATCGAGCGCGAGTGCGCGACCTGCGCGGCGCATCGCGGCGGCGTGAGCTTCGGGACCACCCTTTTCGAGCGCGGTGCGCGCGCTCTCGAGCTGGGTCGAGGACAGCGCGCGGCGACGCTCGATATCGCGATCGCCGTCGAGATACGCCTGGATCCGGTTAGCGAGCTCGCGCGCGGTCGGGCGAGCGCCTGGTGCTTCGGCCAGCGCGTCGAAGCACACGCCATCGAGCTCGGGCGCGATCGTGCGATCGCCCGCGCGCTGGGTCGGTGCTTCTTGCGGCTGGGTGAGTGTGGTGCCGAGCGCTGCTTCGCCGCGCGGATGGAGCGGCTCGCCGGCGAGGATCTCGAACAGGATCGCGCCGAGCGCGTAGACGTCCGCGGCCGGCGCGATCTCATGGCCCTTGATCTGCTCGGGCGCCATGTACCCGGGCGTGCCGAGGATCGACCCGGCGGTCGTGCCGTCCTCGACTTCATCGTGATCGATGATCGCTTGCATTGGATGGGTGATGCGCGTGCGATCAGAGATCACGCGAGCGACGCCCCAATCGAGCACGTAGACCTCACCGTAGTCGCCGAGCATGATGTTCGAGGGTTTGAGATCGCGATGCACCACGCCGCGGGTGTGGGCGAGCTGGATCGCGAGACAGACATCGACGAACGCCCGGAGCAGCGGTTGGACCGCCGCCTTGTCCGCGAGCCGCTTGCCCAGCGTCACGCCCGCGAGCCGCTTCATCGTGAAGTACGGCAGGCCCTCGGCATCGGTGCCGAGCTCGTAGACCGGCACGATCGCCGGATGGTCGAGGCGCGCCTGGATGCGGGCTTCGCGCAGGAACCGCTCGACCGCGTCGTGGGTCGGATGCTTCGCGCGGATCCGCTTGACCGCGACCTCGCGACCGATGCGCTGGTCCTGGGCAACCACGACCTCGCCCATCCCGCCGCGGCCGATCAGCGCGCCGACCTTGTATCCGGGCTCGGGCAGCGATGCGTACGACGAAGGTCCCCACGTCGGGACGATCGTGCTCCCCGGGCTCCCCGGGCTCCCCGAGCTCCCCGGGCTGACGATAGCGCTCGGTGGTGGGGTTCCAAGCAGCGCTTTTGTCGGAGCGAACGGCTGCTCACGACCAGCGGCTGCGTCTCCAGCAGCAGCGAGAGTCGCTCGCGTCTCGGAATCACCTTCCCCGCTGTGGGGCTCGCTCGCCATGTAACAGATGTTACTAGTTTGCGGGGTCTCCTGCCTCGGCCTCGACGGTGATCTCGCCGTCCTTCACGTCGATCCGGGCAGTGCCACCAGCCGTCAGCTTGCCAAACAGGATCTCGTTGGCCAGCGGTGCCTTGAGTGTGGTCTGTACGAGCCGACCCATGGGCCGGGCGCCCATCGCCTTATCGTAGCCGTGCTCGACAAACCAGTCGAGTGCAGCCTCGGAGACTTCGAGGTCGACCTTCTTCTCTTGCAGTTGGCCCTCGAGCTCGTCGAGGAACTTCCGCGCGACTTTCTTGATCACCGCCGGAGGTAGCGCGCCGAACATCACGGTGGCGTCGAGGCGGTTCCGGAACTCCGGCGTAAACACGCGCTCGAGCGCTTTTTTGCCATCCTTGCCATCGGCGATCGAGTCGCCGAAGCCAATCTTGCCGAACGCCATCTCGCGCGAGCCAGCGTTACTCGACATGATCAAGATCACGTTGCGAAAGTCGCTCTTGCGACCGTTGTTGTCGGTCAAGGTCGCGTGGTCCATCACCTGCAGAAGGATGTTGTAGATATCGGGGTGCGCCTTTTCGATCTCGTCGAGGAGGACGACGCAGTAGGGGTGCTTGTTGATCGCATCCGTGAGCTGGCCACCCTGGTCGAAGCCGACGTAGCCCGGAGGCGCGCCGATCAACCGCGAGACCGTGTGCTTCTCCATGTACTCGGACATGTCGAAGCGAATGAACTCGATGCCCATCACCGACGCGAGCTGCTTCGCGAGCTCGGTCTTGCCGACGCCCGTCGGGCCGGCGAACAAGAACGAACCCGTGGGCTTGTTCGGGCTGCCGAGGCCGGCGCGCGACAGCTTGACCGTCGTCGCGAGCGCTTCGATCGCGGGGTCCTGACCGAAGATCAGCTGCTTGAGCTCCAGCTCGATATTCGCGAGCTTGGTCTTGTCGGCCGTCGAGACCGAGCGCGTCGGGATGCGCGCGATCTTCGCGACGACCTGCTCGATCAATTCGGGGCGAATCTCGTCCGGACGATCGGCCGGCTTCATCAAGCGCACGCGCGCGCCGGCTTCATCGATCACGTCGATCGCCTTGTCCGGAAGATGCGACTCGCTGATGTGGCGCGAGGACAGCTCCACCGCGGCTTCGATCGCCGCGTCGGTAAATTTCACGTTGTGGTGCTCTTCGTACTTGGACTTGAGTCCCTTCAAGATCTCGATCGCCTCGGGCACGGTCGGCTCGCCGACATCGATGCGCTGGAACCGGCGCTGCAGCGCGCGATCGCGTTCGAATGCCTGGCGGTAATCCTTGAACGTGGTCGAGCCGATGCAGCGCAGCTCGCCGTTCGACAGGGGTGGCTTGAGAATGTTTGCTGCGTCCATCGTGCCGCCGCTGGTCGCGCCCGCGCCGACGATATTGTGGATCTCGTCGATGAAGAGAATCGACTTCGGATCTGCGATCAGGACCTTCATCACGGCCTTGAGACGCTCTTCGAAGTCGCCGCGGTAGCGCGTGCCCGCGAGCACGGCAGTCATGTCGAGCGAGTACACCTTGCACTCGAGCATCGAGTCCGGCACCAGCTTGTCGTTGATGCGCAGCGCGAGGCCCTCCGCAAGCGCGGTCTTGCCAACTCCAGGCTCACCGATGAGAAGCGGGTTGTTCTTGCGACGGCGCGAGAGCACCTGGATCATGCGCTCGAGCTCGTCGACCCGACCGATCAGAGGATCGATCTTGCCATCCTTGGCTCGCTGCGTGAGATCGACGCAGAACGATTCGAGTGGATTTGAAATCTTGCCGTCCTCTTCGCCCTCGTCTTGGGCACCCGGTGAGCGGCGCTGGATCGCAGGCCCACCCGCGGTCTCGACCTTCGAGACGCCATGCGAGATGTAATTGATGACGTCGAACCGCGTGATGCCCTGCTTTTCGAGCAGGTAGACCGCGTGCGAGTCGCGCTCGCGGAACATCGAGGCGATCACGTTCCCCGTGGACATCTGCTGGCGACCGGCGGCCTGGACGTGCATCGCGGCACGCTGGAGCACGCGCTGGAACGCGAGCGTCTGATCGGGCCCGGAGTCTTCGCCGTCGGGCAGCGCTTCGACCTGCTCGTCGAGGAAGCGCTCGAGCTCGCCCCGGAGCGCGTCGACGTTGCCGCCGCACTTCACGATGATGTCGGTGCCACTCGGGTCATCGAGCATCTGGAGCAACAGGTGCTCGAGAGTCAGGTACTCGTGGCGGCGGCCGCGGACATCGTCGACGGTGCGCTGGAGCGTCGCTTGGAGTTCAGGAGACAGCATGGGCTTCTCTAATTCTACGTCGCCCTCGACGTGGTGGTACTGCCCGACTAGTCAGTCTATTCGGAAGGTTCGATCGAGAGCTGCAGCGGAAATTGCTGCTCCTTCGCGAGCCCCATGGTCTTACCGACCTTGGTCTCGGCAACCTCGAACGTGAAGATGCCGGCGACGCCGACACCGTTATTGTGCACGTGGCTCATGACGGCGATCGCGTCACCCTCGCTCTTGTGAAACACGGTCTGAAGCACCCACACGACGAACTCGCGCGTCGTGTAGTCGTCGTTATGAAGCAGCACCTTGTACATCGGTGGCTTCTTGGTCCGGGTCCGCTCTTCGAGAACGAGGCCCGTGCCACCTTCTTTGTCCCGACGTGTTCCCGGGGGGTTCTTCTCGTCCGCCATCGCCCGAAGATTGTACGAGGTTACGGACATCTGGGAAGGATCTGGAGGCACCGCGATTTCGGGCAGGCTCTGCCCGGCGGGCGCGATCGCACGCGCTCGATGTTGCCTGATCGTCCTGCTCGACGCAGATCGCCATCTGCGAGCCGGGCACGTGGTTCGCACCCCCTCGAGGTATGAAATTTAGGAATTTGTTCGTGATGGCAGTTCTGACCGCAGCCGCGGGCGCATCGCTCGCGGCAACGTCGACAAGTGCGTCTTCAGACGAGGTCTGCGGTATGGACATGGGCTCGGGCTCGGGCTCTGGCGGGACCGGCACTCGGCCAGGCTCGGGCGCGGGTTCGGGCCGACTCCCCGGCGGCGGCTCGGGCGGCGGCAGTGGCCTTCGCAACCCGGGTCCGGGTCAGGGATCGAACACCGGACCGGCGCAGCCGCGACCGCTGCCCCCAGGCCAGCCGCAGAACCCGAGCGGACCGGCTCCCGCACCTGGCACGCCACCGAGCACACCTGCGCCCGGCGCTCCTCCGACCGGCCGTTGATCAGCTAGAGTCGGGCGCATGAGCGCCGTCACCAAATCGACCGCGACGTGGGTCGAAGAATTGTTCACCAAATCGATCGTTCCGACCCTCGTCGATTACATCAAGATTCCGAACAAATCCGCCATGTTCGATCCGGAGTGGCGCAAGAACGGCCACGTCGATCGCGCCGTGGAGCTGCTCTCTGGATGGGCCATGCAGCACCTCCCCGAGGGTGCGACCCTCGAAGTCGTTCGGCTCGAGCAGCGCACGCCGGTGATCTTCATCGATGTGCCCGCCACAGGTGGCAAGCAGGGTGACACCGTCATGCTGTACGGCCACCTCGACAAGCAGCCCGAGATGGCGGGCTGGCGCGAGGGCCTCGGCCCGTGGACGCCAGTGCTAGAGGGCGACAAGCTCTACGGTCGCGGCGGCGCCGACGACGGCTACGCGATCTTCGCCTCGCTCACGGCGGTCAACGCGGTCCGCAAGGACAAGCGCCCGCACGCGCGATGCGTGATCCTGATCGAAGCGTGCGAAGAGTCGGGCAGCTACGACCTGCCCGCCTACATCGAACACCTCGAGGGCCGGATCGGTGAGCTCTCGCTCGTTGTCTGCCTCGATTCGGGCTGTGCAAACTACGACCAGCTGTGGTCGACCACGTCGCTGCGCGGGCTCGTGATCGGTAACCTGGAGGTCTCGCTGCTGACCGAAGGTGTGCACTCCGGGGACGGCACCGGCGTCGTCGCGAACAGCGAGCGCGTGATCCGCATCCTGATCGACCGCCTCGAAGATGCGCAGACCGGGACGATCAAGCTCGATGCGCTCGCGACGCAGATTCCACGCGCGCGCATCCTTCAGGCCGAGCAGACCGCGAAGGTCATCGGCGATGACGTCTGGAGCAAATTCCCGTTCCAGAAGGGCGCGCAACCGGTTTCGAAGGACAACGTCGAGCTCATCCTGAATCGCACGTGGCGGCCGGGCCTCGCGATCACCGGTGCGGATGGCTGGCCACCGATCTCGAACGCCGGCAATGTGTCGCGCCCGTTCACGAAGCTGAAGCTCTCGATCCGGATCCCGCCGCGCATCGATTCGAAGAAGGCGGCGGCCGCGGTCAAGGAGCTGCTCGAGAAAGACCCGCCATACGGAGCTCATGTCGCGTTCACCGACATCGGCTCGAACAACGGTTGGGATGCGCCGGAGATGGCGCCGTGGCTCGAGAAGGTCCTCCAGGACGGCTCGCACAGCTATTTCGGCAAGCCCGCCATGTTCATGGGCGAAGGCGGGACCATCCCGTTCATGCAGATGCTTGGCGACAAGTTCCCGAAGGCCCAGTTCTGCATCACCGGCGTGCTCGGACCCGGCTCGAACGCGCACGGCCCGAACGAGTTCCTGCACATTCCGACCGCACGCAAGCTGACGCTGTGTGTGGCGGACGTCCTCGCGGCGCACGCCATCAAGTAGCCCGATCTCGCTGGATTAGGCGCTCCCGAGCATTTCGCAACGGGTCGAGTTGTGGTGGCATCCAATCACCGTGACGTGGTTCGATCGATACACCCGCTCCTCGATCGGCGTGAAGCAAGTGATGGCCATAACTGGCCTCCTGCTCGTGCTGTTCGCGCTCGTCCACATGCTCGGACATCTCCAGATGTTCGGCGGTCGGGACATGTACAACGCGTACGCGCACTTCCTGCAGGAGCTGTGGGAAGTGAAGTGGCCGACGCGGCTGCTGCTGCTCGTGTTCTTGCTCGTTCACCTGGTGAGCGGCATCGCGGTCAGCTCGCGCAATAGTGCGGCTCGACCGCACAAGTACGCGAAGTACACGCCCGTGGTCACGAGCGCCGCCGCGCGCACGATGATCTGGACCGGCTTGTTCGTGTTCGCGTTCCTCGCGTTCCATATCCTGCACTTCACGCTGGGTCAGGTACAGCCGCATTCGTACCACTTGATGGACACCGCGGTCGACCCGCTGAAGCGTTACGACGCCTACGGCATGTACGTCGCGGGCTTCCAGAACGTCGCGATCTACGTGATCTACCTCGTCGGTATCGCGCTGCTCTCCTTGCATCTCGGCCACGGCGCCTCGTCGTGGATGCAAACTCTTGGCCTCCGCCACCCGAAGTACCCGACGGATCGCGTCGGCACGGTGGTCGGTTGGTTGTTGTTCATTGGCTATATGGTCCCACCGACCGCGGTGCTCGCAGGAGTGATCAAGTGAAGTTGGAATCCCGCGCCCCCACTGGCCCCATCGAACAGGGCTGGGAGAACACCAAGTTCTCGATGAAGCTGGTCAACCCGGCGAACAAGCGTAAATACAAGGTCATCGTCGTCGGCAGCGGTCTTGCTGGCGGCTCCGCGGCGGCCACGCTCGCCGAGCTCGGCTACGATGTCGCCTGCTTCTGCTTCCAGGATTCACCGCGCCGCGCGCACTCGATCGCCGCGCAGGGCGGCATCAACGCCGCGAAGAATTATCAGAACGACGGTGACTCGGTTCATCGCTTGTTCTACGACACCGTCAAGGGCGGCGACTTCCGCTCGCGCGAAGCGAACGTGCATCGCCTCGCCGAAGTGTCAGTCGATATCATCGATCAATGCGCCGCGATGGGTGTGCCATTCGCCCGCGAGTACGGTGGCACGCTCGCTAACCGCTCCTTCGGCGGTGCGCAGGTCTCGCGTACGTTCTACGCGCGTGGCCAGACCGGCCAGCAGCTGCTGCTCGGCGTCTACTCCGCGCTCGAGCGCCAGATCGGCGCCGGCAAGGTCAAGATGTTCCCGCGCACCGAGCTGCTCGACGTCGTGACCGAGGATGGTCGGGCGCAGGGCATCGTCGTGCGCGACCTCGTCACCGGCACGATCGAGTCGCACTCGGCGCATGCCGTGATCCTCGCGACCGGCGGCTACGGCAACGCGTTCTACCTGTCGACGAACGCGAAGGGCTGCAACGTCACCGCGACCTACCGCGCGCACAAAAAGGGCGCGGGCTTCGCAAACCCGTGTTTCACGCAGATCCATCCGACCTGCATCCCGGTCTCCGGCGATTACCAATCGAAGCTCACCCTGATGTCGGAGTCGTTGCGTAACGACGGACGCGTCTGGGTCCCGAAGAACGAGGCGGACTGCGCGAAGAAGCCGGACGATGTGTCCGACGACCAGCGCGATTACTTCCTCGAGCGCAAGTACCCCGCATTCGGCAACTTGTCGCCGCGCGACATCGCGAGCCGCGCCGCCAAGGAGCAGTGCGACGACGGTCGCGGTGTTGGCCCCGGTGGCCGCGGCGTGTATCTGGACTTCCGTGACGCGATCAACCGTGATGGTCAGAACAAGGTCGCCGAGAAATACGGCAACCTGTTCGAGATGTACGAGCGGATCACCGGCGAGAATCCGTACAAGGTGCCGATGCGCATCTACCCGGCCGTCCACTACACGATGGGTGGGCTGTGGGTCGACTACCACCTCCAGACCACCATCCCCGGGCTGTTCTGCATCGGCGAAGCGAACTTCTCCGATCACGGCGCGAACCGGCTCGGCGCCTCTGCGCTCATGCAGGGCCTCGCCGACGGTTACTTCATCGCCCCGTACACGCTTGGCAACTACCTCTCCGGCATCCAGGCGAACTCGCTGGCCGATACCAAGAGCGCCGCGTTCAAGACCAGCGAGACCGAGGTCAAGGCGAAGCTCGACAAGCTGCTCGGCATCCGCGGCAAGCGCTCGGTGGATTCGTTTCACAAAGAGCTCGGCCACACGATGTGGGAACAGTGCGGCATGGCGCGCAGCAAAGAATCGCTGACCCTCGGCATCTCGAAGATCCAGAAACTGCGCGAAGAGTTCTGGTCGGATGTCACGGTGCAGGGCACGCAGGACTCGCTCAACCAGTCGCTCGAGAAGGCCGGCCGCGTCGCCGATTTCCTCGAGTTCTCGGAGCTCATGTGCCGCGATGCACTCGAGCGCGAGGAATCGTGCGGCGGTCACTTCCGCGTCGAGCACCAGCTAGATGGCGAAGCCAAGCGCGACGACACGAACTACTGCCACGCGGCGGTGTGGGAATACGCCGGCGCGAACACGCCTGCGATTCGCAACATCGAGCCGCTCACCTTCGACAACGTCAAGCTCGCTACCCGGAGTTACAAGTGAGCGATCTAGATCTCAAGCTTCACGTCTGGCGCCAAGCGAAGCGCGACACCAAAGGCAACTTCGTCACGTACGAGGTCAAGAAGGTTTCGACGCACGCGTCGTTTCTCGAGATGCTCGACATCTTGAACGCGCAGCTCGACGCGAAGGGTGAAGAGCCCGTCGCGTTCGATCACGATTGCCGCGAAGGCATCTGTGGCAGTTGCTCGATGATGATCAATGGCCGGCCGCACGGTGGCAAGAAGGGCACGACCACGTGCCAGCTCCACATGCGGTTCTACAAGAACGGCGACGAGATCTGGATCGAGCCGTGGCGCGCCTCGGCGTTCCCGGTGCTCAAGGACCTCTGCGTCGATCGCGGCGCGTTCGACAAGATCATCGCCGCCGGTGGCTTCATCACGGCGAACTCCGGCTCGGCCTCCGACGCGAACGACGTGCTCGTGCCGAAGGAACAAGCCGATCGCGCGATGGACGCTGCCGCCTGCATCGGTTGCGGCGCGTGCGTCGCCGCGTGCCCGAACGGTTCGGCGAGCCTGTTCACGGCCGCGAAGATGTCGCAGCTCCATCACCTACCGCAGGGCCAACCGGAGCGCGCGCGGCGCTCGCTCGCGATGGTCACGGCAATGGATGCCGCCGGCTTTGGCAACTGCTCGAACCACTACGAATGCGAAGCCGCGTGCCCGAAGAACATCTCGCGCGACGTGATCGCCGAGATGAACCGAGACTACGCGAAGGCGTCGTTCGCGCACCGAGAGAATCGCGCGAAGTCCGACGGCGCCTGATTGGTGCGGTCGTGGGAGCGGCGATCGCGCTCACCGACCATGACCACGCTCGAATTCGAGTCTGGTACGCTCCGCCGCGATGCCGCAGTTCGCTCCGAAGTCCACGTACCAGCTCGTCGCGTTGCCCGGAGATGGCATCGGCATCGAGGTCATGGCCGAAGCGCGCGCGCTGCTCGAGCTCGTTTCGCAGCGCATCGGGACCTCCTTCGAAGTCGACGAGATCGAGTGCGGCGGCAAGTACTACCTCGAGCACGGCAGGACCCGCGACTGGCCCGAAGGCGCCGAAGAGAAGTGCCGCGCCGCCGATGCGATTTTGCTCGGTGCGGTCGGTTGGTCGGGGCCGGATGGCGCGCCGGTGATGATGGCCAATGGCAAGATGGCCGGCTGGTCGCCGGTGATCGGGAACCGCACCCACCTCGATCTCTACGCGAACGTTCGCCCGATCAAGTGCCTGAAGGGCATCAAGCACGGCATCTCTGGCAAATTTTCGACGGTGTGGGGCCCCGAGAACGTCGACATGGTGATCATTCGCGAGGGCACCGAAGGCCTGTACTCGGGCATCGGCGAGCTCGGCATCGACAAAGCGACGGATCTGCGCGTGATCACGCGGCGCGCCTCGGAGCGCGTGATCCGCGCCGCGTTCGAGCTCTCGCGTGCACGCGGCCACGGCGCGCCCGGCGATGGCAAGAAGCGCGTGACCTGCATCGCGAAGCACAACGTGCTGCAAGGCTGCCGGCTGTTCGTGAGCGTGTTCAAGGAAATCGCGAAGGATTATCCCGATGTCGAGGCCGAGCTCGCGATCGTCGATGCGTTCGCGATGTTCGTGCTCACCCAGCCCGAGCGCTACGACGTGTGCGTGACGACGAACATGTTCGGAGACATCGTCACCGACCTCGGCTCGGTGCTGCAGGGGGGGATGGGCATGGCGGTCGGCTGCAATGTCGGCGACAACCACGCGATGTTCGAACCGATCCACGGCTCGGCACCGCCGCTCGCCGGTAAGGACAAGGCGAACCCCATGGCGATGATGCTCGCGACGGGCGAAACGCTTGGCTGGCTCGGCGCGCGCTACGGCGACGAGCGGCTCACGCGCGGCAAGCGCGCGATCGATGCGGCGGTCACCGAGCTCGTCGCGGCCGGGGCCCCGCTGACGAGTGACATCGGCGGCAGCGCTGGCAGTAAAGAAGTCGCCGCGGCGATCCGCACTGCGGTCGGCAACGCGCTTCAGTAGCGCCCTGGCAACGCGCCGCGCGCGCCGAGCTCGCCGGCGATCTTCGACGAGGATCGGCGCCCCACTGCGACCGCGCATCACCGACTCGGTGCGGCGCAGGATGACGTTCGGTCCGCGCCGCTCGCGCGCCATGTCGCGATAGGCGAGCTCGCGCACGAGATCGACCGGTGCGGTCATCGGGGCGCACACCGTGGTCGGTGCCTGGCGCAACCGACATCGAACGCAGCAAAAGCTCACTCAAAGACTGTAGCGTGCCGGGAGTCGGACTCGAACCGACACTCCTTTAAGGGGAAGGGGCTTTTGAGACCCCCGAGTCTACCATTTCTCCATCCCGGCGCTCGAGACCTCACTCTTACTGCATCTCGTCCGAAAACGAAATGAGCCGGTCCGAAGACCGGCTCATCTCGATCGCTAACACTGACGTGTTAGCGATCCGACTACATGCCCGAGCCCATTGCGCCCGAACCCATGTCGCCCGAGCCCATTGCGCCCGAACCCATGTCCGAGCCGGCCGAACCAGCGCCACCGGTGGCCGGGGTCGCTGCATCCTTCTTCTTGCCGCAAGCCGTGAGAGCCGCAGCGACGACGAACAGAACAATCGCGATCTTCTTCATAACTCTAGGTCCTCTTCTCTAATGTTTGTCTCGCCGCCGGCGCATGCCAAACAGCAACTGTGGGGAGCGCGATTTACATCGCGCAGGGGTCGCCCGACGTGGTGGGTGGCTTGGTCGCCGAGCCACCGCCGTAGCCGGTGCCGCCCATCGAGCCGGCCTTCTTGTCGGCATCGGTCGTCTTATTCGCCGGAGTGACGGGCGCGGGCTTCGAGCCACAGGCGGCGATCGACGCGATGATCGACGCGATGATCGAAACGATGAGTAGCTTCTTCATAAAACAGGTCCTTTTAGGATGCGAGCTCGGACAACGCCGACTCGAGCTCGCCGCGAGCATGCTGATCGCGAGCCGTGGTGGCAACTTCGATACCGCGCCGATAAATGGCTGCTGCTTCGTCTTTGCGGCCCAAGCTGACAAGCGTGCCGCCGGCCATCAGATAGCTCGCGACGTACGTCGGGAAGGTCTCGATCAGATCGCTGAACACCGCCCATGCGAGGTCGAGCTCACCGCGGGTTCGGTGCTCCATCGCGAGGCCATACCGGGGGAACGGGTCCTGCGGCGTGCGCTCGATAAAACCGCGAAAAGTGACGAGACGGTCCATGGCTACTGACGGGGAAGCGAACAAAACCGGAACTACAACGCAGCCGGCCATGCGCCCTTACAGGCGCGCCCTCATATCGCAAGACTTTCGGCCAAAGGCCAGCTCCTAAACAAGATTTCGAACTTCCGTAACGTGCTACAACGAGCTGGGAAGGCTGGGTGCAGCGCTCGTTCTCACGCTTTGTCGGGGTCGATCTTGGCGGTGGTCGAGGCAAGACCACCGCGTTGGCAGAGCTCCGGAGCACCCCCGATGGGGCAGAGGTCATCGAGGTCGCGACCCGTTCGGTGGCCAAGCAGCTCTGGACCGATGACACGCTCATCAATCGGCTCGGTGAGCCATCGTCGGATCGCGTGATCGCGATCGATGCGCCGCTCACCGCGACCGCCTGCAACCGCTGCGAGATCCCGGTCTGCCCAGGCATGGAACACTGCGCAGTGCCGGCCGTGGTCTGGCTCCGCACCACCGGTCGCGCGATGGTTCAAGAAGTCGCCGCCGAGCAGATGGGCTCGAGCGCGAAGCGCCCACGCCTGCAGCACGCTGCGCAAGCGCGGCTCGCGCCTTACTCGCATCGCGCAACCGATGTCGTGATGACGTATCAGCGCGGCTTACTACCTGTCTCGCAGCTGGGCACCGCAAACTCGACGATCACCGCGCGCGCCGGTCAGCTCCGCCGCCGCTTGCGCGGCGCCGGTTACACGCTGCACGAGAACCTGCTCGAGGTCTCGCCCGCCGCCACGATCAGCGTGTTGTGCGGTCAGCGCGCCGCGCGCGGCTACAAGCACGACGCCGATCCATGGCGAACGCGCGCCATGATCCTCGAGCAGCTCACCGATCTTTCGTTCGCACCGCAGAGCCGGATGGCGCGCGAAGAAGTGCTCGGCAACGATCACTGCTTTGATGCCGTCATCTCCGCGTACACCGCCTATCGCTGGGCGCGCGAAGGCTGGGCACAGCCCGAGGGCGTGTTCACCGACGACGGCTGGATCTTCGCACCGCCGTGACTACTAGATCAGGGCCTCGTAGGCGGCGGTGACTTGCGCGAAGCGAGCCTCGAGCGTGCGGCGGCGAACGCCATCCACCTCGGGCTGGAGATCGGGATGGAGCGAACGCGCGAGGCGGCGATAGGCACGCTTGATCGTCTCGACGTCGGCATCGATCGTCAGGCCGAGCATACGTATGGCCGCCGAGCGCTGCGGATCGACGACGCGCGGCACCGCGGTCGGCGCGCTGCGCTCGGCGACCACACCCTCGACCTCGAGCGCATCGATCGCGCGCAGGAACCAGAGGAACGCGAGCATGCGAAACCGGGGCGTGCGCGCGAGCGGCCAGATCTGATCGAGCCGGCGCGGTTGCGCCATCGCCGCGAGGATCCGCCGATCGGCTTCGTCGCACGAGGCTTCTTCGGGTGCGAGCTCCGCGCGAACGGAGAGGCGAATGCCAGCGAGCTCGCGCACGAGCCGCTCGGCGAGCGAGTTGTCGAGCTGCGCTTCGAGATGCGTGCGGGCCCACCCCGCGAGCGGCAGCTGGTGCTGCGCGCCCGGCGGAGAGGCGGTCACGCCACCTTCGAACAGCGCGCTGCAGCACTCGACCGAGACCAACCTCACGAGCCGCGAGACCAACGTGCGCCTCGCGAGTTCGCCCT
The DNA here is from genome assembly GCA_043759355.1 of Kofleriaceae bacterium. Classification (GTDB taxonomy): domain Bacteria; phylum Myxococcota_A; class Polyangia; order Haliangiales; family Haliangiaceae; genus JABFXX01. Next base: position 23,694 of record JAYVLQ010000040.1, read on the forward strand.
CGGCGAGGATCACCGCGCCGCGACGAAGGACGAAGAGCTCACCGCGAACAGCTGTCCCGTTGCTCGCAGCCCGGAGCGTGAGCATGCCGCTCGCGTGCTGCCGGCCGAGCCGATACAGAAAACGAACGAGCTCGCCGCGCCCGAGCTGGCGCGTGGAGTTAGGTCTCGGGTCCACGCCTCGACCATCGCGGCCAAGCGCGACGTGGGCCAGTTTTCAGCTGCCGGGGAGGACCGATTACCAATCGGTCCGAACGTCCCGATCACTGAACAGCAAAATCACATGAAGCCGGCTTTGCGGCGCTCGATGATGAACTCGACGACGACCGATTTCACATCTTCGCGGAACTTCACCTGGCCGTCGGCGATCTCGCGTAGCGCGGTGACAGCCGGCTTGTTGTCGCAATCGACGCCGGGGGTGGCCCCGCGCGACAGCTGGCGCGCGCGCTCGGAGGCGAGCACGACCAGGGCGAAGCGATTAGGGATCTTCTCGAGACAATCTTCGACGGTAACGCGCGCCATGGGCGGCGGACCTTACTCTACCGGCCCGCCGTGTCAAGCGCAGCGCTTGCCAGAGCCGTACCCACCCAGTACCCTAGCCATTGGCGCTGTCTGTTCCACCGGCAAGTGGGCGAGCTCCCTTAACTTATGCCTGTTCGACCTCCTGTGACCGCCGCTGCGCGCGGGCCGATTCAGCTCGATCTCGATTGGGACGCCCTCGAGATCGCGGTGGAACGAAATTCGCCCGACACGGACAGCTATCTCGACCTCCAGAGCGGCCGGGTGACCACCATCACCGCGGGCGACCCGGAAGCCGCCCTCAACCGCCAGCAGGTCTCGGAGAACATCCGAAACTACCTCCGCGTCGAACCCGCCTCGTCGCGCGAACAGTACCGCTGGATGGAGAAGTTCGTCGGCTCTGTCATCGACGAGCCGCTGCGCGAGCGGCTCGTCATCTCGGTCGACGGCAAGGGCGCGTTTCGCCGGTTCAAGGACGTGCTGCTCGCGTACCCCGCCGAGCGCGAGCGGTGGTTTTCGTATCGTGCAGAGCTCCTGCACTGGCACATCCAGACCTGGCTCGTGCAGCACGAGATCACCACCACGAACGAGCCGCCCTGGGGCCAGGTGCAAGCACCGAGCGAGTTGCCGGCTGCCGGCCCGCCCGTCGTTCACGGCACCGAAGCCCCGGGCGAAGCGCTGCGTCGCCGCGCTCGCGACCTGATCGAGACGATCGCCGCGATCGAGCTGCCGACCGCGATCGCGTTCCTCGAGTTCTTGAGGCTTCGCAGCGCACAGACGCTCGTGCGTGATGGCGGGCCGGATCCGCTCGACTCGGAGCGCGACACGCCCGAGCCGCACGCCGAGCCCGCACCATGAGCCGAGCAGCCCCGCTCGACCAGATCGAGCCGGCGATCACGAAGCTCGTGCACGAGGCACCCGATCGCGATGCCGAGACCGTGCAGCGCCTGCTGACCGCGCTGCGCGAGGTCGGCTCGCCGCTCGCCCTCGTGATCGCGCGAACGGTCGAGTACGTCGACGACGGGCTCGTCGATCCGGGCATCGCCCTGCTCGCGCTCGCGGAGGCCTGCGCCACCCTCGTCGCGGGCGTGCGCGGCGAGGTCGATCAACGCGTGCTCGATGCCGCGACCTATCAGATCGCGACGCTCGAGCCGATGCCGGATCGGCCGCCGAAGATCGCGACCCCCGATGTGTCGATCGATCGCATCACCAAGCTCACCAAGCTCAGACCGCGCGATCACTAGCCGCGAACGGCGACGGCGAACTTCAAGTAGTTGCCTTCGGGGAAGCCTGGCAACGTCGGGAAATCGGGCGGCAGGCCGCGCCGATCGACGATCTGCAACCGCGTGCCCGCGGCATACGCACCATCGGCAAGCGCGAGCTCGAATTCCTGCGAGGTCATCTTGTGCGTCGATGATGCGGCCACGAGCAGGCCGCCTGGCGCGGTAACTTCGAGCGCCGCGGCGATCAACTCGGAGTAATCGCGCATCGCGCTCCACGGCTTGCCACCGCGCGCCGCCGCACTCGCGAACGCGGGCGGGTCGACAACGACCATATCGAACTTGCGACCGCGCTCGTTGAACCGCGCGAGCACCTTGAATACGTCTCCGACGATGTGCTCCGGCTTCTCGGCATCGAACCCCGACGCGGCGAAGTTGCGACGCGCGCGGGCATGGGCCTTCGCGGCGACATCGATCGCGACGACCTCGGTCGCGCCACCGGCTTGCGCGTAGACCGAGATCGCACCGGTGTACGAAAATAGATTCAGGACGCTGCGGCCCTTCGCCCACTGGCGAACCGCGCGACGACCTTCGCGCAGATCGGCGAACAACCCGGTCGACAGCGGCGAGGTGACATCGCAGACGAAGCTGAGGTCGTCCTCGGTGACGGTGATTTCGACCGGCGCCGCATTGCCACGCACGAGGTCGGCGCCGGCCTGACGCGGAGCGTCGCCGCCGAGCGAGCGATAGCGACGCTGCTCGTAGATCGCCTTCGGCTTGACCTCCGCCATCAGCGCGTCGAGCAGGCTATCGCGGACGTTGACGATCGCAGCGGTATAGAGCTGGAGGACGAGATAATCGCCGTATTGCTCGACGACGATGCCCGGCAGACCATCAGATTCCGCGTTGATCAAGCGCATGCACTGCAGCTTGTCGTTCGCGACGATCCGCTTGCGCAGCGCGACCGCGGCACGGACGCGCTCGGCGATCAACGCGCCATCGATCTGGACGTTTGGATTGCGAACGAACACCCGCAGCGCGATGATCGAATCGGCGTCGTAAAGACCGCGACCGACGAACTCGCCATCCGGGTCAAGAAGGTCGATCGGCGTGCCAGGCTCCGGCGCCAGCGCGCGCGGACCGAGTGCCTCGCGATAGACCCATGGATGTCCCGAGCGAACCCGATGAGCGACATCTTGAGATAGTCGGACGGTGTTCTTGCGAACCTGAGCGCCCATCGGCGCACGACGGCCTCGGCGTTGGGTGGGCTCCATAGGATCGGCAGCCTTATGCCCGAACTGGCGCGCAAGTCCAAGCCCGTGGGCTGGTTCCGAAAACGTTTCGGTAGACAGACCTCCTACCCCTATGTAAGGTTCCGGCGTTCTCACGATGCCGCCGACGTCCGTTCAACCCGCCACTCTCGAGCCTGTACGGTTTGGCGAGTTTCTTCTCCATCGCAACCTCATCTCTGACGAGCAGTGGCTCGCGGCGCTGGCGGAGCATTGGAGCCTGGCCGCGGTTGGCAAGCGCTCGCGCATCGGCAACACGATCATCGAGCACGGGTTTCTCGCGCAAGAAGTGGTCGAACGCGAGGCTCGTGCGTTTCACGACGAGATCGACGTTGTCGAGATCATCGAGACTGCACCGCGTTCAGAGCGCGTCACTATCCCGTCGCCGTACCGCTCGTAGAGCGAAATTCGATCATGATCGCGGGGCGATCTGCTGCTACGCTACAGGGTCTTTCTGGGAGACTAAAGATGGCTGTTGAAACGAACAAGGACGCAAACGTTTCTCCCGCGCAGAGCCTCACCGGGGTCGCCGCGGCCGTGGCAAGCAGCGGTTCGGGCCCGAACGGGAACGGCAAGGCTGCCGCCAACCGTCGCAAGCGTCCGTCCTCGTTGTTAGCGGCAGCGAATCAGCTGCCCTCGGTCGAGAATTCGCTCGACGACTTCATCTCGCGCGCGAACCAGACCCTGACCGATCCGGATCAGTGGCACGCAGCCGAGAATGCATCCAAGGCCGAAGACGAGCAGCGCCGCGAAGCGGACCAGCTCCGCGCGCGTGCCGCCGAACACCAGCTGCGTGAAGGCGAACAGCGCGAGACCTCGCTGCGCCGTCAGCTCGATGGGCTTCAGGGCCGCCTCGCTGAGGCCGAAGCCCGCGCCGCGGTCGCGAACAGCGGTGGCACGCAAGACGGCGTGGTCGCCGATCTCAAGATGCGCCTCTCGCGCGCCGACGAGCGCATCGTCGCTGCGGAGCAGTTCGCCAACCAGGCCGACGGTCGCGTCCAGGCAATCTCGAGCGAGCTCGCAAGCGCGAAGGCCGCCGCCTCCGTTCCAACCCACAGCTCGCAGTTCTTCACCGCGGGCGATTCGGCTGACGCCGACGAGCGCGTTCGCATGGCGGAAGCGAAAGCCGCGAAGGCGATCGCCATCGCGCACGCAGCCTCGGCGGGTCTCATTGTGAACCCTGCCGATATCGCCTCGATCGAGAGCGGCCTCGTCGTGCCGATGGAAGCCCCGAAGAAGGGCACGAACTGGCTCGCGATCGTCGGCGCACTCGTCGTCGGTGGCGCCGTCGCATTTGGGATCGCGATGGCCGTGAAGAAGGATCCGGCTCCGGCCGCTGCCGCTGCGCCCGTCGGGACCGCGCCGACCGCGCCGACCAAGCCGACCGAACCGACCAAGCCAATCGTGACGCCGATCGAAGAAGCGAAGCCTGTTACCGCTGCGCCCGTCGAGACCGCGCCCGTCGCAACCGAGCCGGCTCCGGTCGTCGAGCAGCCCGCGCGCGTGAAGACCGAGCCCACAAAGGTCGCGACGCCCGAGCTCAAGCAAGTAGCGCCTGTCGCTCCAAAGCAGCACGCCGCGCCGGCTCCGAAGCACGCGGCACCCGCGGCTGCGGGCAGTGGCATCGCCGATCCGTTCGCGGAAGCGCCTGCGAAGAAGGCACCGGCTGGCAAGAAGACGAGCGAGAAGAAGCCGGCTCCGAGCGGCGGCGCGATCGTCGATCCGTTCTGATTTTGCTCCACGAGAAATCAAGAGTTGAGCGACGTCGCAAAGGCGTTGCATTGCCGTAACGTGTGCGATAAAGACCGACGTCCCAGGTGTGGTTCGCGCTCGGGCATTCCGGAGGGTCTGTGTCTCGTAACTTCTTCCCGCTCATCACGTTCGCGCTCGCCGCACTCGTTGCTCCGCTCGCCCACCAGGCGCGTGCACAGGGCGCTCCGACGCAGGACCAGATCGACGCCGCGAAGAGGGCGTTCGGCGAGGGCAAGGCGGCGCACGACGCCGGCAAGCTTCCGGAGGCGATCGAAAAGTTCAAAGAGTCGTATCGGCTCTCGCGCAACCCGGTGCTGCTCTACAACATCGCGCTCACGCTCGACGAGAACAAGCAGACCGACAACGCGCTGTTCTACTACCGCAAGTTCCTCTCCGACGCGCCCGCCGACTCGGGTCAGAGGAAGACCGCGACCGAGCGCGTGAAGACGCTCGAGAACGAGAAGCTCGATGCGGATCTCGCGGGCAAGCCTGCCGAGAAACCGCCCGAGCCGACCAAGCCCGTTGAAGGCCCGGTGAAGAAGGACGTGAAGATCAAGCCGGCCGGGACGTACGCCGCGGCCGATTTCCAGCACCAGGTCGTCGAGGACGCGCCTCCCGGCAAGCCGCTCGATATCTCGGCCTTCGTGCCGGAAGACTCGGGTTGGACCGTCACGCTGTACTTCCGCGCCGCGGGCGACTCGACGTTCGTCGCGAAGCCGATGGTGTGGCATTACAAGCAGCTGATCGCGCGCATCCCGGCGACCAAGGTCACCGGGACGTCGATCCAGTACTACGTCGAGGCCAAGGATCAGGCCGGCACGTCGGTCGCGAAGTCGGGCAAGTCGACGAGTCCGAACCTCGTCAACCTCGACGCGACCGTCCAGCCGCGGTTCTTCCCGGACTTCACCGATGACAGCACGCCGGACGTGAAGACGCCGGCGCAGCGTCTTCATCACGACGATGAAGATCCGTTGAACAAGAACAAGCACACCGATGAACCGGTCGAGACCCAGCCGATCGTCACCGGACCCGCGGGCGAAGGCGCGATGGATGCGGGCTCGGCGAAGTTCGAGAAGGTCAAATGGGGCACCACGATCGGTGCGGTCGCCTTCCTCGGGATCGGCGTAAGCTTTTACGTGCTCGCCGGTAACCAGGCGAGCGCGCTCTTCGACGACACCAAGACGCCGCACGGCACCTGCACGCAGACGCCCTGCCCGTTCGATAGCTACGATCGCGACCTCCAATCGGCGGGGCAGCGCGATCAGACCATCTCGAACATCACGCTCGGCGTCGGCATCGTTGGCGCGGCCATCGCCGGTTACTTCTGGTACCAGGACTCGCAACACAAGCACGCGTCGGGACAGGCGGCGAAGAGCACGAATGCGTCGCCGGAGATGACGTGGATTGTCACGCCTAGCATCGGCGATCACTACCAGGGCGCCGCCGCTGCGGTCCGGTTCTAGGAAACGGCTAGCCATATGAAGACCTTCGCTTTGCTTTCGTTCGCTTTTTTTTACGCGTGCTCCCCGTATTCGCCGGAGCTCGGCACGACGCCGTTTACCTGCACGGGCGCAGGTAGTGACGGCCCTGCGTGCCCGGACGGCTACGCGTGCGTGCCGAGCGGTAGCGCGAGCTACTGCCTCGTCAACGGCGGCACGGTCCCCGATGCGGGCGCTGGCGTCTGCGCGGATGACTCGAACCTCGAGCCGAACGATTCGATCACCACCGCGTACATCACGCCGGTCAACGGCTCCACGAAGTCGATCTCGTACGCGGGTCTCGCGATCTGCCCGGTTGGCGACAAGGACACGTACAAGTTCATGGCGGCCGCCAACCAGAACCTCGAAGCCGTCATCGAGTTCGACCCAAACGGCGCGACGCTTGTCGGCTCGATCCTGAACTCGGGAGGATCGTCGATCGCGTCGGCGAGCCCGGTCACGGGGATGCAGGGCAAGATCCGTGCGTTCGTCGCGACCGCTCCCGCGGGCATCTACTACATCCAGGTCAGCGGCCCGGCGATGGGTGCGACTTTGACGACAAACAACTACAAGCTCACGATCACCGAAACGCCGTGATCACGCCGCGAGCTTGAAGCTCCCGCGGCGAATCTCGGCCGCTAGCTCGTTCGGCAAAATGGTGACCCAGCGTTACCTGTTTATAGAACTCGAACTTCCGCCGCGCGTGGCAAATTTTCTGACGATTTCCGGACGTCGATGTGACGTCGGGATGGCCGAAACATTCTCTTGAGAGCCGGTTGTTTGACCCACGCTCGATTTGAGCAGTACCTTGTGGAAGACCTGAGCTTTTTTGGGGAGACTGGGAATCAATGAGCCGAATTGGTGAGCTCTTGGTGCGAGAGAAGATGCTCTCGCTCCAACAGCTTCAACAGGCGCAGGATGAAGCCAAGCGCACGGGCAAGCGCTTGGGCGCCACCCTCGCGCGCCTGGGATACGTCAACGACCAAGCCCTCACGCAGTTCGTCGCGAAGCAGTACAGCCTGCCTTCGATCAACCTGGGTGAGATCGAGATCGACGTCGCGGTGCTCAAGCTCGTGCCGCGCGAGATCTGCGAGAAGCACCAGGTCATCCCTGTTCGTCGCAACGGTCCGACGCTGATCGTCGCGATGGCCGATCCGTCGAACATCTACGCGATCGACGAGCTCAAGTTCCTCACGCAGTACAACATCGAGCCGGTGGTCGCGTCGGAAGCGGGCGTCGAGTCCGCGCTGTCGCGCTACTACGACAAGGGCCCCGACCTCGATCAGATGGTCGGCGAGCTCGACGTCGACAACGTCGACTATACGACCGGCGAAGGCGACTCCGTCAACGTCGTCGATCTCGAGAACCAGGCCGGCGAAGCCCCGGTCGTGAAGCTGTGCAACGCCATTCTGCTCTCGGCGATCAAAAAGAAGGCCTCGGATATCCACGTCGAGCCGTACGAGAAGAGCTTCCGCGTGCGGTTCCGCATCGACGGCATTCTCCAGGAGGAGATGCGACCGCCGCTGAAGTTGCGCAACGCGATCACGTCGCGTTTGAAGATCATGGCACAGCTCGATATCGCCGAGCGCCGGCTGCCGCAGGACGGTCGCATCAAGCTCAAGATCGGCGGCAATCGCGAGATGGACTTCCGCGTCTCGGTCTTACCGACGCTGTACGGCGAGAAGATCGTCATGCGTCTCCTCGACAAGACGTCACTGCAGCTCGACATGACGAAGCTCGGCTTCGATATCAAGCCGCTCGAAGACTTCAAGTACGCGATCAAGAAGCCGTACGGCATGGTGCTTGTCACGGGTCCCACCGGATCCGGCAAGACCACCACGCTCTACTCCGCACTCTCGGAGCTCAACACCACCGATCGAAACATCAGCACCGCCGAAGATCCCGTCGAGTACAACCTCCACGGCATCAACCAGGTTCAGATGCACGAAGACATCGGGTTGAACTTCGCGGCCGCGCTGCGCGCGTTCCTGCGCCAGGATCCGAACATCGTCATGGTCGGCGAGATTCGCGATTTCGAGACCGCCGAGATCGCGGTCAAGGCCGCGCTCACCGGACACCTCGTGCTCTCGACCCTCCATACCAACGACGCACCGTCGACGGTGTCGCGCCTCTTGAACATGGGTATCGAGCCGTTCCTCGTCACGGCCTCGGTCAACCTGGTCGTCGCGCAACGCCTCGCGCGACGGATCTGCGAAGGTTGCAAGAGCGAGGGCGAGAAGCATCCCGAAGCGCTCGCGAAGATGGGCATGAGCGAAGAGCAGATTCGCAAGGCGAACATCATGAAGGGCCGCGGCTGCCAGATCTGCAACAACACAGGCTACAAGGGCCGTGTCGCGCTCTACGAAGTCATGCCGTTTACCGATCCGCTCAAGGAGCTCGTGCTCCAGGGTGCATCGGGCGCCGAAATCAAGACCGAGATGATCCGCGGCGGTACGCAGAGTCTTCGCCAGGCCGGCATCGCGAAGATCCTCGAGGGCATGACAACGCCCGAGGAAGTCCTGCGCACCACGGTGGATGATTAGTGGCTCAGCTCAGCCTGCAAGCACTCTTGAAGGCGATGCTCGAGAAGGGCTCGTCGGATCTCCACATCACCACAGGCTCGCCACCGCGGCTTCGCATCGACAACGAGCTCGTCCGGTTGCAGACCGATCCGCTGGGCCCTGTCGATACCAAGACGCTGTGCTACTCGGTCATGAACGACGCGCAGAAGCTGCGCTTCGAAGAGGACCTCGAGATCGACTTCTCGTTCGGCATCCGTGGCCTCGCGCGCTTCCGCGCGAACGTCTACATGCAGCAGTCATGCGTCGCAGGTGCGTTTCGGCTCGTGCCGTATCAGGTGATTCCGCTCGAGAACCTCGGCGTGCCGCCGGTGGTCACCGAGCTCTGCGACCGGCCCCGCGGCCTCGTGTTGGTTACCGGCCCGACCGGTTCGGGCAAGTCGACCACGCTCGCGTCGATGATCGATCGGATCAACTCGACCCAGCGCGGTCACATCGTCACGATCGAAGATCCGATCGAGTTCCAGCACCAGCACAAGCAGTGCCTGGTCAACCAGCGCGAGATCGGTCGCGACAGCACCTCGTTCAAGCGCGCGCTCAAGTACATCCTGCGCCAGGACCCGGACGTCGTGCTCGTCGGCGAGATGCGCGACCTCGAGACGATCGAGGCAGCGCTCGCCGTCGCCGAGACCGGTCACCTTTGCTTTGCCACGCTGCACACCAACTCGGCGATCCAGAGCATCAACCGGATCGTCGACGTGTTCCCGTCGCACCAGCAGGCGCAGATCCGCGCGGTGTTGTCGTTCGTGCTCGAAGGCGTGATCTCGCAGACCCTGATCCCGAAAGCTTCGGGCTCGGGCCGCGCGCTCGCGGTCGAGGTCATGGTGCCGAACGCCGCGATCCGGAACCTGATCCGCGAGGACAAACTCCACCAGATCTACTCGCAGATGCAGATCGGTCAGTCGAAGTTCGGCATGCAGACGATGAATCAGTGTCTCTGCGAGCTGTATCTCAAAAAGACGATCACGCTCGACGATGCGCTCGGTCATTCGAGCGAAGTCGACGAGCTAAAGACGATGATCGCAAACGGCGGCGGCAGCCTGGGCGACCAGGCTCCCAAGCAGCAACCACCGGTACGGAGGTAAGAGATGGCCAAATTCCAGTGGGAAGGCACGACCCGCGCCGGCGAGAGACGCAAAGGCGTGATCGAGGCTGATACCGCCGGCGCCGCGGAAGAGCGGCTCAAGAGCGATGGGCTCTCGAACATGCGCGTGCGCCGCGAGGGCGGCTTCAACGTCAACATCCAGCTCGGGTCCGGCGTCACGCCGAAGGATCTGCAGATCTTCACGCGCCAGCTCGCGACGATGATCGATGCAGGTCTGCCGCTCGTGCAATGCCTCGACATCCTCGCGAACCAGAGCGAGAACAAATCGTTCCAAAACGTGCTCCGCGGCGTCAAGAACAGCGTCGAGCAAGGCGCCACGTTCTCCGATGCGCTGCGCAAGCACCCGAAGGTGTTCGACGAGCTCTACGTCAACCTCGTCGCCGCCGGTGAGGTCGGCGGCATTCTCGACACGATCCTCAACCGGCTCGCGATCTACATCGAAAAAGCGGTGAAGCTGCGCGGCCAGTTGAAGAGCGCGATGTACTACCCGGCGGGCATCATGTTCGTCGCGGCCGGCGTCATCGCGGTCATGCTGCTCAAGGTCATCCCGACCTTCGAGAAGATGTTCCGCGACATGGGTAACGCGAAGTTGCCGCAGGCGACGCTCGTCGTCGTCGGCATCTCGCACGGCTTCATCAACAACTGGTACCTGATCCTCGCGATCATCGCCGGTGTCGTGATCGGCATCAACCTGGCCCGGCGAACCGCACAGGGCCGAGAGCTGTTCGATCGGATGTTGCTGAACATCCCGATCGTCGGGCCCACGCTACGCAAGATCATCGTCGCGCGGTTCACGCGTACGCTCGGCACGTTGCTCGCCTCCGGCGTGCCGATCCTCGACGCGCTCGAGATCTGCGGCAAGACCGCCGGCAACAAGGTGGTCCAGCAGGCGATCATGCGAGCGCGTGAAAAGATCTCGGAAGGTCACGACATGGCGACGCCGCTCGCCGAGTCGAAGGTGTTCCCGACCATGGTCGTCCAGATGATCGGCGTCGGTGAACAAACCGGCGCGATGGACGCGATGCTCCAGAAGATCGCCGATTTCTACGAAGAAGAAGTCGATGCCGCCGTCACGGGCCTGACCTCGCTGATCGAGCCCGTCATGATGGCGTTCCTCGGCGTCGTCGTCGGTGGCTTGATCATCGCGATGTACCTGCCGATCTTCAAGCTCGCTGGCACCGTCGGCAATTGAGCCCGGCGCCGGTCGCGCCAACCGGAGACGATCCGGGCAAGCGCATCGTACGGCACCTGCTGCTCCGCACGGGTGTGATCACCGCCGTGCTCGGGCTCTCGGTCTGGCTGCTCGCGAACGGCCAGAACGCGGCGCGGCTCGCGATCTGGCTACAGTCGTCGGTGATCGCGGCGACGTATCTCTCGAGCATCGTATTCGGGCTCCAGCTGCGGCAGGGCGTCGATCCGCGCTCGGTGTCGCGCCAGATGCACGTCAACGACATCGTGCTGACCACGGCGCTCGTGTTCATCACGGGCGGCGCGCTCAGCCCTTACGTGTTCCTGTTCGCGCTCACGATCGTGTCAGCTGGGGCACTGTCGTTCCGCCGCGGTGCGATCTACGCGACCACCGCCTCGGTCAGCGCTGCGATGGCAGTCGCGCTCGCGGCTCACTCGCACGCGCTCGCGTTGCCGATCGGCCAGATCAGACCGTGGGAGCAAAGCTGGCTCGACCTCGCACGCACGCTCGGCATCAATCTCGCCGCCCTCACCGGCGTCGGCGCGCTCGCCGCGATCTTCGGCGATCAATTGCAAAAAAGCGCGGAGACGCTCGCGACGACCCGACGTCAAGCCGCGGATCTCGCGGTGCTCAACCAAGACATCGTGCGATCGCTGAGCTCCGGCCTGATCACGATCAAGCCGGACGGAACGATCCTGTCGGCGAACCACGTCGCGGCGGACATCCTGGGCTGGGTTCCCGGGACGCTGCCCGGCATCGCGATCGAACGGGCGATGCCAGGTGTGTCCGTATTGATCGCGGAGAACCGCCAGCGCGCCGATCTCTCGTTGTTGACCGACAAGCGGCTGACCGTGATGCTCGGCGTTACCGTGTCGCCACTGCGCGACGTGCGAGACGAGGTCATCGGTCGCGTCGTGAACTTTCAAGATCTGACCGAGCTGCGGCGCCTGGAGTTGCACGCGCGGCGCGTCGAGCGGTTAGCGACGGTCGGCCAGCTCGCCGCTGGCATTGCTCACGAGATCCGCAATCCACTCGCTTCGATCTCGGGATCGATCGAGCTCTTGCAAGCGGCCCCGCAAGCGACCGAGGACGATCGCACGCTGATGCAGATCGTGAACCGCGAGATCCAGCGCCTCAACGTGCTGATCGGTGACCTGCTCGACTACGCGAATCCACGACCTAGCGAACCGGTCGATTTCGATCTCGGCAGCCTCGTCGAGGAGACGCTACGCGTCGCGCGCGCCGAGGCCGCATTCGCCGAGATCACGCTCGCGAGCGAGGTCGATCGGCCGCTCGCGATTCGCGCCGATCCGGCAAAACTGCGCCAGGTCGTGTGGAACCTGGTGCGCAACGCGCGCGATGCAGCCGCAGCAGGCGGCAAGCACGTCAACGTCACCGCGCGCCTGCGCCACGGTAAGGCCGTGGTCGAAGTGCGCGACGACGGACCCGGCATCGCGAAGGAGCTCGTCGCGCGGATCTTCGATCCATTTGTCACGACGAAACAAAAAGGCACCGGCCTGGGCCTGGCGACGAGCCACGCGGTCGTCGCCGAGCAGGGTGGCCGGATCGATGTCGAGACCGAGCTCGGCAAGGGCACGGTGATGATCGTGACCCTGCCGGCGAGCTAACTAACTAACTAACTAACTAACTAACTAGCCCGCTAGCTGTTCGCGATCACGTGGGCGAATAGGTCCGGGTCGTCGATCGGCCGGTGGATCAAGCGTTCGTCGAAGCGAGCCCCGGGCGCGCGCTTGCGAAACTCCTGCACCGCGATCCCGAAGTTGAGGTTCGAGGTCGGAGCGAGCTGCGCGCCGAGCCCGCTGTAGTTCGCCCGCTCTTGCCGCAGCAACCACGGCACCTCGCCCACGCCGTGGAACACGTACAGGACTTGTTCGGTATTCTCGTGATGCGTGACGACCTCCTTCGTCGTCGTCTTGCGCATGATCAACCCGCCGCTCGCGACCGCGCGGCCGAGATCGAACTTCTTCTCCTTCACCTTCTCGACCGTGTCGTGCTGCTGATGATGGCGCGCGCGGACGAGCGCCGTGATGTCGCCCCAGGGCAGCCGCTCCTCGCTCTGGACGAGCGCCTCAGGCTCGAGCCCGAAGCTGCGCATGATCACCATCGCGCCGTGCGGGATGACCGCCGCGGTGTGAACCAAGATCGCCCGGTGCCCTCGCCCGCGCAGCTTCGCGAGCACCGCCCGCGCCACCTCTTCGTCGACGGTTGACATCACGATCGCGGGGAGCCCGGCCGTCAACTTGAGCCGAACCTCGTACGGCGTGGCCCCCAGGTCCGCGGCAAGCGCCTTGGCCTCGACCTCGATCGGCGTGGCGAGCTGCGCGATAGCAACGATGATCCGCTCGGGGTCTCTCATCCAGACCCCATGTTATGCGCTAGCCTGGCCCCGTGCACTGCCCCATCTGTACCCAGCCTCTCGAAGGCGGCGAGATCGTGATGGTGTGCGGCCACTGCCACAAATCGCTCGGTGGCGGTCTCTCGGTCGGCGCGACCGGCGAATTCAGGGTCCCGAGCGAAGAAGCGATCCGCGAGGCCGCGATGACCGAACCCGGTGAGAACGTCCTGTCGACGAACGTCTGCTCGTGGTGCGGCAAGCTCGAAGCCGAGGTCAAGAAGCTCCTCGGTCGCGGCAACGCCGCACTGTGCAACGAGTGCGTCGCGCTCGCATGCGACGTGATGGAAGCCGAGCTCGGCTCCGACTGGCGTTAGCCCTCGTCGCAGTGGCGAGCTCTCTCGCCGCGATCTCGAGGATGATCGCTCGTGGGCGTTGTGCCGGTATGATCACCATCGTGCGTGCACTCTCGCCAGCGATGCCGATCGGCGTGTCGCCCTCGGAGCACTCGTCCCACATCTCGAACAGCACCGCGCGGCGCTCGTCCAGGTTCTGCGTGCTCGCCCATAACCGCTCGAGGTTTTGCTGCATCAGGATCGCGGCCCGATCGAGCTGCTCTTGCGTGCGCACCGCGCCATGCACCGCACGCTGATCGCGCGTCGCATCGAGCATCTCGAGCTTCTTCGATGCGAGCGGATCTCCGATGCGGAACCGCCGCATCAGATACGACGTGATGTCGAGGTTGCCACTGAGGATCGGCACGCGTGTGAATCCCTTCGTCTTGCGCCAGAGCTCCTCGTGACCACCCGTATCGGTCGCCTCGCACATCGGATCGCCCCACCCATCCGCTACCGCCTGCATCGCTTGGGGAAGATCCTGCATGCGTGCCGCTTGCTCGAACGATTCCGGATCGGCGAGCCACGCTTTCGTCTGTTCTTTGAAGGCTCGCCCTTCCTCGGCGAGCGCTCTTGGCGTCAGCTCGAATTTGGCATCGATGTCGGCGTCGTCGTTGAAGTGCGCCGCGCCATCGCGCTCGACCACCATCGTCGTGCCGGGCACGTGCATTACCTGGCGGCCGTTCGGCGCGCTATCGATCGCGACCGTCGCGGCAGCTGTTGCGGCGACGTGACCGGGGACATCCGCGATGTGCGCGAGCGCGGCGTCACTGGGATGGAGCCCGGGACCGCGCATCCCGAGCTCGCGCTTCGGCACGTCCGGCATCTCGACGATCGCTGCCGCTGAAGGCTCGGCGGTCATCGCCGGCACGACCGAGCCCGCCGGCCGAGCCGTACCGCCGATCGCCACTGCGCGCGCGACCATGCGGCAATCGCGGGCCGCCGGTCCTCGAAGAACTCGAGCTCGATGACCTCCGGAGGAGGCGCAGCCCGCGTGACCGCGCGAGCGACGACTGGCGTCACCGCGAGCGCCGGCGTCGCGCCGCACCAGAGCGCGATGATCGCGAGCACACCGGCGTGCACCACCACCGAGGTAGAACCACACGCCAGGCTCGCATCGCCTCGTTTTGACCCGGCACCCAGCCAGACCGTTGCATCGCTTCGCCAGTATGCTGTCGTCATGCGGCCCTTGCGATCCGTGGCGCGAATGCTCGCGTGGATCGCGATCCTCGTCGCGATTCCGATCGCTCTCGGTTCGCTCGCGGGCAAGATCGGCCTGCTCGTCGCAGTCGCGCTCGACCTCGTGGCCGTGCTCTGGCTGTGGCTGTGGTTGCCGCGCAGCGCCCACGCGATGTTCGAGTCCGGCCGGTTCTCGAAGGCGATGCGGCGCTACCGGATCATCGGCGCACTCACGCGCTCGGCCACCCGCGAGCGAGCCGCGCTGCACTCGCGCATCGGCTGTCACGTCGCCGGCGGCCAGCTCGATCTCGCCGATCGCTTGCTCGCCACGATCGATGGCGCGCAGCTCGATACGCAAGAGCGCGCCGTGTGGCTCAACAATCGCGCGTGCGCACTGCTCGCACGCGGCAGCGACCCGCATGCCGCACTCGCCCTGAGCGACGAAGCGAGCGCCCTGCGGCCCGACGTCCCCGCGCTCCAGCACACCCGCGGCATGGCGCTCCTCGCGGTCGGACGGACCGACGACGCGATCGCGATCCTCGACGGCATGCGCGCGGCCGGCGAGCTCTCGCCCCGGCTCGAGGCCGAACGCTGTCGCGAGCTCGCGGCGGCATGGACCGCGAAGAACGAGCCCGCCTACGCGGACGACTACCGGATGCGGGCGGCTGCGCTGGGGCGCTGAGGCCACAATTTGAGGATCAGCGCCTCGACGCTGATGTGGTAAACAGCCGGGCCATGTCGGAACAGCTGATCCCCCTGGGCAAGCGCGCGGAAGCCTCGCGCCCGGCTCCCGTGATCGCGCCCGATGCGCCGCGCGTCTACATGGAGACCTACGGCTGCCAGATGAACGTCGCGGACAGCGACCTGATCGGTAGCGTGCTCGCCACCGCCGGCTACGCGATGACCGAGCGCGCCGACCAGGCCGACGTGATGTTGATCAACACCTGCGCCGTGCGCGAGAAGGCCGAAGACCGCGTCATCGCGCGCGCGAGCGAGCTCGGCGCCCTCAAGAAGAAGCGCCCGGGCGCGGTCCTCGCGATCGTCGGCTGCATGGCCGAACACCTCAAGGAAGGCCTGGCCGAACGCGCGCCCGCGGTCGACGTGATCGCCGGCCCCGATAGTTATCGCCGGATCGCCGAGATGCTCGCCGCCGCACGCTCCGCACAGGTGGGTCCGACCAAACGCCAGATCGACGTTCGCCTCGACAAAGAGGAGACCTACGACGGCCTCTCCGGCGCTGCCGGCGGCGATGGGGTCAGCGGCTTCGTCACGATCCAGCGCGGCTGCGACAAGTTCTGCACCTTCTGCGTCGTGCCATTCACGCGCGGTCGCGAGCGTGGCGCGCCACCTCGCGAAGTTCTGCGCCAGGTGCGCGAGCTCGCCGCAGCCGGCTACCGTGAGGTCACGCTCCTGGGCCAGACCGTCAACTCGTATCGCTGGCCCGACGGCAACGAGGGCGAGGTCACGTTCGCCGAGCTGCTGCGCGCTGTCGCCAAGATCGATGGCATCGAGCGCATCCGGTTCACTTCGCCCTACCCGGTCGACTTCACCGCCGACGTGATCGCCGCGATCGCCGAGGAGCCGAAGGTCTGCAAGTACGTCCACCTCCCGGTCCAGTCCGGCTCCGACGTCGTCCTCGAGCGCATGCGCCGCGGCTACACCGTGCAGGACTACCGCGACATCGTCGGCGCTCTCCGCGCCGCCATGCCGCAGATCTCGCTCTCGACCGACATCCTCTCCGGCTTCTCCAGCGAGACCGACGACGACCACCAGCAGACGCTCGCTCTGATGCGCGAGCTGCGCTTCGATAGCGCGTTCATGTTCTCGTACTCCGAGCGCGACCTCACGTTCGCCGCGAAGAAGCTGCCCGATGACGTCACGCCCGCGATCAAGGCGCGCCGCCTCACCGACATCGTCGATCTCCAGACCAAGATCAGCGGTGAGGTCTTCGCCGAACACGTCGGCCGCAACGAGCGCGTACTCGTCACCGGCCCGAGCAAGCGCGATCCCGCGCAGCTCGTCGGGCGCAGCGACGGCTTCAAGAGCGTGATCCTCCCCGCTGGCATCGGATCGGTCGGCGAGATCGTCGAAGTCCAGATCAAGCGCTCGTCGATGGCGACCCTGTTCGCGACCGAGTAATGCGAGCGCTCATCGCTGGCTTGTTTGCAGCGTGTGGCGCCAGTCCGGCACCGGTGCGATATGAAGCGGTGCGACGCGAAGCGAGTCCACCGCTCGTGCCCACTCCGTCGAATCGGTCGCTACCATCCCCCTGCCCGGCACCCGATTACTCCGATGTTCCCGATTCGGCATCGATGTTCGGTGCTCTCTGCGACGAGACCGGCCACTTCCTCCAAGGAGCTACGATCGTGGCGAGTAGCGGCGCGGGTCGACGAGTCGAGGCGATCACCAGCGCGCGCGGCGTGTACTGGTTCGGCCCGCTCCCTCGCGGCGAGTACCTAGTCGCGGCCTGCTACGCCAATTGCGTGGATGAAGCTCTGAACACCGTCGAGGATCACCCGCGACAGCTCGTGCAGAAGCTCGTGCTCGCGTCGTGCGAACCGTAGTTCGACCAAGCCCAACGGTGGCCCCTATGTGCCAACGTCGCTTGAGACAGTCGCTTCCCGATATCTTTGTACCGATGGGCGGAGAATGGTTTCTCAAGCGTGCCGAAGTCACCCCATGTT
>JAYVLQ010000041.1:0-114482 GCA_043759355.1 Kofleriaceae bacterium
CGTACCTCGAGTTCGTCCCGGATCTCCCGCAACGCCCGTTGGACGGTCGCCGGCGGAGTGATGTAGTGGGTCGCCGGCCAGATGCCCACGTGATCGACCGATTCGAGAACTTCGCCGGTCAGGACGTCGAAATGGTCGATCGACTCCACCTCGTCGCCGAACATCGAGACGCGGTACGCAGTCTCCATGTTGGCGGGCTGGACCTCGAACACGTCGCCGCGCACGCGGAACCGACCGCGCTCCAGCACCATGTCGTTGCGCTGATACTGCACCTCGACCAGCTTGCGGAAGATGTCGTCGCGCCGATGTTCCTCGCCGACGTTGAGCAAGAGCAGCCGATCACGGTACGCGTCGGGTGACCCGATGCCGTAGATGCAGCTGACCGACGCGACGATGACCACGTCGCGCCGTGCGAGCAACGCGCTGGTGGCGGCATGGCGGAGCCGGTCGATCTCGTCGTTGATCGACGAGTCTTTCTCGATGTAGGTATCGGTCGCCGGCAGGTAGGCCTCGGGCTGGTAGTAGTCGTAGTAGCTGACGAAGTAGTGGACCGCGTTGTCCGGGAACAACTCCTTGAACTCGCCGTAGAGCTGAGCGGCGAGGACCTTGTTGTGCGCCATGATCAGCGTAGGCCGCTGCTCTTTATTGATCACGTTCGCGATCGAGTACGTCTTGCCCGAGCCGGTGATCCCGAGGAGGACCTGCGCCTCGTCGCCGCGCTCGACGCCCTCGGTCAGCTCTTTGATCGCCTTGGGCTGATCACCTGCGGGCTCGTACGGCGAGACCAGCCTGAAGCCCGCCGCCGGCAATTTGGGTGCTCGCGCCACGGCTCTCAATCTAGCTCGTTTCGGCAACGCGACGAGTACGAGGCCGCGCAGTTGGCGCAGAACCCGACGAAGAAGCACACCAATGCGAGCGTCACGGAAACACCTTCTTCCACGCATGGAGCCCGCGAATCGCCGTGCGATGCGCGACCAGGTGCCGGTAGCTCGCGATCGGATACATCGCGTTCTCGGTGTGAATAAGCACCGCGGCGAACGAGTAGTCGGCGAGCCGGGGCGCACCATTTGCGAAATATTCGCGGTGTGCGACATGTGAATCGATCACGCGCGCGAACTGGTGAAAGTCCGCCTCGTGCGCGGCACCCGGCTGCGGCTCGGCTTCGCCGCGACCCGTGAGGCACTTGACGAACCGCCCGAAGCTCAGCCCGCCGGTCGCGGCGCCGAAATGCGCGGTGATCCAGTACACCCAGCGATGGACCTCGTCCTTCGCGCGCAGCACACTCGGCAGCCGCGTCTGACCTGGCGAGCACTGCTCACCGAAGCACTCGTTGATCGCGTTGGACGCCCACGACGTGACGTCGTCTTCGCCCAGCACCGGGATCTTCCCGTTCGGGTTCACGGCAGCGAGCGCGGCGCGATCCTCCGGGCTTCCCGGCTGAAGCACCTCGAGATCGAGGTCCAGCTCGCGATCAGCGGCGCTCAGGAGCGGTTGGACGGCATTGGAGGATGGCGGGCGCGCGTGGAGGATGGGCTTGGTCATGTGTGGTCGCCTGGCTGTCTTGACTGGACGTTGAACCCCTTGCGTGACAGCCTTCTGTCAGCTTTCGTGCGAAAGAAGTCTCGAATGTTCGCGCTCGCAGAGGCCCTGCGCGCCCGTCGGACCGGGGTCACGGCTCAGGAGCTCGCGGAGCGTTTTGGAGTCACGCTCCGAACGATCTACCGAGATCTCGCGGCCCTCCAGGACGCCGGGATGCCGATCAAAGCCGATCGCGGGCGTGGCGGCGGCTACGCGCTCGACAAAAACTACCAGCTGCCGCCGATCAACTTCACCGCGCGTGAAGCGGCGCTCCTGGTGGCGATGTCGCGGTTCGTGGTGGAGCAGCGCTTGATCCCGTTTCCCCAGACGATCTCTGGCGCGATCGATAAAGTTCGCAGCGCGCTGTCGACGTCCGCGCAGCGCGAGCTGCTCACGCTCGTCAGTCAGCTCCAGCTCGTCGGCGTCCCTGCCCTGCCCGTGGCGCCGGCCGTGCGCGATGCGATCGAGACCGCGTGGTTCGAGAATCGCGCGCTGCGCATCGTCTACGCGAAGTCGGCCTACCAGCTGACTACGCGGCTCGTGAAGATCCGCAACCTCGTGTTCGATCGGCAGATCACGCTGCTCAACGTCGTCGATCTCGAGACCCATCAAGATCGACAGTTTCGCGTCGACAAGATCCAGACAGCAACGCTGCTCGATCAGGCGTGAGCTGGCATGGTGGATCGTTCCAAAGGGATCACCGGCAAGACTCGCCGAGCTGAGCTCGTCGAGCACGAGCTGGTCCAGGGCTCACCTGGCGATCGTATGATCATGGTCCAGCAGTTGACGCGAGACGCTTGGAGTCTCCAGGGGCTCGTGGATGAACCCAGACTTCGCAGAGATCTTGTCCGAGCTTATCGCCGCGGGCGCCGAGCTCATGATCGTCGGTGCGTTCGCGGTCGCGGCGCAGCAATTCCGCGTGCGACGGTCGAAAGACTTGGTCGATCTCGCGTGGATCGAGGAGCAACTGAAGCGCTAGGCCCGGTCGAACATCAGGCGCCAGATCGGCAGGCCGGTCTCCTCGGCGTTCTGTTCGCGCCACGAGCGCACGCCGTACGGATTGCCTTCGCGCCAGAACGACCACTCGCCCGCGCGATTCGTGAAGTGATCGTCGCTCTCGATCGCGGACATCGCATCGAGCGCGATGTCCCAGACATCGGTCTGTACGAACAGCTCGCGCCCCGGCTTGAGCAGCTTCGCGACGCCCGCGATCAGCACCGGATCGACCATGCGGCGATCGCGATGCGCGCGCTTGAACCACGGGTCGGGAAAGTTGATGTAGACGCGATCGGCGCGCGCCGCGGCGAACACCTGCGGCAAGTGGAGCTGCGCGTGGCAGAACACCGCGGTGACCGGGAGGCCCGTGACCTTCGCACGCTTGTTGACGAGCTCGACCAGATCCTCGCGAATCTCGAGCCCGACGTAGTTCCGCGCCGGATCCCGCGCGGCACGCTCGAACAGAAATTGCGCCTCGGCGCAGCCGATCTCGACCTCGAGCTCCCGCGCGGGGTCGAGATCGGGAGGTACGCCATGGAACCGTTCGAAGAACAGCGCCGTGGGATCGACGTGCTGACGGATCCGCACGGTTAGACCCAGCGAGTGTCGAGTGCAACGAACCCGAACTGCCGAACGTTGAGCGGTGATTCGAGGTCGTGCAGCTGGTCGCGATCGACCCAGCGATAGCCATCGAACTCGTCGTTTGGCACGACCTCGGCGGCTTGCGGCACCTGGCACACGAACACGAAGTTCATGTGCATGCCTTTGCTTCCTGCTGGATGCTCTTCGTAGCCGATGAGCCCCGGCGGCACGCCATCGAGCGCGTCTTTGATCGGCAAGAACGCGCCTTCGAGCCCGGTCTCCTCGCGGAGCTCGCGCTTCGCGGCTTCGAGTGGGGTCTCGCCGGGATCGAGCTCGCCACCGATCGGTAGCCACGTCTGGAGCCGACGATGCGAGATCACGAGCACGCAGTCATGCCGCCGTGCGTAGACCGCGACCGAGAACGCGCGGCGGACCTCCGTCACGGCACGACCTCGAACGCGAGTGCATTCGACGCGCGGTTGTTCACGGTGACCACGAGCTCCGTCCTGCCGATCGGCGCGTTATCAGGCACGATGATCGTCGCCGAGGTCGCGGTGTACGCAACGATCTGCGCATCGATCGCGGGGAAATCAAGGCCGATCTGGATCGTCGCGGCGACAGCCATGCAATCGCTGCTCGTACCGCAGAGTCGCGCGCCACTCAATGTCACAGGGGCGGCGTGTACGGCGGCCGCCGGCGAAGCTGCTTCGAGCACGGGTCCGGGCTCGACCGCGCAAGCCGCGAGAAATAGCGTCACCCAGCTGAGGCCCCGCATCTGCGCTTGCACCATACCCGAGCCCGACGTAGCTTGCCGCCGAATTGCCGGAACAGGACGAGCGCCCGCCCACTCGAATCGGTTGTGTCGACGTGCCCGCGCGCGTCGATCGCGAGAAGTTTTTCAAAGAGCTCACATATTGTGAGCTCACGGCGCTGTTTGCCGGCCCGCAGAAGCCGACGACATTCGCGAAGTGGGCAGAGATCGCGCCGGCGCAGACGATCGGGCTCGTCGCGCCGTTCGTGGTCACGCATCGCAGAGCACCTGCGTCGGCCCAGCCGTGGCCGAGCGACGGAACCACCGGCGATTTCCGCGATTCACCGCTGGCGCGCGCCGCGCTCGCCGATCTAGTCACGGCCGCGAAGGAGACCCGCGCTGCTGCGGTGGTGTTTCGCTCGGCCGATAACTTCTCGGCCTCGTCGGCAAATCGCGATCAGCTGAAGCAGTTTTTCGGCGAGATTGCCCCCGCAGATCTGTTCTCTGGAGCCGAGCGCGTGTGGATCCCCGGAGGACTGTGGGATCTGCGAACGGCCGTCAAGCTTGCCGGCGAGCTCGGCGTCACGTGCGCGTTCGATCCGCTCGTCCGCGACCCGAACGACCCTGCCGAGATCCACTTCGGACTCGATGTGACGTCGCTCTATTTGAGGATCGACAGCGCTCGCAGTGGCCTCATCCGGAACGAGAAACTGGAAGACCTCGTCGCGCTCATCGAGCACTACGAAACATTACCGGTCACGGTGGCGTTCGCATCGCCAGAGCGCTGGCAGGATGCGCGCAATCTCAAGAAGTTGCTGCTGGCCTGACCGGGACGACTAGAAGACGAAGGTCGAGCTCGGAACAGGCAACTCGCCCGCCTTCTTCTGCATTTCGAGGATGTTGAGAGAAGACTTCCTTTCGACCATCTGAATGATGGGTTGAGACTTCCTCACAGAAGCCACCGCAACGGTCTTCTTGGTGCGAGTGACGGTTGCCTTACGCGCCGCAGGGCGAGCAGTCGGTCCACTATTTCGCATTCAAATCCCCCAAAAATCTGTCCGCTCATGACTCTACGGATCCGGTTCATGGAGTGTCAATGTAGGCAATCCATTCCTTTACTTCGCGTGCTAGACCCACTATATACATCGGGCTCTTTTCCTGGAGTTACGTGGATTTATGGATGCTAAGACGGGTTTCGAGATCACGCTAGGCAGCGGTGCCGCATGGCAGGTCGGTGGCGATGTCGTGGCATTCGCAACATTCGGTGATCCGTCCAAGGACCCTGTTTTCAAATCAGCAGACCAGGCGCTCGGAGGCCTGCTGTCCGAGGTCGCGCTCTCGGAGTCGTTCGAAGGCAAGGTCGGCCAAGCGCTCGTGCTCCATACGCACAAGAAGCTCGGTGCCAAGCGCATCGTGGTGATCGGCGCCGGCCCGAAATCGGACTTCACAAACGCGAACATGCGTGATGTGTCCGCAGCGATCGCCCAGATCGCGAACAAGACGCTTTCGGCGTCCGTTGCCTTCGTGATGCCGCAGCTCGGTGCGAATCGCGAAGCGGTGCTCGTGCAGCTCCTCACCGAGGGGCTCTACCTCGGCACGTACAAGTTTGGCCGCTACCTCACCAGCGACGATGCGAAGCGCCCACATACGCTGAAGAGCTTCGCGATCCTGCGTGACCAGAAAGGTGCCAAGGCGACCGCGGCGCAAACGCGTGCCTTTGCCACCGCCGTCGCACGCGGCACGACGATCGCTGCCGCCACGAATCACGCGCGCGACCTCATCAACGAACCGCCCGCCATCGCCACGCCTCAAGCCCTCGCCGCCGATGCGCAAGCGATCGCGAAGAAGCACAAGGGCGTGCTCACGGTCACCGTGCTCGACGAGAAGAAGTGTGCGGAGCTCGGGATGGGTATGTTCCTCGCTGTGGGCCAAGGCTCCGACGAGAAATCGGCCTTCATCCACATGATCTACAAGCCCGCCCAGGGGAAGAAGCCGAAGAAGAAGATCTGCTTCATCGGTAAGGGCGTCACGTTCGACTCGGGCGGCTACTCGCTCAAGCCTTCCAACGCGATGGAAGACATGAAAATCGATATGTCGGGCGCGGCCGCGGTGATTTCCGCGATGGACGCGATCGCGACGCTCGGTTCGGAGCACGAAGTCCACGCGCTCGCCGCGTGCTGCGAGAACCTCGTCTCGGGGCGCGCGTACAAGCTCGGAGATGTCTTGAAGTCGATGGACGGCACCACGGTCGAGATCAACAACACCGATGCGGAAGGTCGCCTGACCCTCGGGGATGCGATCACGTACGCGCGTACGAAGATCCAACCGGACGAGATGTTCGACTTTGCGACGCTCACCGGCGCGTGCATGGTGGCCCTCGGACCCTACACGGCTGGCGTGATGTCGGACCACGAAGCTCTCGTGCGCAGCTGGCTCGGCGTGGCCGAGCGCACCGGCGAAGACATGTGGCGGTTGCCGCTGAATCCGCGCCTTCGCGAACAGCTCAAGTCGCCGATCGCGGACATGCGCAACACTGGCGATCGGTTCGGTGGTGCGATCACGGCGGGCCTGTTTCTCAAGACGTTTGCGAAGGACACCCCGTGGGTTCACGTCGACATCGCGGGCCCGGCCTCGACGTCGAGCAATCGGCCCAGCCAACCCAAGGGAGGGACAGGGTACGCTGTCGCGACGATCGTCGAATACGCCGCCAAAGCCTGAGCCGGTGCACCCTGCACGAGGCTACATTACGAGTAAAATCAGTTAGTTAGGTCGAACATCCGCTTGACAAACCCGGCCTGTGCCGGTACAGTCCTGACGTAGAGGTTCAAACACTTGAAGCAGCAATTCGCAGTCGGTGACAAAGCGGTTTATCCGGTGCACGGAGTTGCCGAGGTTGTCGGGCTCGAGAATCGCGACATCGGTGGCAGCGCGATGCCGGTCTACATCCTGAAGATCATCGAGACCGGCATGAAGATCATGATCCCGACCACGAATGCAGATTCGGTCGGGCTCCGCGATCTCATCAGCTCGAAGCAGGTCAAGGAAGTGATCTCGATCCTGAAGGAGCGCGATATCCCGCGCGACACGCAGACCTGGAATCGCCGCTATCGCGAGTACATGGAGAAGATCAAGACGGGCTCGATCTTCGAGATCGCCGAGGTCATGCGTGATCTTTCCGTGCTGCGGCTGACCAAGGAGCTCTCCTTTGGCGAGCGCAAGATGCTCGACACCGCGAAAGGCTTGCTGACCCGCGAGCTTGCACTTGCGAAGGGTGTCGAGACCGAGAAAATCACCGCCGAGATCGACGCGATCTTCGCGACTGCTGCCGCCTGATTTTAGAAACCGGCGACCTCGCGCCCCGGCAAGGTACCCGACGGACAACGCGGACAACGCGGACAACGCGGACTTGGCGAGCGTAGAACCTGCTGCTCGACCACGTCGCGGAGCTCGAGGCGGCCGACAAAGAAGGCGCCACCCCACTGCATCAGGCGGCGTTGATGGATGCGCGCGCAGCCGCGGTCGTCCTCGGCAAGGCCGGCGCCAATCAGGCCGCGCGTAATCGCGACGGCAAGACGCCCTACGAGCTCGCCCACGAGCGCACGAACTCCGTGGAGCGCGTCCTGCACCCGGCGACGTAGCCGGGCTCGCTGCATCCTCGGCCTCCTCGCGCTTCCTCCACGCGAAGACGACCCACCTCACGTGGAAGTGACGCGAGGCCACTGTGCGCTCACGTTGCCGAGGTTGGCTCGGCAGTTAGAGCTCAAAATCGCAAGAAGGCGCTGCCCCACGTGAGGCCGGCACCGAAGGCGACGAGGCAGACCAGGTCACCCGGCTTGATCTTGCCGAGCTCGATCGCCTCGTGCATGCAGATCGGAATCGTTGCGGCGGTCGTGTTGCCGTACTTCTGAATATTATTGTGCATCTTCTCGGGAGGCAGCCCGATCATTTGCGCCACCATTTGATTGATCCGCAGATTTGCCTGGTGCGGGATCACCATGTCGATCTCGGCAATGCTCTTGATGCCGTTTGCCTGCATGCCTTCCATGATGGCTTGCGGCATGCGCGTCACGGCGTGCTTGAAGACGTTCTTGCCCTTCATCTGAGGGAACTGCTTGCCCGCCTCGAGATCCTCGACGCTGAGTCGCGGATGGTTACGGCTCGCGGGAGTCTCGGTCCACAGGATCTCGGCCTCGGTGCCATCGGCGTGGATGTGCGTCGAGAGGATCATGTGCGCATCATCAATCGCGACCCCGATCACGGCGGCGCCTGCGCCATCACCAAAGATCACGGTAATGTCGCGACCGCGGGTGGAGACGTCGAGGCCCGTGGATTGAATCTCGGCGCCGACCAGCAAGATGTGCTTGAAGTTGCCGCTGCGAATGTACGCGTCAGCGATCGATAGTCCGTAGATGAAGCCGGTGCACTGCTGGCGGATGTCGAGGCACGGAACCCCCTTGTGGCCGATGCCGAGCTCGCGCTGCAGGAGCACGCCGGTGCCGGGGAAGTAGATGTCCGGAGACAGCGTCGCGTAAATGATGAGGTCGATGTCTTCGGCCACGATGCCGGCTTTCTCGATCGCTTCGCGGCTCGCCTTGGCCGCGAGGCCCGCACCGGTCTCACCGGGCTCGACCCAGCGACGCTCTTCGATGCCCGTGCGCTCGACGATCCACTCGTGGCTGGTCTCCATCTTCGCAGCGAGGTCGTAGTTCGTGACAACGCGCGATGGAACGGACATGCCGACGCCCATGATTCGGCTTCGATTGCTCATCAGGTAGCTCCGTAACACACCGCTTCGAAGCAGATCGAGCAATATTCGGGTCTATGCACGTGCTGCTCGTTCGCCATGGCGAGACGCCATGGAATCGCGAAGGTCGCTATCAAGGCCGCACCGATATTCCGCTGTCTATCGAGGGTGAAGCGCAGGTGAAGCGGCTCGGCGAACGGTTGCGCAGCGTGTCATTCAAGACCGCGATCGCCTCGCCGCTCACGCGCGCGAAGGCCACCGCCGAAGCGATCCATTGCGGACCGCTCGAGCTCGATGCCGGCCTGCTCGAGATCTCGCACGGTGAATGGGAAGGCAAGCTCGCGAGCGAGGTCGAGCTCTCGCATGCCGAGATGTTCGGCGTCTGGCGCACCGCACCTGAACGAAACACCAAGGCGGGTCCGAAAGCGGAATCGCTCGGCGATGTCGAAGCCCGTGCGTGGCCGGTACTCGAGCGGTTATGCACGACCCTCGGCGAGCACGAGACGGGGTTAATCGTGGCGCACGATGCGGTGAATCGCGTGCTCCTCTGCCGGGTGCTCGGCCTCCCGCTCGAGCGCGTCTGGAAGTTCTGCCAAGCGCCAGCAGCGCTCAACGTGCTCTCGGGCCCGTCCATCAGCGAGCTGCAGGTCGTGCGGTTGAACGATTCGGACCACTCGACCCCGCTTCTCGACAGCGCGCAGCACAAGGCCCTCTAGAGCAGAGATGCGCGACCCTTGGCGCGTCGTTTGCTGAACTGTTCGGGATGGACAGCATCAACAAGAATCAGCAGGAAGATAATCATCAGGATCTCGCAGGCGTCCCAGCGATTAAGAAGATCCAGGAGCTCGTGAAGCAGGCTCCGACATGCTTCCTGTGTACGTCGATCACGACGAACAAGAGGTTCGAGACGAGGCCGATGGCGGTCCAAAAGGTCGATGACGACGGCTATCTATGGTTCTTGAGCGCGAGCGATAGTGCGCACAACGCCGAGATCGTGAAGGACTCCGCGGTCCAGTTGCTGTTTCAGGGCTCGTCGCACTCGGACTTCCTGACGCTTTATGGCACGGCCACGATCGGCCGCGACAAGGCCAAGATCGCAGAGCTCTACGAGCCGATCATGAAGAACTGGTTCACCGAGGGTGAGACCGACCCGCGGATCACGACCCTCTGCGTGCGTCCCGCACAGGGCTACTACTGGGACACCAAGCACAATCGCGCGATCGCGTTCGCGAAGATGATAGTTGGCGCGGTCACCGGTAAGACCCTCGACGATTCGATCGAAGGCACGCTGCGAATGTGACCCGCCCCGCGGACGAATCGCAATGAGTCGCGTGGTCGCGCGCCGAAGGACAAGCCCGAGCTGCGGGCCCGACGTCGCGCCGTGCCGCGCGCGGAGTGCGTTGCTAGACGTCCAGGTTACGCACGTTGAGTGCGTTCTCTTCGATGAACTCGCGGCGGGGCTCGACCAGATCGCCCATCAGCTTCGTGAAGATCGCGTCGGCGCCTTCCATCTCCTCGACCTTCACGCGCAGGAGCGTGCGGAACTGAGGATCCATCGTGGTCTCCCATAGCTGCTCCGCGTTCATCTCACCGAGACCCTTGTAGCGCTGGATCTGCAGGCCCTTGCGGCCGCGATCTTCGATCAGCTGCGCGATCTCGTCCCAGCCACCAATCGACTGCGGCTCATCGTTCGAACCCTCGGTGACAAGCTTGAGCGGTTCGACCAGCCTGGTCTTGAGCTCGGCGCTGATCTCTTTGAGGGTCTTGAACTCGGAGCTACGCACGAGCTCCGCGTTGATCACGGTGTGACGACGCACGCCGTGCTGGCCGGCGCCGAAGCGAACTTCCCAGGTGCCGTGCTCTGTATCCTTGGTGTACTCGACGACTGCTTGCCCGAGCTCGCCGTGGCGGCGCGAGATGTCAGCCATGACTTTGGCTTCGATGCGCTCGAGCTTGTTGCGATCCTTGAGGTCCGCTTCCGAGAGCTGCGCGTTCGCGAACTCCGAAGCGATGCGAATATCGACGCGCTTGTCGAGCTGCTTGCGCAACCCGCGGGCAGTCGTAATGCGCGTGACGATCTTCGCGAACTCTTCGCCGGTGATCGACGAACCATCGCCCGAGAGCAACGAGGTCTCTTTCGTGACGCTGGAGAGCAAGTACTCCTCGAGCGCGCCCTCGTTCTTCAAATACATCTCGACCTTGCCCTTCTTGATCTTGTAGAGGGGCGGTTGCGCGATGTAGACGTGACCCTTTTCGAACAGTTCGTTGAAGTGACGGAAGAAGAATGTGAGTAACAGCGTGCGAATGTGCGCTCCGTCGACATCGGCATCCGTCATGATCACGATCTTGTGATAGCGGAGCTTGGCGTAATCTTTCTCCTCGCCAACGCTCGTTCCTAGCGCGGTGATGAGCGTGGTCAGCTCGGTCGAGCCGAGCATGCGATCGAAGCGAACTTTCTCGACGTTCAAGATCTTGCCGCGGAGCGGCAGGATCGCCTGGTATTTCGGGTTGCGGCCCTGCTTGGCAGAGCCGCCTGCGGATTCACCCTCGACGATGAACAGCTCGCTCTCGACCGGATCCTTCGAGGAGCAATCGGTAAGCTTGCCGGGCAGCGATGTGAGCGACAGCGCGCCTTTTCGCTGCACCATCTCGCGCGCTTTGCGCGCGGCCTCACGCGCCTGCGAGGCGACCATCGCCTTCGTGATAATGGTCTTGGATTCCTTCGGATGCTGCTCGAACCACTGGCCAAGCTTCTCGCCGACCACGGCGCCGACGGCGGTGCCGACTTCGGATGAGACCAGCTTGTCTTTGGCCTGGTTCGAGTACTTTGGATCGCCGACCTTGATCGAGATGACCGCGGTGAGGCCTTCACGAAGATCCTCGCCCGAGAGGCCGGTCTTCATGTCCTTGAGCAGCTTGTACTCGGTCGCGTAGTTATTGATCGTGCGCGTGAGCGACGTGCGAAAACCGGTGAGGTGCGTGCCGCCATCGCGGTTCTTGATCGTGTTCGTGAACGTGGTCACGAGCTCCGAGTAAGAGTCGTTCCACTGCATCGCGACTTCGACTTCGCAGCCTTCGTACTCGCCCTTGATGGCGATGACTTCGGAGACCGCGGTCTTGTTCTGGTTGAGATCGACGACGTACTGCGCGATCCCGCCCTCGAACATGTACTGGACGCGTTTGTCGGTGCGCTCGTCGAAGAGATCGATCTCGAGGCCGCTGTTGAGATACGCGAGCTCGCGCAGCTTGGTGGCGAGCGTATCGAACGAGAACTCGAGCACGTTCTTGAAGATCGTGGGATCCGGGTGGAACGTGATCTTGGTGCCGCTGCGATCGGTGACGCCGGTTTGCTTGAACTCGGTCGTCGGGATCCCGGCGCCGTACTCCTGGTACCAGACCTTGCCGTCGCGCCGGATCTCGAGCTTCAACCAGTCGCTGAGCGCATTGACCGCCGAAACGCCGACGCCGTGCAGACCACCGGAGACCTTGTAGCCTGCGCCCCCGAACTTGCCGCCTGCGTGGAGCACGGTCATCACGAGCTCTGCAGTAGGCCGGTTCTCGATCGGGTGGTTGCCGGTGGGAATCCCTCGACCGTTATCCTCGACGGTGACCGAGTTATCGTAGTGGATGATGATGCCGATGCGCGTGCAGAAGCCCGCGAGATGTTCGTCGACCGAGTTGTCCACGACCTCGTGCACGAGGTGATGCAGACCCGTGCCGTCATCGGTGTCGCCGATGTACATACCAGGCCGCTTCCGGACGCCTTCGAGGCCCTTCAGGATGCCAATCGAGCCTTCATCGTAGGTCGGCGCAGCGGATGGAGTAGTGGTGGGATCGGCCATGGAAAACGTACAGTCCGGGGAGTCCCCTAGGTAGCACATCGCCACGGGGGACAGAAGGGATCATGTTCCGGATTTCACGAGGAAATCTGGCCATTTTCGATCCGATAATCCACGCGATCGCGGGACAGCAAAACGTGGCTGCTAGCCGTCGTGGTGATGAAGCACTGACCGGCCTTGTTCGCGAGGTGCTCGAACAGGAATTCGTTGCGGCTCGGATCGAGCTCGCTCGAGACGTCGTCGAGCAGCAGGATCGGCAGCTCGCCGTGCGTTTTTGCGAGGATCGCGAGCTCCGCGGTCTTCCACGCGAGCATGATCGCGCGCAGCTGGCCTTGCGAGGCGAAGTCACCGGCGTCACGACCGTCGAGCTCGAAGGCGAGGTCGTCGCGGTGAGGTCCGCTCTGCGTCGATTCGGTCGCGGTGTCGCGCGCGTGGGTCTCGTGCAGATGGGCGAGGATCGCGTCGACGGACAGGCCGGCGGTCTTGGAGACGTAGCGGACCCCAGCGCGATGAGGGCTGCGGCCGATCGCCTGGAAGGCCTCCTCGAGCGCGGGCTGGATCGTGTCTACAAACCGCGCACGCGAGTTGGCCACGACCGAACCGAGCTGCGCCAGCTGGAGGTCGTAAACATCGAGCAAGGCATCGACCCTGCTCGTCGCCAGCCCTTGAGCCGCCTGCTTGAGCACGGTGTTGCGCTGCTTGAGGACCTTCTCGTAGTCCTGGATCGCGACGAGATACTCGGGCCCCTGATTGAACACCGCGCGGTCCAGAAACCGTCGCCGATCGCTCGGTGAGCCACGGGGTAGCGCCAGATCCTCGGGCGTGAATACGACGACGTTGAAGCCGCCGAAGTAGCGCGAGATCGGGCGCATCGCCTTGCCGTCGAGCATCACCTTCCTGGAGCCTGCCGAGAGCGCGACCTCGTAGATTCTCGTGAGCCCCTCTTTTTCGACGCGGGCCCCGAGATGAGCACTTGGCTGACCGAAGGCGATGAGGTCCGCCAGGCGGCTCGTACGGAAGGATCTGAGCGTCGCGACGACATAGATGGCCTCGAGCAGGTTCGTCTTGCCCTGGCCATTCTGGCCAACGAAGACGCTAAACCGGTCGCGCGGAGCCAGCTCGACCGGCGCGAGATTGCGAATCCCGGAAGCCGTGAGGAGCGCGATCTTCACGCGTTCAGATACGCATCGGCATCACGACGCCGAGGTAATCGTCGCCGCTGAGCGGACGAATCAGGCCTGGATCGAGCTCGTTGCCGAGCGAGATCGTGATCTGGTCGCAGGCCATCTGACCGAGCAGCTCGACGACGTACTTCGGGTTGAACCCGATAGCGATCGCATCGCCGTTGTAATCCGCATCGAGCTCTTCGCGAACTTCACCGAGGTCCGGGTTGTCGCTCGTGATGGTCAGGCCTTCTTTGGTCGCCGCGAGCTTCACGCCGCGAGTTTCCGACGACATCAGCTGTGCGCGCTTGAGCGAGTCCACGAAGCGACCACGATCGACCGTGATGACCTTTTTGTGCTCTTTGGGGATTACCTGCTCGTACGGCGGGAACTGCGCATCGATGAGCTTGACCGCGATCGCGATGTCTTCTTGCGCGAGGAACAAGTGCGGGGTCTTGATCGCGAGCTTGCAAGAGGGTCCCGATTCGAGGACCTTTTTCATCTCGAGTAAGCCCTTCTTCGGGATGATCACGCCAGCCGAGAGCTTGGGCCCATTCGCGATGGTGCGCTCGACCTTCGAGAGCCGATGGCCGTCGGTCGAGACCATGCGGGCCCTGGAGCCATCGCTCTCGAAGAACACGCCGTTGAGATGGAACCTCGTCTCGTCGTTGCAGACCGAGAACAGGGTCCGGTCGATCATCTCGCGGAGCACCGCGCTCTCGATGGTCGTGTAGGTCGCTTCGCGATGATCGGGGACGCGCGGGAAGTCGCGGTCGGGCATGCCGACGATGCGATACGTGACCTTGCCCGAGCGAATCTCGGCCCAGTTGTTGTCCGCTTTCTTGAGCGTGACCTCCTCACCCGGAGCGTTCGCGATGAGCTCGTAGAGATTCTTGGCGCCGAGGGTGATGCCGCCTTCGTGCGCGTTCGTGCTCTTGAGCTCGGCCGTCAGCGAGACGTTGAGATCGGTCGCTGCGACGAGGAGCTGATTCTTGCCTTGCGTACGCAGCAACACGTTCGCGAGCATCGGCATCGTGCTCTTGCGGTCAGCGATGCCTTGAGCGAGCCGTAGTCCGCGCAGGAATTCGGTCTTTGCGATTTTAAATTCCATCGTCCTTTTCCTCGGTCCGCTCTGCTCTTCTTATATTCAGATTTAAGATCTGACTTAGTAGTAGGAAGTAGAAGGTGCTGTGAACAGTGTGGGTAAGTTGGTAACCCACTACGACATCTGCTCTTTCGTCAGCTCAGCACGAGGGTCTGACGTCGTCGGTCTACGGTGGTTGCCATGAACCAAAGATGTGGACAAGTCCGACGAGGAATTTGTCCAGGTTTGATCCACAGGCTTGTTAACGGTTTTAGGCACAGGGCAAATCACTTCAGAATCATCGATTCGATCGCGTGCAGCTCGGAGCGCAGGGAGGCGTCTTCTTTGAGCCGTTCGGCGATCTTTTGGACGGCCGAGATCACGGTCGTGTGGTGCTTGCCGCCGAATGCTCGCGCGAGGTCCGGATACGAATCTTTGGTGTGGTGACGCGCCAGGTACATCGCCACGGCACGCGGGTTGGCGAGCGACTTGTGACGGCGGTCTGATTTGATCTCGGCGGTCTTCAAGCCGTAGTAGTTCGCCACAGACTTGATGATGGACTCGCACGTGATGATTTCGCGGGGACGCGTGATCGAGCCGCTGAGCGTCTCCTGTGCGAACTCCAGGTCGATGCGGCGCTTGGAGAGCGATGCATAGGCGACCAGGCGAATGAGCGCACCCTCGAGCTCGCGGACGTTCGATTTGATCGCGGACGCGATGTAGAGGGCGACGTCATCGGGCAGCGTCACGGCTTCGACCGCGGCCTTTTTGCGAAGGATGGCGATGCGAACCTCGAGCTCTGGCGGTTCGATATCGGCGAGCAGGCCCCACGCGAAGCGCGTGCGCAGGCGATCGGCGATGTCCTGGATCTCGTGTGGCTTGCGATCGCTCGTCAGCACGATCTGCTTGTGGTTCTCGTGGAGCGCGTTGAACGTATGGAAGAACTCGTCCTGCGTGCTCTCCTTGCCGGCGAGAAACTGCACGTCGTCGATGAGCAGGACGTCGATGCCCTCGCGGTAATTGCGCCGGAAGTCGTGCATCTTGCCGGTGCGAATCGCCTGCACGTACTCGTTCATGAACCGCTCGCTCGAGATGTAGACGATGCGGGCGCCTGGACGGTTCGCGAGCTGCTGGTGACCGATCGCGTGGAGTAAGTGAGTCTTGCCGAGGCCCGCGCCACCGCAGATAAACACCGGGTTGTACTTCGGTGGGTAGCTCGAGGCTGCGGCTTGCGAGGCTGCGAACGCGAGCTGGTTCGAGGGTCCTGCAACAAACGTCTCGAACGAGTAACGCGGATTGAGCGTGGCGTTATCGGGCACCCTGAAACCCGGCTCGTCATCGGTCATCGTCGCGGCCGTGACCGCGTGCATGGTGCCGGAGCCAGAAGAGTGAGTCGGTTTGGCAGCAGCGACAGCAGCGACAGCAACCGGAACGACGTTGTTCGGTGACGAGCCCTGCGGCAATTCGACCGGCCCGTCCGGTATGCGGTCATTGCCGTCCGGTTCGAACTCCACCCGGACCTCGGCGCCCAGCTCTTTGAGCTCGACGATCAGGCCCGCAAGAAAATTAGATTCGAACCAGACCCGAACGTAACTGTTCGGTGCACGGAGCTTGAGGGTGGCTCCTTCCCACGAGGCAAGCTCGATCGGACGCAGCCACATGTCGTAATTCTGCGGAGATACACGTGATCGCAGTCGATCGACGGCCTCGGTCCAGAGAAAGTGCTGTGTCATTCACCAAAACCTTGTAAAGACGTGGTGTTAGAGATCTCGCCTGCACAAGATAAGAACACCTGTTCCAGAAGTTATTCACAGCCTCTTCTGGACGATTCCTGTAGTCACGTCAGCGACTTGTCCACAGGAGAAAACGAGGCCTTGGTAACAGATGGCGATTTCCCTTCGCAAGCGGAATCCGTCGCCAATTGAACTCCGGAATCCTGGCTTTTCCGACGAGCAATCCGGAGCGGATGGAGAGAGGTCCGGATCGGACGTTCTCCGGATGCGGAGACTCGAAGTCTTGACTCGGCGTACGCACCCGAGTATCGATCCCGCTCCGTTCAGCGTTCCCCTGGAGATTTGCCGTGTCTAAGCGTACGTACCAGCCCCACAACAAGAGCCGTAAGCGCACGCACGGTTTCCGTGCTCGTAAGAAGACCCGCGGAGGCCGTGCGGTTCTTCGCCGCCGCCGTGCGAAGGGTCGTAAGCGGATCTCGGTAACCACCGCGAAGAAGTAAGGGTTTGCGCATCTCGAAAGAGATGCGGCTCCGGCGTCGGCCCGAGTTCGTTGCCGTGCAAACCGGGGGGCAAAAGCTCCACGGAAAGCACGTGCTGGCGATCTCGCGCAGACGGAGTGATCCCAAGCTCTCTGGACGACTCGGACTGACAGTGACCAAGAAGATTGGGAGCTCGCCCATCCGAAATCGCGTTCGACGAATGCTTCGCGAGTGGATGCGGTTGCACGGCTGGATTCCGGCAGGCTGGGACGTGGTTCTAGTTGCCAAGGAGTCGGCGGCGCGGCAGCTTCACCCCGAAGATTTCGCAACGGACCTCACTCGGCTCCTGCGATCTTTCTAGTCATGACACTACGACCGGCAGATGGCATCGCAACTGTTCACGCCGCACTCGTGTGGCTCGTGCTGTTGCCGATCCGTTTCTATCGCCGCGTGCTCTCGCCGATGAAACGTACGCCGACCTGCCGATTCCTGCCGACGTGCAGCCAGTACGCCGTCGAAGCTGTACAGAAGCGAGGCGTCATTGTGGGAGGCGCCCTCGCCATGTGGCGGGTCGCCCGCTGCAATCCCTTGTTTCGCGGTGGCTACGATCCAGTGCCCTGTCGGCACTGCGAGGAGTTAAATGCAGGACCAAGGTAAGCGGCTCATCATCGCCGTCGCTCTCGCGCTCGGTGTGTTGCTGCTGTGGCAGAAGTTGTTTCCGTCCAAGGAAGAGCCGAAGCCCGCTGGCGCCGGCTCGGGCAGTGGCGCTCTCGTGGTCGGCTCGTCGGCGAACAAGCCAACCTCGCTCGTCGGGTACGACGGCGATGCGCCCGCCGCATCGGCTCAAACCATCACGCTGAAGTTCCCGGACTTCGCTGCCGAGTTCACGAACATCGATGGTGCGCTCAGCTCGTGGCACCTCAGCGATGCGCGCTACGTCGGTGACCTTACGAAGGGCCAGCTCGTCGCTGACCAACCCGATCTCGCACTTGGCTTCACGAAGAGCTCGACGTTCAAGCTCCCGAGGCACGCGGTGTGGACGGGCACGCAGCTCGATGATCATCGCGTGCAGTACAAGCTCTCGACGGAGGCGCTCGACATCACGAAGACGTTCGAGGTGGTGCCGGACTCGTACCTCGTGCGGCTCACCGTCGGCATCACGGCAAAGCAGGAAGGCAAGCAGCGGCTCGCGCTGTCGACCTATCAGTTCCAGGATCCGAAGAACGTCGGTGGCGGCTCGAGCCGGATCGCGCCGCGCGTCTGGAACAGCTCGACGATGCGCGATGGCGTGGTCGTCCAGTCCGAGCTCAAGGATGTCCAAGAACATCCGCGCTTCGAGCCGAACGTCACGTGGTCGGGGTTCGAGCATCCGTTCTTGCTCGTCGGGTTCTCGCCGAAGCCGGTGCAGACCGGTAGCGTCGTCGAGAAGCACACCTACGCTGACGACGCGGGTCACATCCGGACCGACCTCATCTACCAGGAGATCGATCTCAAACCGGGCGCCGGCGAGTTCACCCGCGAGATCGTCGGTTACCTCGGCCCCAAGAACTACGACGACCTCAACCACGCCAACTCCGCCGCAGGTTATTCGACTGGCTTTGACGCGACGATCGATCTCGGTTGGTTCGGATTCCTCGGCAAGCGCCTCCTGTGGTTGCTGCTCAAGTTCCAGAGCGTCGTCGGTAACTGGGGCGTCGCGATCATCTTGCTCACTGTCGTCGTCAAGCTCGCGACGCTCTACTGGATGACCAAGTCGATGCGCTCGATGAAGGCGATGGCGGTGCTCGGTCCGCAGATCAAAGAGCTCAACGTCAAATACAAGGAAGACAAGCAGCGCCTCCAGGTCGAGACCATGGCGCTCTACAAGGCGAACGGTGCCAATCCGCTCTCGGGCTGTGCGCCGATGTTCCTCCAGATGCCGATCTGGATCTCGCTCTACAAGATGCTCGGTTCGGTCGGCGAGCTCTATCGCCAGCCGTTCATCCCGGGCTGGATCGACGATCTTACCAGCGCCGATCACCTCTACATCCTGCCGGTCGTGCTCGTCGTGACGATGTTCGCGCAGGCGCGGCTCACCCCGCAGAACCCCGATCCGGCGCAGCGCACGCAGCAGAAGATCATGCAGTACGGCATGCCGCTCTTGTTCGGCGGTATGGCGTTCGTGTTCCCGGCGGGCCTCACGCTCTACATCTTCACGAATACCTGCCTCTCGGCGCTGCACTCGATCTACATGAACAAGTTCGACAAGAAGAGCCTCGAGCTCACCGCGAGGATCAAGGCTGCGCAAGAAGCCGCCGCGGCCGGCAAGACCGGTGCGGTGGTCGCCAAGGCGAAGAACGCGAACGTCGCCGATCCCGGCGCCGACAAAGATGACGGTGCGGTAACGCGCCAACCCAAGAAGAAGAAAGGCCGCCGTTAAAGCTCATGGAAACTCAAGCAGCACAGAACAGCAATCGCGAGGATCTCGCGGAGAAGGCTAGCGACTTTTTGCTCGGCCTCCTCGAGCGCATGGGCATCTCGGCCGACATCGATATCAAGGACGATAACGACCGCACCGTGCTCGAGATCCAGACCGCCGACACCGAGCTCATCATCGGTCGACGCGGCGTCGTGATCGACGCGATCCAGCACCTGGTCAACAAGGCCGTGTTCAAGGAGCGCAGTACCGAGAAGGGCAAGCCGCTCGTCGTCGACGCTGGCGGGTTCCGCGACAAGCAGGTCGAGCGCTTGCGCGGCATCGCGACGAAGATGGCGGAGAAGGCGCTGCAGACCAAGCAGATCGTCGAGCTCCAGCCGATGTCGCCGCACGATCGCCGGATCGTTCACATGGCGATCGCGGAGATGCAGGGCCTGTCGAGCCGCAGCGAGGGTGAAGGCGAAGATCGCCACATCCTGCTCGTTCCCACGACCGCTGAAGCTTGAGTCTAGAAGCTGACACGATCGCTGCGATCGCCACGGCGGCGGGCGTCGGGGGCGTCGGCATCGTGCGGTTGAGTGGACCGCACGCCGTGACCATCGCGGAGGCCGTGATGGGCACCGCGCTCGATCGCAGTGTGCGCGTGGGCTGGGCTAGGAGCGCGGATGGCGCGCGGTTGGATCAGGTGCTGGCGTTCGCCATGCGCGCTCCAGCATCGTTCACCGGCGAGGACGTCGCCGAGCTGCATGGCCATGGTGGACCACAGAATCTCTCGGCGCTGCTGGCCACCGTGGTCGCGCGCGGGGCGCGCATCGCGGAACCCGGCGAGTTCACGCGGCGCGCCGTGTTGAATGGCAAGCTAGATCTGCTGCGGGCTGAAGCCTTGCTCGGCGTGATTCACGCGGGCAGCGAGCGAGCGTTGCGCCTCGCCCAGGCAAACCTCGGCGGGAAGCTCGGCGAAGTTGCCGCGGAGCTCGAGAGTCGAGCACTGAGCGTGCTGGCGGAGCTCGAAGGCCGGATCGATTTTCCCGATGATGATCTCGGAGTCGAAGAGGCGAAGGTCGTGGACGCGGAGCTCGTGGCGCTCGCGCAGCGATGCGGCGAGCTCGCGGATGGCTTTCGGCACGGTCGCTTGGTTCAGCACGGCATCACCGTCGCGCTCGTTGGCGCGGTGAATGCCGGTAAGTCATCGCTGCTGAATGCGCTGGTCGGCAGCGAGCGAGCGATCGTGGCGGCTTCGCCCGGAACCACTCGCGATTATCTCGAGGCGCTGACCGTGTGGCACGGCGTCGCGATCACGCTCATCGACACTGCAGGTATGCGCGGAGGTGTGGCGGGTGAGGTGCCAGATCCCGTGGAAGCGCGCGGGATCGAGCTCGGCGAGAAGCGGGTGGCATCGGCGGATGTCGTGATCGTCGTGAATAATGGCGAGCCCTGGAACGATGGCAGGCGGTACGGCGAGCGAGCGCTGATCGTGCGGTCGAAGGCGGACCTGGGGCCGGATGGGCGCCCTGCCCTCGCGACCTCTGCCGTGACCGGTGCGGGTCTCGAAGAGCTCAAGCTGCGCGTGATCTCGCTCGCCGGGGTCGCGGAGCGCGAAGGCAGTGAAGATGCGTTCGTGACGAACGAGCGCCAGTACGGCGTGATGATCGGTGCGCGCGATGCACTCGCGGCTGCGGTGGCGGCGCGCACGAATGGCCTGGTCTCCGAGGTTGTCGCGTTGGAGCTGCGGCAGGCGACAGCGGCACTCGCGCAGCTGCGTGGCAATGAAGTTGGTGAGCGCGTCCTGGACGAAGTCTTCGCCCGGTTCTGCATCGGCAAATAGTCGAGTCTGATCTATAAATCGGCGCGTGAGCCTCGAAGACGATGCGCGCCTGGAGCTCAAGCAGCTCGAGGCGATCAGTCGCCTTCGAATGCCTCGCGTCGTCGATGGCGCGCGCGGACCTCGGATCGTGCTCGATGGATCGCAGGTCCTCGACCTCTCGTCGAACGATTATCTATCGCTCGCGAGCGATCCGCGCTTGGTGGCGGCTGCGCAGACAGCAGCGGATGAGGCTGGGGTAGGTGCGGGCGCGTCGCGCTTGATCGTCGGCAATCATCGGCTCCACGAGGAGCTCGAGGGCTCGATCGCGGAGTGGTTGCGTACGGGTGCAGCGCGGCTGTTCGGATCGGGTTACGCGGCGAACGTCGGTACGCTCTCGGCGCTGCTCGGCCCAGGCGATGTCGTGTTCTCCGACGAGCTCGACCACGCGAGCATCATCGATGGTTGCCGGTTGGCGAAGGCGCAGATCGTGGTGTTCCCTCATCGCGATCTGGCGGCCTTGGACGAGCAACTGCGCACGCACACGGCTCGGCGGCGCGTGGTCGTGAGCGAGAGCTTATTCTCGATGGACGGCGATCTCGCGGATGTCGAAGGGCTCGCCGCGCTCGCCAAGAAGCACGGCGCTGCGTTCATGCTCGATGAAGCGCATGCGATCGGCGCGCGTGGGCCCGAAGGTCGCGGTGTCGCGGCCGAGCTCGGCGTGGTTCCGGATCTGCTGGTCGGCACGTGCGGCAAGGCGCTCGGGGGCTACGGAGCTTTCGTCGCGACGTCTCCGGCGATCTCGAAGCTGCTGTGGAATCGCGCGCGGTCGCTCGTGTTCTCGACCGCGTTACCGCCGATGATCTCGGCGGCGGTGATCGCGGCTATCGGGATTGTCCGGTCGAGCGAAGGCGATGTTCGCCGGCAAAATCTCGCCTCGCGGTCCAAGCAGCTGCGCGCGCGGATCCGGGGCCTCGGTGGTCACGCCGACTCGGCGATCGCGCCGCTGGTCATCGGTGACGACGCGCGAGTGATGGAGATCAGCGCGCGGATGTACGAGCGTCGCGTGTTCGTGCAAGGCATTCGCTATCCGACGGTTCCAGAGGCAACCGCAAGGTTGCGGATTAGCCTCAGCGCCGGCCACAGTGCCGCGGACATCGAGATGGCAGCGATCGCGCTCGGTGATGCAATGAGTCAGGAACTATGAGCGAGCTCGAAGATCTCGACCGTAAGGTCGTGTGGCATCCCTTTACTCAACAGACCGAATGGATGCCACTCGTGATCGCGCGTGGAGAGGGCAATTACCTCTTCGATGAAGCCGGCCGGAAGTACCTCGACGGCGTCAGCTCGCTCTGGTGCAACGTTCACGGTCATCATCATCCTCGGCTCGATCGCGCGTTGCGCGCGCAACTCGAGAAGGTGGCGCATTCCACGTTCCTCGGGCTGACCCACGAGCCAGGAATTCGGCTCGCCGCCGCACTGCTCGAGGTCGCGCCGCCGTCGTTGACCCGCGTCTTCTACTCGGACTCGGGATCGGCCGCTGTCGAGATCGCGCTCAAGCAATCGTTCCAGTACTGGCAACTCCGTGGTCGGCCGACGAAGCAGAAGTTTCTCCGGCTCGGCGAGGCCTATCATGGCGACACGCTCGGCGCGGTTGGAGTGGGTGGGATCGAGCTCTTCCACCGCATCTTTGGCCCCCTGCTGGTCTCTAGCATCGCAATTCCGACACCCGCCGGGACCGATGGGAGCTATGCGCTCGAGCGCCTCGAACAAGAGCTCTCGCGCCACTCGCACGAGCTTGCCGCGTTCATTCTCGAGCCTCTGATGCAGGGCGCGGCCGGCATGTTGAAGCACCCGTCCGGTTTTTTAAAACGCGCTGTCGAGCTCTGTCGCGCCCACGATGTCCACGTGATCCTCGACGAGGTCGCGACCGGATTCGGTCGCACGGGCACCATGTTCGCCTGCGAACAAGAAGGTGTCCAGCCGGACCTCCTGTGCCTCGGGAAGGGCATTGCAGCCGGCTATCTTCCACTCGCCGCCACGCTCGCAACCGAGGAGATCTACTCCGCGTTCCTCGGTGGACATGGCGACATGAAGCACTTCTTCCACGGTCACACCTTCACCGCGAACCCCCTCGCGTGCGCAGTCGGGTTGGAGTCTGTTGCGCTGCTTCGAGAGTCCACCTTGCCCAACGCACAAAGTCGCATTCCGGGGATCGCTAGTGCACTTGCGCGAATCCTCGACCATCGCTTGGTCAAAGAGGTCCGTCAGGTCGGAATGATGATTGGAATCGAGCTCCATGAAATGGGGGGTCGATTTTTGGGTCGCGCCGTTTGTGAGGAAGCTCGAAACCATGGCGTCATTCTCCGGAACCTCGGCGACGTCGTGGTGTGGATGCCGCCGCTGACTCTTCAACCTGAAGACCTGGTCTTGCTCGAGACCGCCACCATGCAGGCGATCGACCACCGTTTCACGTGAAACAGCCCCCCTCTCACCAAGCTGTTTCACGTGAAACAGGCACCCGGAGTTGTTTCACGTGAAACACAGCTATTTCGTCACCGGAACCGGCACTGGTGTCGGCAAGACCTTCGTAACAACTGCTCTCTCACGTCGTGCCCGCGAACTTGGCCATCGCGTATTCGCGTTCAAGCCCATCGAGACCGGTTGCGCAGCGGGAACTCTTGGCGAAGATCAGCGCTCTCTCGGTCAAGCCTCCGGCGGGTGGCAGACTGGCGATCTCGCCGGCGTCTACCAGTTCGAATTGCCAGCCGCGCCAGCAGTTGCCGCACCGACAGGCGCCATCTCCTTTGGCCGGGTCGCGACCGCACTTGATCTCGGGTCCAGAGAGGCCGACGTCGTT
Source organism: Kofleriaceae bacterium (assembly GCA_043759355.1). GTDB lineage: Bacteria > Myxococcota_A > Polyangia > Haliangiales > Haliangiaceae > JABFXX01. The sequence goes on from JAYVLQ010000041.1 coordinate 24,027, forward strand.
TTGGTCGAAGGCGCTGGTGGATGGCGTGTTCCGATCGACTTGACGCACGACATGGGATCGCTCGCCAAACAATGCGGATTTCCCATCCTCGTCGTAGCAACCGCCGGCCTCGGAACGATCAACCACAGCCTGCTAACGATCGAAGCGATCGAAGGAGACGGCCAAGCTATCGCCGCCCTCGTCCTCTCGAGGCTCGTCACCGACGACGAAGCGCTGGTCACGACAAACGTCGAACAGCTCCGCTCGCGATGGAACGGACTCATCCTCGTCCTTCACACCGACCCTAGCGTCCTTGATCCCCTGCTGAGCTGAGCCAGGTCACGTAGGTCGCCGCTGGAGCACGATCGCGCGATCCTTGCCGCCGACTTGATAGCGATGGCGAACAACCGACGGATCGAGGTCCTTCCGTGTCACCGCCTCGAAGCCGATTCCCACCCCTCCCGGACGAACATGCTCGAGCGCGATTACCAACCAGTCCCTCAAATCAAACGTCGCACGTGACATCGCGACGTCGTAATCGGCTCGCTCGTGATCCTCGATCCGGACTGCATGAGCTTCGAGGTTTGCCAACCCGAGCTCGCGTGCAGCCGTACGCAGGAACGCGTGCTTCTTGTGGACTGGTTCGAGTGACGTGAACTGCACCTCGGGCAACGCCATCGCTGCAATGACGACCGGGAACCCACCGCCCGACCCGACATCCAAGACCGCCGTCGCTCCTTCCGCGACGAGGTGCTCGACTACATGCAGCGAATCCTCGACATGCGAATTGATGTCCGCACGCGTGGCGGCTGCAGACAAGTTGATGCTGCGATTCCACTTCTCGAACAGGTCGATGAACTTGTTGTAGTCGGTGAGCTTCATCGCTTGTCCGGCATGCGCTTGGAGCTAACTAAGTAAGCCATCGCAACTGCTCCGCATTTCTTCACTGCAACTCCAACGTTATACCATTAAAATATTGATTTTATTGGATAAAAAGCTGACCAACCGCTCGTTGCGACACCGCCGTAACACGCCGTAACACGCCTGGGGACGTCGAGTGTCCGCGTGTCAGGTTGGTTCGCAAAGAAGCTGGCTCGCTTTGGGGATTACGAGCAGACGATCGGCGTCGCCGATCGCTGCTTCGATGGAAGGAGAAAAGGTCATTAATGTCCGCTCGACAAGCTCCTTCGTCAGCCCGCTCACGAGGATCAGGCGTGCTCGACGTGGCAGACGAGGGAGGATCCCGATCCGCAAGATTGCCTCGTTCACGGTCTCGAGGGGTCCGATTCCATCGGAACACTCGGCTGCGATGATCAGCGTGCCGTCCTCTTCGACCAGCGGGGCGACAGCGGCAGCGATCTTCGCGGCTTGGTAGAGCGTCGCGGTGACGGGCATCGCATCGGACGCGATGACGACGGGCGCGGGCTTCGCGTGGACCGTGAACCAAGGACGCGCGATGGCGCAGCCCTCGCGAAACGCGCGCTCGACGTGACCGGCAACGACGGCATGGATTCGATAGTCGGGGCCGCTGACGCCATTGAGCAGAAATGTCGGCGCCGGGATCATGCGCACGGCCTCTTCGAGATCGGCCCGGCAGGGATTTCCGTCGACGATTCCAGCTCGCGCATTCGGTGCCGTCTTTAACTGGTGGTTGATGCGAACAGCTGTCGCCTGCCCTAGCCCGGGAAAGATCGCCTTTGCACCGGCGCCGAAGCCGGCGAAGTAATGCGGACGAATGCAGCCGGTCAAAATCACCAGATCGGTCTCGACCACGCAGCGATGCACGCGAACCGGTGTGCCGTTCTCTGTAGAGCCGAGCTCGACCAGATCGCGGTCAGAGTGGCCGTCGTGATTCACCAAGGCGGCGGCCGCGAGAAAATCCGCGGGAAGCCCCAAGGATTCGATCGGGCTCGGACCGTGGGTACCGGTCGCGATCGCGAGTGTCCAGTGGAGGTCTCCGCGGAGCTGGCGCCGCAAGGCTGCGATGAACTCGGCACGGGGTTCATTGCGCGTCGAATCGCTGACGATCAGCGTAACTCGGGCGCCCCTCACAGCCGCCAGCGAGCGCAACGCCTCGTCGAGCAGGGCCGCGAGCGGTCGAGGCGCGGGACGTTCCGCAGACCGCAAGACTTCTATATGTCGCGCGCCGGAACTGAACCGGAGTGGTGTTCGCCCGTAAGGGAGCTCTAGCTCCATCAGTTTCATCGTACCGGATTGCCGACGAGTGGCGACATCAGGCGTAGTTGGTTACGATTGTTTTGCCGAGGTGCCGACCGGTCGTGTCGCGTCCCTTTGGTTTGCTCGTGTCCAAACAAAGCCTGCTTCTGGTCGATGGTGATACTCGCAGCTTGCGAGTGCTCGAAGTGTCGCTGCGTAAAGCCGGATTTACGGTGACGCCCGCGGCCTCGGTCGCGGATGCGCTCGACAAGCTCGAGCTGCACACGCCTGATCTGATTCTTTCGGAGACGAAGTTTCCGGCGGACCTCGACGGCTTCGAGCTGCGTCGACGCGTGCGCGCGGTGCCGGACTGGGCCGAGATTCCGTTCGTGTTCCTCACGGCGGAGACCGCGATCGAGCACAAGATTCGGGGGCTCGAGCTGGGTGTCGACGACTACCTGACCAAGCCGATCTACATCAAAGAGATCGTCACCCGGATCAATATCCTGCTGCAGAAGCGGCAACGCGCGCACTTCGACGAGCGCAAGGACGGTGTGCGGTTCGCCGGTCGCGTCGCAGACATGCCGGTCGTCGACGTGATCCAGACGATCGAAGTGAGCCGAAAATCGGGCGTGATCCAGTTTGTCGCGGATCGTTCGCGCACGGCTGCGATCTACTTCCGCGACGGCAAAGTGATCGATGCCGAGGCAGGCACGCTGCAAGGCGAAGACGCGGTGTATCGGCTGCTCACGTGGAGCGAGGGTGAGTTCGAGGTGGTGTTTCGCACGGTGCGCCGTCGCGAGGTGATCACGACGAGCTCGCAAGGCCTGTTGATGGAAGGCATGCGGCGACTCGACGAGTGGTCGCGCTTGCTCGAGCAGTTGCCTGCGCTGTCACATCGCTTCGAGATCGACACCGAAGAGCTCTCGGGGCGGCTCGGCGAGATTCCCGACGACAACAATCCGATCCTCCGGTTGATCGATGGCAAGCGCTCGCTGCTCGAGGTGATCGACGGCAGCGACTTCGGTGATCTCGAATGTCTGCAGGCGATCTCGAAGCTCTACTTCGAGGGGCTACTGATGGATCTCGATCCGGAGAAGCGCGCCAAGCGCGATACCGGTCGCCCGGTGCCGCTCGTGATGGTCGAATCGCCAACGCCGATCGAGGAGGTTGTCTCGGGACCGATCACGAATGGCTCCGCGAGCATCGTCGAAGAGATCACGCCACTTCCAGGTGAAGCACCGCCAGAGCCCGAAGCGCCGGTGTTTGCGGGTGAGAGCGAACCCGAGGCTGAGCCACTCGAGGCACCGCCCGAGCGTGCATCGGGACCGCTGATGGGCAGCTATCGGCCTTCGAGCTTGCGGTTGATCGACGAAGCGGTCGCCGCCGCGCAAGCGATCGACCCTTCGCTGTTCGAGAGCCTCGACACACCACCCGAGCCCATGCCGCTCGCGCGCGTGCAGCTCAAGAAGGTCACGGTCGAGCCCGAGCGGACGCGGCCGAGCAGCGTGCCTCCCGGGATTCGCGAAGCGATCTCGACCATGGAGATCGCGGTACCCGAGGCGGCCTCAGAGATCGAAGACGACGTCTCCGGCGTGCCGCAACCGATGGATGGCGGCGAGTCCGGTGACACGTCGCGCCCGATCGATGGCGACGAGATCACCCAACCCGAGCGTCCGGCGTTCGTCGCGCGTCGCGATCCCAACGGCCTGCGCATGACGAGCTCGCACGGCCACGATCGTGCCGAGACGTCGGGCGAGGTCGACCTCGGCAGGGACGAACCCACAGAGGGAGATCCTGCACGCGAGCTGATCACGATCATGCCGCGGCGGATCACGCGCGAGATTCCGCAGCAGCCCGCCTTCGTGCTGCCCGAGTCGGTCGTCGTGAAGATACCGGCCGAACGACGCAGTTCCTCGCCTTCGTTGCCACCACCGCCACGGATCTCGATGGCGGGCGGGGTCGCTCGCGCGCGAGGACCCGGTCCTGCCGTGATCGCGCTCGGCGTGATCGCGTCCCTGATGGCCGGGATGGCGATTTATCTCTACATCCACGAGCATTTCGGCAAGCCGCCGGTCGCAGAGGTGCGTCGCGACGCGAGCGCCACGCAGGCGTTCACCGGCGATGCGAGCGAGGTCGTGATGGCGCCGCCGGTCGACGCGGCGCTCGCGATTGCTCCGCCGTTCGATGTGCCCCGAGTTGTCGGCGACCCCGCCGATGCCGGTGTTGCTGTGCCCGATCGAAACAAACAAGCGGGGTTGCTCAAGGACCTCTCGAACGCGGCGCTCGAAGAAGGCGACGCCGAGAAGGCGCTCGAGCTCTCGAATCAATCGATCAAGTTGCGACGGACGGCGCAGGCGTTCCTGACCCGTGGGCGTGCACTCGAGCGGCTCAACCATCTCGATCAAGCTCTCGCAGCGTTCGACCAGGCTCTCGAGCTCGCACCGACGTTCCCGCAGACCTGGCAGGCCAAGGGCATGGCGCTGTGGTCGGCTCGTCGGCGCGATGAAGCCCGCACGGCGCTCGAGCAGTACCTCAAGCTCGCGCCGGGTGCTACAGACGCTCCTTCGGTGCGCCAGATGCTCGACGCGCATTAGCCCATGCCTTATCGCGTCCTCGGATTGGAGAGCTCGTGCGATGAAACCGCCGCGGCGGTCGTCGAGGATGGCGTGCGCGCGGTCTCCGATGTGGTCGCATCGCAGCACGAGGTGCATGCGCGTTACGGCGGCGTGGTGCCCGAGCTCGCGTCGCGTGCGCATATCCTCAACGTGGTCCCCGTGGTTCGAGCAGCTCTCGAGACGGCACGGCTGTCGCTCGCGCAGCTCGACGGGATCGCGGTTACGAATGCACCTGGCTTGATCGGAGGCTTGCTCGTCGGCATGCAGACCGCGAAGGCGCTCGCGTGGGTGACGGGCCTGCCTCTCGTCGGCGTGCATCACCTCGAAGGTCACTTGAGTGCGGTCTATCTCGAACCGAATCCGCCACCGCTGCCGCATCTCGCGCTGATCGTTTCGGGTGGTCACACGTCGCTCGTACGCGTCGACGATCACGGCTCGCTGAGCGAGCTCGGGCGCACGCGTGACGATGCGGCCGGCGAGGCCTTCGACAAGGGCGCGAAGCTGCTCGGTCTCGGTTACCCTGGCGGTGCAGTGATCGACCGGCTCGCGAAGACCGGCGATCCGACCGCCGTCTCCTTTCCAAAATCGATGACGCTCGAGGAGCACGGTCACGACTTTTCGTTCAGCGGTTTGAAGACCGCGCTGCTGACGCAGACGCGCAAGCATGGCATCCCGCAAGGCCAGCTTCTCGCAGATCTGTGTGCGAGCTATCAAGCCGCGATCATCGAGGTGCTCGTACGCAAGACGCGTCGCGCAGCGCGCAAGCACGGGCTTCATCACGTACAAATCTGCGGTGGCGTCGCGGCAAACTCCGGCCTCCGCGCCGCGATGCGAGCTGCCGGCGCCGAGGACGAGTTCGAGGTCTACATCCCGCCACCGGCACGCTGCACCGACAACGCGGCGATGATCGCGGCGGCGGGTTACTATCATCTTGTACGCGGCGAGCGGGCAGGGCTCGATCTCGATGCCGCACCCAATGCACCGTTGGCCCGGGCGCGCGGCCAGGCCACCACGAAATGACCGACGAACCATCCAAGCGCAGTGCCCGCGATCTGCTCGGGCCGTTCCCCGATGCGCGGGTCTTGCTCGAGAAGTACAACCTGCGTGCGAAGAAGGCGTTCGGCCAGAACTTCCTGATCTCCGAGCGCGCGTTGCGAGCGATCGCCGATGCGACCGTGGTCTCGGACGAAGATTGGATCGTCGAGATCGGAGCAGGCCTGGGCACCTTGACCGCTCAGCTGGTCGAGCGCACGACAGCCGGCAAGGTGATCGCACTCGAGATGGATCCGGACATGGTCGCGGTCCTCCGGGCCGAGCTCGGCGAGGTCGACAACCTCGAGATCGAGCAGATCGATGCCATGAAGTACGACCTCAAGATGGTCGCGAAGTGGCGTGGAGAACCGATCACCGTGTGCGGTAATTTGCCGTATCACATCGCTTCGCAGCTGATGTTCCGCGTGATCGACGCGCGGACGGTCGTGAATCGCTGTGTCGTGATGATCCAGAAAGAGATGGCCGATCGGATCGTCGCCAAGCCGGGGACCAAGGAGTATGGCGCGATCGGCGTGATGCTGCGGACGTATGCCGACATCTCGACTGTCGTGCGTGTGCCTGCCGGTGCGTTCTTGCCGCCGCCGAAGATCGATTCCACGGTGATCAAGATGGTGCCGCTCGCCCGACCGCGGACGCCGATCACCGATGAGAAGACGTACTCGAACGTGGTCCACGCCGCGTTCGGTCAGCGCCGCAAGACGCTGCGTAACGCACTCCAATCGCTGTGGACTGCCGAGAAGGTCGATGCCGCGCTAGCGACAACGACGATCGATGGCATGCGCCGTGGCGAGACCCTCGATATCACCGAGTTCGGTGCGCTGGCGCTGGCGCTGCCGCCCACGAATACGAAGCTGCACGAGTCCGCTCCCGACGATTAACGACGAGCGACGAAGTGCTGGATCACTGCATGGTCGAATGCCCAGTCGGGCGATGCTTGCCACCGACGTCGCAAGATCTCGCCAACCGGCGAACGTCTTGGCGAGCGGGTGCAGGCCCAGCGATGACCATCAATGTTCGTCGATGTTCGTACCGATCGAGGAGAAATACTCCAGGACGAACAAGCCGAACAAGCCGCTCGGCCTTACCGCGGCCCGTGCCTTCGCGAACTGCTCGAGATCCGCGCCGGCACCGCCCGACCGACCGCGAAATTCCTGGCCGTGCTAAGCAGCGGGCATGCCCGAGCTACCGGAGGTCGAGACCGTTCGACGCACGCTCGAGCCGGCGATCGGCGCGAAGATCGTTGCCGTGTGGGACAGCGGCAAGGGCCTGCACATGGCTCGCAAGCCGCCGCGGAAGAAGCTGCGTGCACTCGCCGGCGCGACGATCACGCGCATCCATCGCCACGGCAAATATCTGCTGATCGAGACCGACACCGCGCAGACCTTGCTCGTGCATCTCGGCATGACGGGGCGGACGTTGCTCGTCGAGAAGAGCCATCCGCCCGCGAAACACACACACATGGTGATCGATTTCGGGGAGCGCGAGCTCCGGTTCGTCGATCCGCGCCGGTTCGGCCAGATCGATATCGTCGAGCGCGGCAAAGAGAGCGAGCACGAAGGGCTCGCGGTGCTCGGCCCCGATGGCTTGTTCGAGCCGGCGACCGGCGAGTACCTGTTCGCGAAGTCGCGCAAGAAGAACGCGACGCTCAAGGCATTCGTCCTCGATCAGAGCGTGATCGCGGGAGTGGGGAACATCTACGCGAGCGAAGCGCTGTGGCGCGCGCAGCTCCGGCCGACCACGCGCGCGAAGAAGCTGACGCACGCCAAGGCCACGATCTTGGCCGCGGCGATCCACGAAGTCTTCGACCGCGCCCTCACGAAGGGCGGTACGAGCCTGCGCGACTTCGTGAATGCCTATGGCGTGGAGGGCAGCAACGCCGACTATTTATGGGTCTACGGGCGGACCGGCGAGCCGTGTCCTCGCGACAACACAAAGATTCGCCGTTCCGTCCTCCAAGGCCGGGCCACGTTTTACTGTCCAACGTGCCAGACCCCGTAAGCGGTCTACCCAAGCCACGTTAGTGGCGTGTTAGGGTCCAGCGACTGTTTCCCTGGCCTCGACGCGCACATGTTCAACGATACAGCCGACGAAGACCTGATGGTCACGTACCAGAAGGGCGAAGTTCGCGCCTTCGAAGTGCTGCTGTCGCGTCATCGCAAGCCGGTCTTCAACTTCATCCTGCGGTTCGTCGGCGATCGCGAGACCGCGGAAGACCTACTTCAAGAGAGCTTCATGCGCGTCATCAAGGGCGCGGAGGCTTACAAGCGCCAGGCCAAGTTTACGACGTGGCTTTACACCATCGCGAGGAACCTGTGCGTTGACCAGACTCGGCGACGCAAACATCGCAAGCACGCGTCGCTAGATGCTCCGATGGACTCCAGTGAAGAGAGCGGCACGTTGATGGATGTGATCCCCGGCAATGAAATGGCCAGCGATCGCAAGAGTGTCAACAAACAGCTGCACGAGCAGATGCAGATCGCGATCGCGGCGCTCTCCGAGGATCAGCGCGAGGTGTTCCTGATGCGAGAGTTCCTCGACATGCCATTCAAGCAGATCGCGGACGTTGTCGGGGTTCCCGAGAACACCGTGAAGAGCCGCATGCGCTACGCGCTCGAGAAGCTCCGGCTCGAGCTCGACGAATACAAGGACCTTGCCAAGGTCGCGCCGTGATGGCTGACGAGCACGACGACGATCCGGACTCCGGATCGCTGCGCCACGTGTTCTCGGAGATGCGCGCAGCAGATGAAGATCCGCCGGCGGGCGGGCTCGCAGAGTTGATGGCGGCGGCGCGAGCACATGCGCCCACGCCGGTGCCATGGTGGCAGCGCATCGCGCACGCGTTGCGTCAACCGCCCGGGCTCGCGGTCGCATCGATCGTGATCTTGATCGGCGGTGCTCTCGTGATCTCCCGACCCGATGCCAAGATCGAAGAGGTCGCGCCGACGACGAGATCGAACGTGGCGCCGACGGCCATACCGCCGAGAGGCCCGAGCACTCCTCCGCAAGATGAACGTCGCGCGAAGGCGGCGGTGACGCCGAAAGACATGACGACACCGCCACGACCCCGCGTGACGCCATCGGCAGCAGGCGAGAGCGCTGGTCACCTGCAGGCTCCCTCCTCCGAGAACCGCGCAGTGCCGCCGAGCTGGCTCGGCGCACTCTCGAACCCCGAGCAGGAGAGCGCGCCGAGCCAGCTCGGCCTCCAGCAGCTCTCCGAGAAAGCGGCCTTGGCCGCCACGCGCGGTGATTGCGAAGCAGCGAAAGCACTCGCGACCCGCGTCGCCGCACGAGACCCCGCGTACTACCGCGATCACGTGGCGTCCGATGCCGCGGTCGCCAAGTGTCTGAACTAGAACCAAGTCCGATCAGATAAGCGGAATCGATCGGCTCGGATAAGGTCATTCGCGCGGCCTGGAGCGTGCGGCACCCATGTTCTTGGTGTGCTTCTTGGTGGATCCGGAACGTTCGAGCCGGGGTTCGATGTTCGCCACGAAACGTAACGGCGTGCTCCGGTGTGGCGCAAACCTCTCACGAGCAGCGAGCGGCAGCCCGAGTGCTTCCGTCGGCTGCGCTAAACGCCGGAACGTGCAGCGCGCACCTCAGGGTCGAATACGACGAGCTAACCAACCGCTTGGCACCTAGTTGTGACCTCGAGCTCGCCTCGGGGACTAGCCGCCCCGATCATGGCGAGCACCGTCCGAGCAACGCTCTCGCGCGCGTTCTGGACAAGCAGCGGCAACGAGCGACCCGCGCCGAGTCCGTTCGGCGGTGCGATGTCGATGAAGTTCGTGGTCGTGATCTGCGTCTGCTGGAACGCGAGCGCGAAGAATACCAGCATCTTCTGCTGGGACTGCGGCGTCGCCATCACGTGTCGATCATCCCCGGTAACGCGGTCGGTTCTGCCACTACCGCAGCGACCTCGGCCGAGGTCGGCGCGAGGCAGACGAGGATGTTCTTGACCTTCGCGACATACATCGCGGGCGACTCACCATCGAACTCGGGGGTCGTCGATCTCCGGCTCAGCGCAGCTGGTCGCGAGGATGAGCGTCAGGCGAGTGATGTGGGGCAGCGTGTGTCAAAGAGTCATGGCGTTCCTCGGGTTCCCCAACCGCAAGGAATCGGCCAGACCGTTCGGGCCCTGAATGCTGTAAATCGGCTGCTAAATTCGGGCATTTCGCCCGCGTGTCCGCAGCTCCCGACATGCACTTGTAGGGTCGACCCTGCAATCGCTCGATGGCGCAACACTGTATTCAGCGCGTCATTTGACGACGGTGATGGCGCGACATTCGCGCTCATCCTGCCTCGTGTACCGTGTGCAGCCCGTGAGGTACCTGTGGTTAACAACGCTCCTCGTCGGAGCATGTGATCTCGCGGACAAGTCCGCCCAGGATCGCCCGCTCACTCTCGAGTACGTGACCGAGGCGATCTTGAAGCCGAGCTGCGGCACCGCGGAGTGCCACTCGGCGATGAAGGCGGAGAAGGGCGACATCTTCGATAGCGTGAAGGCCGCGAAGCAGTCGATCGAAGTCACGCATCCAGATCTCGTCGTGACCTGCGCATGGCTTGGCAAAGATCCCGAGACCTGCGCGCAGAACAACGATGATATCGCGAGCTCGTATCTGATGACCGTGATCACGGTCGGTGACTACAGCGCTGGCAACCTGATGCCGCTCGATCAACCGATGTCGAACCAGAATATCCTCTTACTCTCGCGCTGGATCCGCGAGGGCGCGCAGGGCCTCGACAAGCCGGTCGCGCAATGAAGCGCATCTTCGTTCTGGCCATCGTGATGGGTGTGCTTCGCGTCGCCCACGCGTATCCGCAATTCCAGCTGATCAAGGATCAGACGTGCTCGAGTTGCCACCTCTCGCCAGCGGGCGGGGGCCTCTTGTCCGAGAACGGCATGGCGACCGCCGAGTCGATCTCGCAGTGGGGCACCGCACCGGAGTTCTTCTACAACAAGGTGCCGCTCCCGGCGTGGCTCGAGCTGGGCGGCGATCTACGGAGTGCCGCCGGGTACGACGTTGCGGGTGCTCAAAATCGCCGCTTCGTAGGATTTCCGATGCAGGCGGAGATCAATGCGGCTGCGACCTACAAGAGCTTCTCGCTGCACGTCACGGCGGGTGCACGCGATCCGAAGTGGGAGAACAACACCAACCAGTTCGCCAGCTCGACGCTGTTTGCTTCGCGAGAGCACTGGTTGCAGTGGCAGGACAAGCCTGGGGAGACCCAAGGCTGGTTCGTGCGCGTCGGTCGCTTCATGCCGGTGTTCGGGCTGCGCTTTGCAGAACACGTCTATTACGACCGGCGCTATGGCGGCACGCCGCTCTACGGCGACACCTACGGGGCTGCGGTCGAGTACGTCACCTCGAAGTGGGAAGCTCACCTGACCGGCTTTATCCACGATCCGATCCTCGTAGACTCGATCGAGCGCGGCAATGGCGGCACGGTCTACGCCGAGACGCGGGTAACTCCAACGACCTCGCTCGGGATCGAAGGCAAGCTCGACGACACGCCGGATGACCTCACGTACTACGGGGGTGTCACCGCAAAGCAGCAGGTCGGCACGAGCGTGCTCGTTCAAGGCGAAGTCCAGTTGATCCATCAAAAGATCGACGAGGGCGGCAAGGTCAACCAGCTCGTCAGCACGATCGTAGGCTCGTACTTCATCGGTCCCGTGATGGTCGACCTCGCCGCGAACATCTATCACTCGAACCTGCACTTCGCGTTGCTCGATCAAGAGGCGCTCGATCTGAACATCCACTGGTTCATGACGTCGCACGTCGAGATGTTGCTAACCAATCGCTTCCAGATGCAGGCGTTCGGCGCCGATGGTCCCAACTCCGGCTACTCGCTCTTCCAGGTCCACTATCGGCTGTGACTACGACTGCGGCAGGGTCATCGTGACGCTCACGCCACCGCCCTCACGATTTGCGAGCGAGACCCGCCCGCCGTGGGCCTCGGAGATCTCGCGCACGAGGGCGAGGCCGAGGCCGGTACCGCCGCGCTTCGTCGAGTAGAACGGCAGCAGCGCATTCTCGAGGACGGCCTGGTTCATCCCGCCGCCTCGGTCGCTGACCTCGATGGCGATGTTCGCGCCGGCGCGGCGGATCGCGAGTGAGATATCGCCGGCGGCGGATCCGGACTCGTGCGCATTGCGCAGCAAGTTCAACAGCGCTTGTTCGAGCTGTGCGGGATCGAAGCGACCTGGCACTTCCGGTAGCCCGGGGCCGATGCTAAACGCGACCTGTGCCCGCAGCCGATCGACAAGCTCGCGCCACGAGCGCGACTCCAACCGCGGCGTCGGGAGCTTCGCGAACTTCGCGTACCCCGAGATGAACTGCTCGAGGTGCTTCGCCCGCTCCGCGATCGTGGCGAACACCCTCTCGAGCTGCGTGTGCTTGCCGAGCTTCAAGAGCTCGTTGCCCGAGTGGGCGAGCGATGCGATCGGTGCGAGCGAGTTATTGAGCTCGTGGCTGATCACGCGGATTACTTTCTTCCAGGTGCGCACCTCCTGGCGATGCAGCTCGACCGTGAGCTGGCGCAGGATGAACAGCTCGTGTGCGCGCCCGTTGAGCCGAAATCCCGAGCGCGCCAGATAGAAAATGTCCTCTTCCTGGTCGCCCGCCTTGGTGACGACGAACAAGCCATCGCCACCCCGCGCGATCGCCTCGCGCAGCGACTCGGGCGCGGCCTCGAGCAGGGCAGGGAGCTTGATGCCCTCGAGCCGGCGGCCATCGCGCAGCAGCTTTCGTGCGGCGAGGTTGCCGTGCACGATGTGGCCGCTCGGATCGACGAGCAGCATCGCGACGGGCGTGTTCTGGACCATCGTGTCGAGTAACAGCTCGCGCTGGACGAGCGTCTCGCGTTGCGCGCGCAACGTATTGCCGAGCTCGTTGTGCGCCGCGACCAGATCGCCGACCTCGTCGTTCTTCGGCCACGCAAGCGAGAAGGCAAAATCACCATCGCGGTAGCTCGTCACCGTCCCGGCGAGTGCGCGGAACATGGCCTTGACGGGCACGAGCGGCCGACTGATCACGTACAGCGTGAGCGGGAACATCACGCCAAGGGCGAGGCCTGCAGCGAGCCGCGGATCGCCGAGCCAGTCTTCGAGAAGTACGACGAGCCCGACCGCCATCGCGACGAGCACGAACGCGAGCAGGCCGACACGCCAGGTCAACGAGGTGCGGATGCGAGTCATGCGCTGCGCGGGATGTTGAGCTTCTCCATCCTCCGATAGAGCGCCTGCCGACTCAAACCGAGCTCGGCGGACGCTTGCGCGATCACACCACTCGCGCGTGCCAGCGCGGCCTCGATCGTCGAGCGATCGATCTCGATCTCGGTCTCGGTCTCGATCTCGATCTTGAGCTCGGTGGCGACCTTCGGCAGCGCGAGGTCCGCTGCGGTGAGCACCGGCTTCGCCGAGAGCAGTGCGGCTCGCTGCAATACGTTCTTGAGCTCGCGCACGTTGCCGGGCCAGGAATGGCGCCGCAGTGCCGCGCTCGCCTCGGCGGAGAGCTGCTTGCCCTCGGCGAGAAAGTGCGTCGCGAGCGGCACAATATCGTCGGGGCGATCGGCGAGCGCCGGTACACGGACCTCGATCGTGTTGAGTCGGTAGTACAGATCTTCGCGGAACGTGCCCGCGCGGATCATCGCGTCGAGGTCCGCATTGGTCGCGCTGATCACGCGCACCTTGACCTGGCGCTCCTTGTTCGAGCCGAGCCGCTCGAACCGCCCGGTCTCTAGCACGCGCAGCAACTTCATCTGCCCGTCGAGCGAGAGGTTCCCGATCTCGTCGAGGAACAGCGTCCCGCCATCGGCAGAATCGAACTTGCCATCTCGCGCTCGGGTCGCGCCGGTATACGCACCGATCTCGGCACCGAACAGCTCCGCCTCGAGGAGCTCCGAGGGCAGCGCGCCGCAATTCAACGTGACGAACGGGCCGGTTCGCACGGCCGAGTTCGCTTGCACGAGCTCGGCGATCTTCTCTTTACCGGCTCCGTTCGGTCCGCTGATCAACACGGGTACGTCGGCGCGAGCGACCTGGCACGCGAGCCCGATCACGCGCTCCATCGCCGGGTCGGCGAACACGATGTCGCGCAGATCGTAGCGATGCGCGAGCTCGGTGCGGCGGCGATTCTCGTCGGCGCGTCGGCGCGTCAGCTCGCGTCGCGCGACCGAGAGCTCGAGCAGGTTCTGCACGCTCGTGAGCAACTTGGTGTCGTCCCACGGCTTCGCGAGATAGTCCGCGGCGCCGAGTTTGACCAGCTCGACCGCAGCCTCGAGCTGGGTCCACGCGGTCAACAGGATCACCGGCATCTCCGGGAATCGCGCGCGGATGGTCTTGAACAGCGCCGCACCTTCTTCGCCCGAGGTCGTATCGGAGCGAAAGTTCATGTCCTGGATCACGACGTCGACCGATTCCTGCGCGAGCACCTCGAGCGCGGCGGCCGGCGACTCGGCAGAGAGCACCGTGATCTCGCGCAACGAGAACAACACCTCGAGCGCGGTGGTGACGGCCGGGTTGTCATCGATCACGAGGGCAGTCGGCACGGCCACGAGACTACACGGACCGGGTGGCGATCGCGGGTGGGATCGCCGATGCACGCAGTGCGGGACCGAGCACCGCGATCTGGCCGAGCAACCAGAGGAGGCCCGCACCGATCGGCAGGAACGAGGCCGGCAAGCGGCCGACCTGATACCTGTCCATCATCCACATGTTGATCGCGTAGGCGAGCACCATGCCGAGCACGATGCCCGCGGTTGCAAGGATGAAGTTCTCGGTCTGGAAGTAGCGAAGGATATCGCCCCGTGTTGCTCCGAGCGCGCGTCGGACTCCGATCTGGCGCGTGCGCTGCTGGACCCAGAAGCTCGCGAGCCCCACGACGCCGAGCGCGGTGACCACGAGCAGCGTGATGACGACAACGCCGAGCAACCACGCCATCGCGCGGTCCTGCTTGAAGTACTTCTGGCGCACGTCGCCGAACGGCAGCCGGTCGAGGATCAATCGATTCGGGTCGACGCCGCGCAGCGTGGGCTCGATCGCGGAGATCACCGCCGCTCGCTGCGCTGGATCGACGCGGAGGATATAGTTGCTCCCCTCGGTGTACGAGACTTCTTCGGGGGTAATGATCGCGAGGCCGCGTTCGCTCAGGCCACCGAACTCGTTCGGGCGCTCGAGCCGCTCGACGATACCAATGATCGGTACGCGCGTTTTCCCCATGTAGATCCCTTTGCCGAGCGCGGCCTCGCCGGGAAACATCCGCTCGGCGAGGGCCTGGGTGATGATCACGCAGGGGGTCGGCGTCTCGTCCGCCTTCCTCGCTTCCACGATCTCGGTCGACGAGAAATCACGGCCCGCGACCAGGTGGAGGCCGAACGTCCTCACGATGCCGCCGCCCCCGAGATAGCGCGCGACGTGGACGGGCGCGTTCGGATCATCGGCGATCGTCGAGATGCTCGTGGTCCAGGCCGAGCCGCCGAACGGAATCTGATTCGTCGATACGACAGCTTTCACCCCCGGAATCGAGCGCAGGGCGACGAGGTCTTGGCGCGTGATCACGTCGGGGTCGGCCTTCTGTCCGATGCCCGTGAGGATCACCTGGACGACTTCTTCTTCGGCGACCCCGCTCGGTCGGTTCATGTTAGCGAGCCGCTCGCGGATCAGAAACACCGCATTGCACACGATCGCGCAGGTGAAGGCGATCTCGAGAATGACGAGCAGTGCGGTCGCGCGATGGCGACGCAAGGTCGAGATGATCGGGATGAAGTCCATGGAATCCTCAGTGCGACTTGAGCTGGAGGGCAGGTGCGATCTGGCAGCCGCGCCACGCGGGAAAGACCCCGGCGAGCAAGCTCGAGCCGAGGGCGATCGCGAAGGTCGCGCCGAGCATCGGGAGATCGAGCTCCGCGAGGGCGGAGTAATTGGTCGGTTGATGACGAACGGCCCAGAGCCCGAGCCATGCGAGTAGCAGCCCAAACGCGCCACCGCCGACTCCGATCATGCTCGCCTCGACGAGCAGTTGGGTGAAGATCGCGCCGCGCGATGCACCAAGCGCGCGGCGCACACCGAGCTCGGCAGAGCGCCGCAAGAACTTCGTGAGCAAGAGGCCCACGGTGTTGACGAGGCAAACGACCAGGAAGCTGAGCGCCACCCAGGTCTGCAACTTCGCATCGCTCGGCACCACGTTCTCGGAATCGAGCCAGTCCGTGACAGTGCGGAGGCGAACGTTCGGCGGGCGACGATAGCGGCCCTTGCGAAACTGCTCGAGCGAGTAATTGACGAGGTAGTCGTAGTACGCGGCGGCCTTCGCATCGCTGGCGAGCTCGACCCAGTACTGGATCCAGATACACGGCGCGCCGGCATCGAGCTGGTCGCCCTTCTCTTGTCCCCAGCACGTCATCTCGCCGTCGTGACCGAGCTTGAGATCGCGCGCGGTCGTCCACGGCACGTAGAGCTGCTCGTTGACGTTGTACGCACCCATGCTGAGATCGAAGAAGTGCGGCTCTGGGTGCCAATCCTCGATCACGCCGATGACGCGAATCTCGGTGCTCTCCATGCGCATCGTGAAGCCGACGACATCGATCGAACCGAACAGCTTCTCGGCGAGTGGTTTGGAGATCACGGCGACGCGGGCGTGGGCGGTGTCGTCATCGGCCGTCCAACCCGCACCCTTCAGGAACGGAACGTCGAACATCGGAAAGAACTCCGTCGAGGTCCAGCGCCCACGAATTCGCAAGGGCGAGAGGCCCGGGCGCTGCGGTTCGACCGCGACGCTGCCACCCGTCATGATCGCCTGACGATCCGCTTTGTGATCGCGCAGCAGTGCCTCGGCATCGCTGCGCGTGAGCTGATTCGCCGGCTCTTGACCCATGATGTAACCGTCGGCCTCACGCGGGTCGAGTTGCACGTTGTGGAGCTTCTGGCTCTTGCCCGGAATCGGATCGGCAGACAACACGTGGAGCACGGTCAGCGTGGTCATGCTCGCGCCGACGCCGAACCCGATCGCGACGATCATCAGGATCGTCAAGCCAGGGTTGCGGCGCAGGCTTCGGCGCGCCAAGTCGAGGTCGTACGCGAACATCTAAACTGCCTGGCTCAACGACGGTGCGCGTTCGACGTCCGAGGCGACACCATCGACGATGTGGATGTTGCGGTGGGCGCGGGCGGCGATCTCCGGATCGTGCGTGACGATCACGACGATCGTGCCTTGCGCGTTGAGATCTTCGAGTAGCTGCATGACTTCGCGCGCCATCTGCGAATCGAGGTTGCCAGTCGGTTCGTCAGCGAGCAGCAGCGTCGGTTCGCCCGCGATGGCGCGTGCGATCGCGACGCGCTGTTGCTGACCACCGGAGAGCTCGGCCGGGTAGTGCCGCTTGCGTGACGCCAGCCCTACACGCTCGAGCGCGGTCTCGATCCGCTTGTGGCGCTCGCCGCGCGCGAGCCTGCGATAGCGCAGCGGGACATCGACATTGTCGAACAAGTTCAGATCGGGGATCAGGTTGAAGCTCTGAAATACGAACCCGATCTTTTCGTTGCGTAGCTTGGAGCGGGTGCGGTCATCGAGCCCTTTGACGTCGACGCCATCGAGCTTGTATTCGCCCCCGGAGAGATCTTCGAGGAGGCCCGCGATGTTGAGAAACGTGGTCTTGCCCGAGCCCGAAGGGCCGGTGACCGCGACGAACTCGCCGGCGCGTACCTCGAGCGTGAGATCGCGGACCGCGTGGGTCTCGACCATCTCGGTCCGGTACACCTTCGAAACATCTTTCATCTGCAGCATCTATTGCTCCTAGTTCGCGATCCGGACGCGCTCTGCCGCGCCGAATTGATCGGCGCCACTGACGACCATCTGTTCGCCGACCTTCGCGCCCGAGAACAGCTCGACCGCCTCGAGGCTGACCGCGCCAGTCCGAATCGGTCGTCGCTCGGCGACGCCATCGCTGACGAAGTACGCGAAGCTCGCGCCATTGGTCTCGAGGAACGAGCCGCGCTCGACCTCGATGACATTCGTGCGCTCTTCGATCAACACGCGCGCGGTAAGGCGCTGGTTCTGGCGCAAGCCCTCGGGCCGCTTCGCACCGAATTCGATCCGGGTAGCGACATTGCCGGCGACGACCTCGGGCGAGACCGAGCGGATCTTGCCGGCGAACGTGGCGTTGCCGGACCGAATCTCTGCAGCCATGCCGAGTGCGAGGTCGGGCGCGAAGCTATCGGGGACCTGGATCTCGAGCTCGAAAGCACCGAGGTCGACGACCGTGAGGATCGGCGCATTGGCCGCGACGACCGTGCGTTGCGCGACGAGCAGCTGACCGACCTGGCCTTCGACGGGAGACGTGATCTCGAGGGCGACGACCTGGCGCTCGAGCTCCTGGACCACCGAGCGCTGGCGATCGAGGCCCTGCTGCTTCGTGCCGAGATCGAAGGTCAGCTCTTTGCCTGCGAGAGCCGCTTCGAGCTTTGCGTGCGCGAGCACGATCTCGGTCTTCTTCAGCACGTCTTCGGAGTGACGTAGCTCGAGCTCCGAGATTACCCCTCGGCCGAACATCTGGCGATTGATCTCGACCTCGCGCGCGGCCGCTTGATGATCAATCTCCGCCTGCGCGATCGCTTGCTGCTGATTCGCGCGCCCGTGCTCGATGTCGAGCCCAGCCCGACCGACGTTCGCTTCGAGCCCCGCGAGTGTCGCCTGTTCTTGCGCGAGCCGGGCCTGGAGCTCGGGACTCGCGATCGTCGCGAGCAGCTGGCCGAGCTTCACCCGATCGCCGGCGCGCACGCGAAAATCGACCGCGCCCGCGGCGATCGCGTAGAGCGTCGGACTGTTCGCGGCGACCACGCGCCCATCGGCGACGACATCGCGCGTCAGCGTGCCGCGCTTGATCATGGCGATCCGGAGCTTTGATCGGTCGATGCTGCGCGAGGCGCCGATCCAGTTCCGAACCAGGTAGCCGGCGCCGCCGAGGACTGCGAGCACGATCACGCCGGTCGAGAGCCACCGCCGCCATGGTCGGCTGACTCCCGGTTTGGCGAGCACGCGGTCGGTGGCGGAGGTATCGCGGATCATCGGAACAGCGAGACGTATTGCCAGGCTCGTGCCGCGCTAACCCCTCGAGATGCTTGGAGCGGTCCGTGTCCGTTGATCGCGGACGAGCGTCCGGTCGGTGTCCGCGGACACTCAGGCGAAGAGCGACGTCTGCGGACCCGCGAGCGTGGTGTCGCCGATCAGATCGTGGACGTACGTGTGCGGCCACGACCGGCGTGCCTCCTCCGGCAGCTTACCGTAGCGCTCGCAGTACGCGCGGACCCACTTGCGCGTGTGGGCGTTCGAGTAGCCGCCTC
The DNA here is from genome assembly GCA_043759355.1 of Kofleriaceae bacterium. Lineage (GTDB taxonomy): Bacteria > Myxococcota_A > Polyangia > Haliangiales > Haliangiaceae > JABFXX01. Next base: position 43,170 of record JAYVLQ010000041.1, read on the forward strand.
CGGTGATCGGCCCGAGCTCGGGCTCGTAGCGCGCGCGGATCTCGTTGAACCGTTCGTCGCGTAGCACCTTCGCGCAGACCGACGCTGCAGCAACGGCGGCGTGATGATCTTCGGCGTGATCGAGCGAGGTGAACTGGTCGTAGCGCGCGGCAAGCGGGCTGAACATGCGCTTGCCATCGGCGATGATCTTGTCGCAGCTCGGCGCCTGATCGATCATCTTGATCGCGATCTCGCGTTCGAGCACGTTGAGCTCGTTGCGGCAGACGCGCGCATCGATCTCGGTGTGCGAGACTTCGATTACGACGACGAAGTGCGCGCGCTGGCGAATCTCCGCGGCGAGCTCGGCGCGCATCACATGTGCATCGGCGCCCGCGCCATACGCCTTGGAATCGCGCAGACCCTTGCGCGTGAGTGCCGCGGCGGTCTTCGAATCGAGCGCGACCGCCGCCATCACCATCGGGCCGACCGAAGGGCCGCGCCCGGCCTCGTCGATGCCGAGCGTGAGCCGGTTTGGAAATGGGTTCGTCGGCCGCCCCGGCAGCCTGGCCTTGCGCATCGGCTGCACAATAGAGAGCGCGGATCACCAGGTCAATCGCGAACTGGCCAGCTCGAGACCACGCGCCACACCGACCTCGAGATCGAGGGCCTGAACATCGGCGACCGAGCTCCAGTGATCGAGGCGCGCAGCGATCGCGGAGAGCGCTTCGACGGCCGCTTTCTCGAGCGGCTCGCCGATCTCGTGATCGAGATCCGGCGCCGAGCGATACAACGCGTGATAGATCGAATCCTCGGCGAGCTCGAGACGAGGCACGTCGTTCTTGAAGAACGCATCGACGTAGCCACCTTCGAGATAGCCGCGCAGATACGCGCGCGCGCGATCGAACACGCGCGACATCGCGAGCCCGATCCGATCTGCCGCGACGCGCTCGAGATCGCCCGCGACATCGCGCTCGAGCAGTGCACCGAGCGCACGCGCCCCGGCTTCGGCACTCCGACTGCGCCGCACGAGGTCGGCAGCGACCCGCTTGCGCCCCCCCTCGATCGCCGATTCGAACCCCGAGGAGAGCAGTGCGATCAGATACTCGCGGTCGGCCGCGGTCGCCGTGTGGGACGAGAACGGCAGCCGGCGCGGCCGCACGAGATCGAGCACTTCGCGCGCGGCGCGGCGATACAGCGCGGTCATCTGGTCCGAGAGCTCCTTGCGCTCGACGACGACCGCTTCGCTCGCGAACTCGCGCGCCTGTTTCAGCAGCTCGTCGCGACCTGCTCGCGCCGCACTCACCGCCGAGGATTGTTGGTGGCGGCTCGCCGCCAGCGTGGCTTCGGCTTGACCGATCACGCCGCGCAATAGCCGCGCGCAGGCATCGCGCTTCAACGCGCGCGCCTGCTGGAAGAACCGGGTCTCGAGCGCGGTCTGGAGTGCGGTCCAGTTGCCATCGTTGTCTTTGAGCTTCGCGGGATCGAGCTTCCACCCGAGCGCCTCGCGCGATGACACCGGCACGATCGCTTCGACCAGCTCGCCGAGCTCGGTCGCGATGAACGTCGTGACTTCGGCGCGCTCGTCTGCGCTGAGCTGATCGGCCTTGTTGAGGACGCCGAGCACGCGCTTGCCCTCGTCGCGGATCGAACGCAGCGCCTTCTTCTCGCTCGCCTTGCCACCTTGCGCTGCGGTGAACACCCACACGACCGCATCGGCTTTCGCGATGAAGGCGCGCGCGGTGGCCTCGTGCTCGGGCTGGATCGAGTTGAGGCCCGGCGTGTCGACGATGTTGATCTTCTCGAGCTGCGGCAGGGGCACCAGGATCTCGACACGATCGATCGCGCGCGCGGCATCGGGTGACAGCGCGCGCAGGTGCGCCATCATGGGATCCCAGCCGAGCTCGAGCGTGCTGCCATCCGCGGCGATGATCCGGCCACCGCGCTCGCGTCCGTAGCGCACGACATTGATCGTCGCGGTTGTCGGCGTGATGCCGGTTGGCGCGACCTCAGCGCCGATGAAGGCATTGACGAACGACGACTTGCCGCTCGAAAACTCGCCCATCACCGTGACCAGCAACGGCTGATCGAGCCCTGCGGCGGCGCGTGCGATCTCGCCGACGTGATGACCGAGCTCGCGCTTGCTCGCGACGACGCGCTCGAGAAACGCACACACGTCCCCGATCTCCATACCGATATTCGCGACCCCGAGCTCCGCCGCCCGCGCATCGGCCAGCACCGAGCGCGCCTTCGCATGTAATGGTGCGACGCGCAGCGCGGCGAGTGCGCACGTGGCGGCGCGCGCGGGATCGCTCGCAGCGAGCGCGAGCTTCGCGAGCTCGACATGCGCATCGACATCATCCTTCACGGCCGCGAGCTCGAGCAGCGCCCTCGCCGCATCGGGCTGGAGCTTCGCCATCGCCATACCGCGTGCGACGAGCGCGCGCGCATCGTTCGGATCCTTCGCGAGGAGATCGTTGCCCCACTGCGCCGCGCGGGTTTCATCTCCCGCCGCGATCGCGGTCTCGACCGCAGCGCGCAGCACCTCGACGCTCGGATCGAGCGCGAGCACGCGGTCGTAGCTCGAGAGCGCGGCATCGAGGTTTCCGATCGAGCGATGCGTGGCCGCGATCCGAGCGTGTAAAGCGCTGCGCTTCGGATCGAGCTGCAGGGCCTCGAGGTAGAACACGTGTGCCCGCATCGCATCGCGCTCAGCGAGTGCGGCATCGCCCTGTGCGATCAGGATCTCCATCCGGATCAGCGCAGCCAGCGGTGTGGTCTCGCGCGCATTCGCAGCCCGGGCTGCGGCTAGCTTCTCGCTCGCCTTGGTCGGCGAGTCTTCTACGAGCGCCAGCCGGCCGAGGCCGTACAGCGCGAGCGCTGCGGGCGCGTCGGTGGAGGCCGCGCGATCGAGGTGCCGCGCGGCTTCATCGTACGGCCCCCCATCCGCGACGAGCGCTTCGCCGAGCGCCGCGCGAGCAAGGCGATCCTCGGCATCCTCGACGACCGCCTTGCGGAGCTCGCGGATCGCCTTGTCCAGATCCCCGCGCCATCGCCACGCGATGCCCGACCCTCGATACGCATCCGCGAGTACCCCTCGATCGCCTCCGGCCTCGTTGACCGCACGGGCAAGTGGCATCGCCGCGGCCTCGAACTTCGCGAGCTCGACCAGCGCCAACCCCGAGCCCACGAGCGCCGCCGGATCGCCCCCGCGCAAGGCGAGTGCGCGTGCGAAGGCCTCCTGTGCGTGCGCAGGATCACCCTTCGCGAGCCGCGCTTCGCCAAGGGCGATCAGCGCCTGGCCATGAGCCGGCTTTGCGGCGAGCAGAGCCTCGAGGGAATCGATCGCGGCCTGCAGGTCCCCGCGTGCGAGCAGGGTTCGAGCCTGGTTGAGCTGGTCGCGGTAGTCGTCGAGGACCAGCTCCCCAGCCAGGTCGCCAAGCTTGCGTTCCAGCCGCGACCACAAAGACATACCTGGAGCCTAGCATTTGATCCGCCGTTCACTTCGGTGCGGCTCGGCGGACTCGTTTGGTTAACCTCAGTTGCTGCCCTGGGTGCAGCAGGCTGTGGAAATGTCGCGAAGGTGCCAACCGATGCATCGGTCGACGCGTTGCTCGGCGCATTGACGTGTGAAGGGACCCAGCTCGCGTGCGGTGGAGCATGTGTGGATCCGCTGTCCACGAAAGCTCACTGCGGTGACTGCGATACGACGTGCGATACGCGTTCGGATTGCCTCGCAGGACATTGCGAGGACGCAAGCGCTACGTGCGCTACGCTGCACGCTCATGACGCTGCTCGATACCAGCATCGTCTATTGCGACATGACGGACGGCGGGATCGCATACTCGAATCTCGCGTTCGACAACTACATCGCCGTTCCGCCTGACGGGTACAGCTTGGTCACGACCACCGACTACCAGACCGTCGCCACTCAAAAGGCGTTCATTGCACTCGACAACGCACTCGACAACGCACAGAACGGGTCATTGCCATTGCTCGTGAGCCCGATGACGGTGGACGAATTGCTGCATGAAGTCCTCGATGGTCCCCGGTAAGGGGCTGTACATGTCGAACGCAATGGTTCAGCCGGCAACGGTTGGCGCCGCGGGACCACTATATTGTGTGACTAACGGCAGCTACACGGAGACGGCACTATCGTTTGTGGCCGTCCCGAGCACTTTCGCAAGTACGGCGGCACCAGTTTGTCTATTAACTCAGTCGGGTGCAGCTCTTTCACCGGGACGCTCGACGGAAGCAATCTCGGTCACTTGACGAGCGTTGAGCGTGGGTCGCGAGAGCAGCACTGGATTCGGGACAGCACCGGCGTAGGGTCTGGATATCGATCTGCCCAGTCGTGTCAGCGGCACTCGCGTAGTTATCTCAGTTGTCGGTCGGCTCTTCGATGATCCAGATGCCTTCGCGCAACTGACGCAGCGCCGAAGAAGCAGCCTGGATCGCTTCGATCTGTCCGGTCGTGACGATCTTCATCGACTCGACCTGGTTACCGGCTTCTCGCCGCTCGGACATCGTGCGCTCGAGGATCTCGTTGATGCCCTTGTAGAGCGTGTTGCCGGCGTTCGACACGAACTCGGAAAGCCGCTTGCCGAAGTCGTCGATGGCCTTGTCGAAGTGCGGCTTCATCGCCTCGGCCGCGCCGAGGATCGCGGCGGGCATCTTCTCTTTGGCCTGGACCCGGATGTCGCCCGAGATCTTCGACTTGAGCACGATCGCGAGGATCGGTGCCGCGAGCGTGAGCAAGCCACCCGCGAGCGCGTTGACGAACAGCATCACGGTGGTGCCGAGCGCACCGACCGCGTAGATGCCGACATCGTACTTGAACGAATCGACAGTGATATCGATCGCGGTGTCGCCGGGACCGAGACGGTCGGCGAGGGTCGCGGCAGCCGCCTCGACGTTCTCGTTCGTGATCTGGATGACCTCTTCGGCGAGGTGCTCGAGCATCGCGGCGAGCTTCGCGCCCTCGAGCTCGGCCCACTCCTTGAACTTGTCTTCGATGAAAGCGGGGAGGTAAGCCTTCACGTCGTCGGCATCGACCGCGTCGATCTGGTGCGGCAGCGCTTGCACGAACGACTTCGCGAACGCTTCGAGATCGAGCTCGATCTGGTTCTTGATCGAGCTCGCATCTGCGGCGATCCGCACGTGCAGATCATCGAGCTTGCGCTTGCTCGTATCGAGCTGCTCGCGGACCGAGTTGATCCGGGTCTGGAGCTGCTCGAGGTCGAGACCGTACGAGCGCATCCGGACGCCGAGGTTCGATTCGAGATACGCGCTCGTGCGAGTGGCATCCGCGGCGGCGTTATCGAGGATGACCTGCGCTCGGTCGCGAGCGAGGAAGCGCTCGAGGTACGCCATCAGCTCCGGCATGCCACTCGCCGGGTCTTTGGACTTCGCCCAGTCCTTCGCGGACAGCGCGAATACGACGGGGTCCGTGGTGATGCCAGCGAGCCCCTGTTTGACATATTCGACGACAGCGGTGCGCTCGTCGGCATTCAACAGGTCCATCTTGCCGAGCACGAAGATCAGACGATCCTTGGCCGACTCGAGCACGCGGCTGCGCAAGAACTCGCGTTCGCTGTCTTTGAGCGCCTGCCCTGCATCGAGCAGGAACACGACCGCATCAGCACGCGGCACGTAGCCGTATGTGACCTCGGCGCGCTGCTCGTTGAGATCGTTGACGCCCGGAGTATCGACGAGCACGACGTTGTTGAGCAGCATGTCGCTCGGATAGCCGAGCTCGACGTAGGCGACTTCACTCGCGTGGCCGCCCGCGACGGTGACCCACTCCTTGAGAGCGGTCGGATCGAGGAACTTGCTCTCACCCGAGGTCAGCACGACGCGCGCCGTGGGGTTCGGCGCGTAGACGACGTGATTGATCGAGGCGGTCGTTGGCGTGATGCCGGTCGGCAAGATATCGAGGCCGAGTAAGGCGTTCACGAACGTTGATTTGCCGTGGTTGAACTCGCCGAGAACGACGAGGTGGAACCGTTCCGCCTCGAGCTTGGGGATCCGGGTGGTGCGGATATCGCGGGCGAGCGTCACCATGCCGACCTGATCGGCGACGTCGGCGAGCTGCGTGAAGCGAGCGATGATCTCGCGCTTGGCTTGCTTGTGATGTTCGAGGAGGATCATCAGAACACACTGATCAAGTTGGCGACTTGTTTGTCGACGTCGGGGAGGCTGGCCTTGCCGGTGAGATCTTGGCCTGTGAGCTGGGCGTACAATGCAGACTCCGCGAACAGGCGAAGCGCCTGGACGCGCTTGGGCACGTATGGATTGGACCGGAAGAGCTCGGCGTAGCGACCGATGCCCTTCTTCACGTCTGGGAGCGATTTCAAGTACTCCTCGGCATTGAAGGCGCTGCCCTTTTCGAAGCCGAGCTCGAGCTTGACCATCGAGGTCAGCACCTTCTCGAGATCGCGAACGGCGATCAGCGACGCGCGATCGCATGTCACCTCGGCGCGGCGCGACCAGGCTTGCAGCGTCATCACCGCAGGCTGGACGACCCAGCGAACAAAGAACGCGGCCGAGTTGTTGAGGTAGTGGAGCGCGGTCGCGTACAGGATGTGACCGTTCTGGACGTGGGCGAGCTCGTGCGCGATCGCGGCGACGAGGTCGTTTTCGTCGAGCTTCTCCACGAGCTCGAGGTTCACGATCAGGTGTGGCGAATCCTCCGTGCCGAGCACCTTGATCTTGATTGCCCTGCCGGCGACCGAGCTCGAAGGCGCCGCAAAGATCGCGGGGACGCGCACCCCGAGCATCGCGCCGGCCTTCTTCGCCGCCTCGTACACGCGCGGGAACTGCTGGTCGGTGACCTTCACGGCCGTACCGAGTAGCTCGGTCTTCGCGACGTCCTTCCACAACCGCGTGGTTGCTTCGAGTGCCATGGTGACCGGTCGCGCCATCGTGAGCCCACGACGAAACCGCTGCTCGCCACTGAAGGCGTACGCAGCACCGATGCGAGCGCTGTGCTCCATCTGGCCGCGACGAGCGGCCAACCAGCGCGGAAAATCGAAGTCGACGCCTACCGACATGCCTCTGTTATAGCGCGCGCTTGGCGATCCTGCGACGCGCGAGCGCCAAGAAGCCTATTCCCAGCACCACCGCAAACCACAGCGTCGCGAGCCGGGCCAGCAGGGTGGCAGCGAGCGCGCTCGCACGATCGAAGTGCGCGGCCCCTTCGACGAGCGCCAGGGTCATCGCGCCCTCGGTGACACCTAGTCCACCGGGTAGGAACGAGAGCGCACCGGCGATCGTCGTGCCAGCGTAGATCACGACAGCTAGTCCGAGCTCGACGTGCACGCCCGGGAACGCATTGCAGATCAAGGCGAACCCGACGCACTCGCAGGCCCATGCAGGAATCGCGAGCGCGGTCGCGACCACCAGGGGTACGGGTCGGCACAAGGCGGACAGGCTCGCGACCATCTCGAGCAGTGGCTCGCGGACCCGCCGGAGCTTCGCCGGCCGGGTGAACAGCTCGACGAGAAACCGGGTCGGTCGCGGCCACGCGAGCAGCAGCAAGCCGAATGCGATCACGGCGCCAGCGATCGTGACGAGCCTCGGATCGACGCCGTAGCCCGCGACTCCGATCACGGCGAGGGCGAGCAGCGCGACGAGATCCGAGACGCGCTCGGCAACGACGATCGGTGCGGTGCGTGCGACTGGTACGTCGTGCATCTCTTTCAAGAGGTAGCTCTTCACGAGCTCGCCGAGCTTCGCGGGCGTGATCGAGAGCGAGAGCCCAGCGCCGAACACGAGTGCGCTCGAGACCGCCGGCACGCGCACCGCCTGGCGCCACATATAGAAAGCCCAGCGCACGAACCGCAGCGCGTAGTTCGCGAGGGCGAGTGCGAGTGCGGCAACGAAGGCCGACCAGCGAAACCCGTTGAGCCGGTCGCCGAGCTTGCTGATGTCGCCGATCACCGAGTACGCAGCGGCCCCGGCGATGACCGCCACGACGATCCACAACCAGGTGCGTTTCGGGCGGGACAACGCGCCGAACATCGTCGGACCGCGCGATTCTGTCAATTGTGAGCGGGTGCTTGACCCGTGTCTCGCGACCGCCGTAGCCTGGCTACATGCCCCACTCGATCTTGGTTGTGGACGACGATCCGGAGATCGTCTCGCTGCTCAGTACGCGGCTCGGTCGGCGCGGATACAAGATCTCGACGGCTAGCGATGGCGTCAAGGCCATCGAGATCGCGAAGAAGGAGCTGCCGGACCTCGTGCTCCTCGACGTGATGATGCCGGGGAAATCGGGCTGGGAGGTCGCGCGCGCTCTCAAGCAGGATCCGGTCACGCAGAACGTGAAGATCATGATGGTCTCCGCGATCGGCGAGAAGACCAACGAGCTGACGGCCCCGATCTACGGCGCCGACGCACACATCGACAAGCCATTCGAATTCGAGAAGCTCGAGAAGATGATCATCAGCCTGCTCGAAGGCTAGCCGCCGCTGAGCGCCTTGATGGCCTTCTGATTGGTCGAGCTCTTCGCGTCGGTCATGGCTTTGATCTGCTTGAGCTTGTCCTTCGCGCCCGACGGGTTCGAGGACTGCTCGGCGATTGCTTCGCTGTAGATCTGCTGCGCCTTCGCTTCGAGGCTCTGGCGGACCACCTTGATGTTGTTATCGCCACCCGAGCCGAGCGCATCGGCCTTCACAACGACCTGGTGCGCCTTCTCGTAGTTGCCCGCGCTGAAGAAGCCGACCGCAGCCTTGCCGATGATGGTCTGCAGACGCGCCGAGATATCGGCCTGGAAGAAGCCGCCGAGAGATTGATCGTAGTTGGTGGCGGTCTGGAGTTGGTCGAAGACGTCCTTGGCGTTCGAACCGGGCGCCATCGCCGTGTTGAACACCTTCGCGAACAGCACGATCTTTTGCGACTTCGCACGAAGCTCGCGCGCATCGCTCGCGTCGGCGGACTTCGCTGCGGAGACGAGCACGTTCGAGGCATCGTTAAACTTGCGGTCCTTGTACAGCGACTCGGCGCGATCGGACGCAGCCTCGGCGGTTGCGACGTTCTTCGGTCTCGGCGCTTCCTGCTTGGGCGGATCGGGCCGCTCGACCTTGACGACCGGCGTCTTGCGAGCGTTGGTCTGTTGCACTGGCGGTCTCGGAGCGACCTTGGGTTGCGGCTGCGGGGGCTGCGGCGCATCGATCTTCGCGACCGGTTTCGGCGCCGCGACTTTTTCGGCCGTAGTTTCGACCTTCGCGGTCACTTTTGGCGGGGGCGTTACGTGCGGCGGTTGCGCGATGGGCTTGGGCGGCTCGATCGGCGTGGCAGTCAGCCTCGGTGCAGTGGCCGAGCCTGTCGCCTTCTTCGGCGTCGCGACGGTCGCCGTCGCGGTCTTCGTCGACGAACCACCCGATTTGACCAAGGCGATCGTGGTGAACAACGCGGCTGCGGCGAGACCACCGAAGATCAGCGCCATCTTCGCGCGCTTGGTCAGCGGCGGCCGCGTGTACTGCGCGGGTGCCGCGACCAGCGCGTTGTACGCGGCCGGTTGGACGTGCGCGGTCGAATGATCGCCACGCTTGTTGAGCTGCGCCGCGACGAGCATCTGCGCGTGGACCGAGTGCGGCGGAATCTCCTTGGCTTGCGGGTAGCCACCCTGCTGCGGGTAGCCGGTGCCGTACATCGCCTGTGCCGCCAGCGGGCGAGCGTTGTGCCCGGCGTGGCCAGGGGTGGTCGACGCGCCCGGCATGCCGGCGAGGTTCAGCAGCGGCTCGGCCGCGAGCAGGGACGGCGCTTGCAGCGCGACGCGATTCGACATCTGAGGCATCGGCAAGGTCGTCGCTGGCAAGGGTCCGGGTGTGCCTTGCGGCTGCTGGCGGGCGACGTAGGAATAGACGCCTTGATTGCTGACCGTGCGTGGCCGGAGCGCCGGCGGCGGGAGCGTCTTGGGTCGCACCGGTTGAACCCGCGACGGTGTATCGAGATGGACGTCGACCGAATCGATATCCATCGTCTTGCCGGCGTTGAGCGTCTTGCCCGCGACCGTCGACATCTCTTCATCGTCGGAGCCGAAGCCATTCATCTCACTGGATGCAAGCTCACTCGGCATCACGGCAGTCAAGAAGTCGAACCGGAACGTGGTCGTTCCGATCTCGATCACGTCGCCGTTCGCGAGCATGAACGGGTTGTCTTCGAGGTTGCCGTTGACGACCGTGCCGTTACCAGAACCGCGATCGACGATCACCCACGAGCCCTCGGCGTTGCGCAGATCGAAGTGCTTGCGCGACACCGCGATGTCGGTGAGTACGAGATCGTTACCGAGACCACGCCCGATCGTGTACGACTTGCCGGCGAGGAGATCCTGCGCGGCTCCGGTGTCGTTGCCGGCGGTGATCACGAGCCGGGCCGGTGCGCACGAAGGCGGCGTGACCGCCGAGATCAGGTTCTGATTCTGATCATCGACCGTATATTCGTCGCCACCGGTCGCACTCGTGACGTTCGTGACCAGGCCGTTGCTACCGAGCTTCGCGTCGCCTTGTTCGACGGTCGTGCTCGGTTCGTCGGCCCACTGCGTGTCGGCTTCGATCGTGGTTTTTTCGTCCTCGTCCGAAAACAATTTCGCCTTCGGCACAACGTGTGGTGAAACACGCTGCGGCCCGCCATGTAGGGGAGCCCGGCCCATCGTCGATAAATTGTACGGGGTGCGGACGCACTGATCAATGACACCACCCCCGAGCTGTCCTACCTTTCCCCCCATGGCGAACGATCGGGGGATGTAGTTGGCGATTTCCTCGCTTTCCGACGACGTGCTGGCTATCGGGCTCGGCGGAAACGTCGGCGGTGAGCCTGCGGTCCGAGTAAGATTCGTAGCCGCGCGGGCGGCTTTTTCTCGGCTCGGGAGCGTCCGGTCAGCCTCGCTCTATCGCAGCGCCCCGATTGGCCCGGAGCAATCGCCGTTCCTCAACACGGTGATCCGCGTCGTGGCAGCCGATGCGCAACCGGCCGAAGTGCTCGCGTTGATCCGCGAAGTCGAAGCATTGCTTGGGCGCGATCGCGCGAAGGAGGTGCGATGGGGGCCCCGCACGATCGATCTCGACGTGCTCGTGTGGGGCACACGCACGCTTCGCACGCCCGAGCTCGAAGTGCCGCATCCCCGCGCTGGTGATCGGCGCTTCGTGATCGCGCCGATGATCGAGCTGTTCGGCGAAGCGCTCGTGCTCGGCGGCCGCTCGCTCGGCGAGCTCGCGCGTGGCGTCGATGATCAACAGCTCGAGCTGATCACGACGAGCTGGTGAGCCACCAGCGCCGCACGCGCTCGAGCGTCGAGGTGCGCGGTAGCCCGGGCGGCAGCGTATCGATGAACACGCGCCCGTACTGGCGCACGACGATCCGTGAATCCAGGATCGCCATGATCCCACGATCATCGCGGCGACGGATCAAGCGGCCGAAACCTTGCTTGAGGGCGAGCGCCGCGGCGGGCAATTGGATCGCGTCGAATGGGTCGCCGCCGGTCTCGGCGTGCGCTTGCATGCGCGCCGCGATCAATGGATCGGTATGAGGCGAGAAGGGCAACTTGTCGATCACGACCAGGCTCAGCGCATCGCCAGGGACATCGACGCCTTCCCAGAACGACGATGTTCCGAGCAGGATCGCGTTCGGCGTCGCACGGAACCGGTCGACGAGCGTGGCGCGGGGCGCATCTCCTTGCACGAGCTTCGGATACGGCAGGTGCGCGAGCCGGGTAGCCGCTTCGCGCAGTGCACGATGCGACGTGAACAGCAGGAACGCGCGACCGTTCGTGATCTCGAGCAATTCGATCGTGCGCTTGGCCGCGGCTTCACCAAAGGCTTCGGTGTTTGGCGGCGGCAGATCGCGCGGCACGTAGAGCATCGCCTGGCGCGCGTAATCGAACGGCGAGGGCAGGAGCAGCTCCTCGGTATCGTCGAGGCCGAGCCGCGTGCGCTGGTAGGTGAAGTCAGGCGTCGCGAGGCGCGGGCGCTCGAGCTCCGCGGCCGTGGTGATCGGCGGCAGCGTGCCGGTCGCGAGCTCGAGGATCGGAGCGGTCGCGAGCGTGGCACTCGTGAAGATCGGCGTCGGACCTGCCTTGACGATGTGGCGCCGCATGAGCTCCGCGACATCGATCGGCGAGGCGCTCAGCGTGGTGCCGCTCGCGCGGGTCTCGCCCCAGTAGACATGGCTCTTCTGGCGCTGCTCCGCGATTGTCGCGAGGTCATCGCGGATGCCACGCGCGCGGCGGGCGAGGCCCGACAGCGCGGCGCGTGCGCCCGCATCGGCATCTTGCTCTTCGTCGGGCGGTGGTTCGGATTCGGACTCCGCAGCACGCGCCAGCTCCTCGAGCGCGGTATCGAGCCGAAACCACGCATCTCGTCGACCGGGATGATCGAACAGGCCTTCGGGCAGTGGCACGCGCACGTCGCCTTCGGCCGTGACGAGCGAGCTCCGGATCGAGGCAAACATCGCGATCCCGGCGCGCTCGACGGTATTGACCGTGTCGTCACTCGCGCGGCTCTGCCACAGCGGCAGGCGTGCGAGCGTGGTGTGCGCATCGCGCACGAGCTGGTTCACGACGTGCGTCGAGACCCGGGCCCCGAAGTGCTCGGTCGCGATATCCTCGAGCTGGTGGGCCTCGTCGAAGATCACGGCATCGTGATCGGGCAGCACGCGCGCGCCCGGACTCGAAGCCCGCAACGCTCGATCGGCAAAGTAGAGGTGATGGTTGACCAGGATCAGCTGCGCCTTCTCGGCGAGCCGTCGCGCTTGCGTGACGAAGCAGCGCTCGAAGTACGGGCAGCGCGGCCCGATTCGCGCATCCGGTGTCGTCGTGACTTCGGTCCACAGCGGCGCCGATTCGCCGAGCCACTCGACTTCGCTGCGATCGCCGGTCTCGGAGGTCTCGGCCCAGTCCAGCAAATCGGGAAGGAGAGCCGCGGACTTGTCCTCGAACATCGGCAGCTGCGTGCGGCTCTTCGCCTCGGCGAGCCGGCGCCGGCACACGTAGTTCGAGACACCCTTCAACACGACCGCGGTGAACGGGTGCGCGATCATCGCGCGCAGCAGCGGCAGATCGTGGCGCGCGATCTGATCCTGCAACGCGCGGGTTCCGGTCGAGATCACGACGCGCTTGCCCGACAAGAGCGCCGGGACCAGATACGCGAGTGTCTTGCCGGTGCCGGTACCGGCCTCGACGATCAGCGCGCGTTGACCCTCGAGCGCACGCTCCACGGCAGCGGACATCGCGCGTTGCTCCGGCCGATCTTCGTAGTGCGGAATCGCCTGGTGAAGCGCCCCGCCGGGCGCGAGCAAGGTCACGTACGCGACATCTTCTCGGTGTGACCGCTCACACCCTCACGGCGTGCGAGCTCGGCCTGGATCTTCGTGAACGGAATCCCGCGCGCGGTGAGCCCGACCATCAGGTGAAACAAGAGATCCGCGGCTTCGTAGATCACCTTGTCATCAGGACCGGCGAGCAGCTCGACGTTGAGCTCGCCAGCCTCCTCGATGATCTTCGAAACGATCTTCGCTACGCCCGCGGCGAGCAGGGACTTCGTGTAGCTCTTCTCGGCGGTCGCACTATCGCGCCGAGCGATCAACGTGGCATCGAGGCGCTCGAGCACGGTTGGCGCGCCGATGCCGTCGTCGGTCGACCCGTCGTCGTTATCGAAGAAGCATGTGGGGGTGCCGGTGTGGCAGGCGGGACCGGCGGCGCGCACTCGCGCGAGCAGACAATCGCGATCGCAATCGCCGCGGAGCTCGACCAGGGCGAGCGTATTGCCCGAGGTCTCGCCCTTCTTCCACAGCGTGCCCCGCGAGCGGGACCAGAAGTGGACGATGCCAGTGGCGCGCGTGAGTTCGAGCGCTTCGGCATTCATCCACGCCATCATCAACACGGCGCCACGGTCAGCGTCCTGGACGATGCACGGCACCAGCCCAGCTTCGTCGAACTTCGGGGACAGCACGGGCCTACATTCACCGTCGCGGATCGCGGTGTCAACTTCGGACTTCGAGGCCGCGACTCGCGAGGTAACTCCGTGCCTCGCCGATCGTGTAGGTCCCGAAATGAAAGATCGAAGCGGCGAGGACGGCGTCGGCGCCGGCGAGCAGACCATCGGCGAGGTCGGCGAGCTTGCCCACGCCGCCCGAGGCGATCAGGGGAACGGTCACCGCGCTGCTGACCTGACGGATCAGGTCGAGGTCGTAGCCGAGGCCGGTGCCATCGCGATCCATGCTGGTGACGAGCAGCTCGCCGGCTCCGAGATCCGCGCAGCGCTTGCACCAATCGAGGACGTCGAGGCCTTCCGGGGTGCGGCCGCCGTGGCTGAACACCTCCCACGCCTCGCCCTCGTGGTCGTCGGTGCGCGAGCGGCGCTTCGCATCGACCGCGACGACGATCGCCTGATTGCCGAACCGGGACGCGATCTCGAACACGAGCTGCGGCGTGCGGATCGCTGCGGTGTTGACCGCGATCTTGTCGGCGCCGGCTTCGAGCAAGCGCTCGGCATCGGCGACCGAGCGCACGCCACCGCCGACCGTGAGCGGGGCGAACACCTGGTTCGCGGTCCGCGCGACGACCTCGACGAGGGTCGAACGACCTTCCGGCGAGGCCGAGATATCGAGGAAGCACACCTCGTCGGCACCTTGCAGATCGTAGGCGGCGGCTTGCTCGACCGGGTCGCCCGCGTCGCGCAGCTCGAGGAAGTTGATGCCCTTGACGACGCGGCCATCCTTGACGTCGAGGCACGGGATGATCCGGCGCGCGAGCATCAGCCGGCTCCGTGCGCGCCGTGCGCGCCGTGCGCGCCGTGCGCGCCATGCGCGGCGAGCGCCGCTTCGGCGACCGTGAATCGCTTGTCGTAGATCGCGCGACCTACCACGACAGCCGCGATGCACGCGGCCGCGAGCTTGCGCAGATCCTCCAGGCTGCCGACGCCGCCCGAAGCGATCACCTCGCAATCGACGGCACGTGCGAGCTCGGCGGTCGCTTCGACGTTCGGGCCGACGTGGATGCCATCGCGCGCGATATCGGTGTACAGCAACGCGGCGCACCCCCAGCTCGCCGCCCGCTTGCCGAGCTCGATCGCGGTGACATTGCCGCTCGCGGTCCAGCCGTCGACGGCGACCACACCATCGCGCGCATCGACCGCGACGATGATCTGCTGCGGGTATGCGCGACAGGCACGCTCGACGAGCTCCGGCGATTTCACCGCCGCGGTGCCGAGCACGACGAACGAGGCACCGAGCGCGACGACCGCATCGATCGCGGCGCGATCGCGAATGCCGCCACCCACTTCGACAGGCAGCGACGACGCGGCGACGATCTGTTTGATCAGCTCTGCTTGCTGAGGCGAGCCCGCGAACGCGCCGTCGAGATCGACGACGTGCAAACGATCCGCACCGTCGCGCGTGAGGCTGGCGACGAGCTCGATCGGACGATCACTGAACACCGTGGCACGATCGCGGCGGCCTTCTTCGAGCCGTACGGCCTTGCCGCCCATCAGATCGATCGCGGGATAGAGCTTCACGCGACCCCCGAGACGAACTGCTTCAACAGCCCGAGGCCGACGGTCTGACTCTTCTCGGGATGAAACTGACAGGCAAACAAGTTCGCGGATTGGATCGCGGCGCAGAACGTGACGCCGTGGGTGGTCTCTAGCGCGACGACCTCCGGATCGGTCGGCACGCAGTGATACGAGTGCACGAAGTAGACGTGCGCCCCGTCGGCGATACCGACGACGGGTTGTTTCATCGTGACGCGGTTCCAGCCCATGTGTGGAACCTTGAGCGCGTGCCCCTCCCGCGTCTTGGGCGGTCGAAACTTCACGACCTTGCCGCCGAGCACGCCGAGCCCCGCGACATCACCTTCTTCGGAGTGCTCGAACAGCACTTGCATGCCGAGGCAGATGCCGAGGTACGGCTTGCCCGAGCTGATCGCCTCGCGCAGGCACTCGCCGAGCCCGCGGTCGCCGAGCGCCTTCATGAACACGCCGAATGCGCCCTGGCCGGGGACGACGATCTTGTCCGCGCGGCGCACCGTTTCAGGATCCCGCGTGACGACTACGTCGGCGCCGACATGCGCGAGCGCACGCTCGACCGAGCGCAGGTTGCCCGAGCAGACGTCGACGATAGCGATCACGCGGTCAATGTACCCTTGGTCGACGGAACTGCACCGCCCAACCGAGGATCGATCTTCGTGGCGGCATCACAGGCCCGCGCGAATGCCTTGAAGATGCATTCGATCGTGTGATGCGCGTTGCCGCCGTAGTGGAGCAGCACGTGGAGATTGCACTGAGCGCGGGTCGCGAACGCGGCGAAGAACTCCTTCGCGAGCTCGCAATCGAAGCCGCCGATCCATTTGCCATCGAGCCCGGTGACGTTCCAGACGAACGCGGGGCGACCGCAGAAATCGATCGCGACCGTCGCCAGCACTTCGTCCATCGGGAGCGTGGCCGAGCCGTAGCGGGTGATCCCGGCGCGATCGCCCAGGGCTTGCTCGAAGGCGTTGCCGAGGACGAGGCCGATGTCTTCCACCGTGTGGTGCGCGTCGATCTCGATATCGCCAGCCGCGCGAACGGTCAGATCGAACACGCCGTGCTTTGCGAACGCGTCGAGCATGTGCGACAGGAACGGCACCGGAGTCGCGATGCTGCGTGCGCCCGATCCATCGATCTCGAGCTCCAGCGTTATCTGGGTCTCTTTCGTGGTGCGCTCGATCCTCTTGCGACGTGGCACTCAGCACCTTGTATCAGCCTGGTCGCGATCGCACAATCATTGCCATGGTGAGCCATCGCAGCCTCGCTGCGTCCCTGATCTTCCTCGCGGCGTGTGGTGGTGGCGACAAGAAGGTGAAGAAGCCGAAACCGAAGGAGGAAGCGATGCAACCGCTCCCCGAGGAGACCGAGGCATCGCGCGAGATGAAGCAGAAAACCGCTCGGCTCGCGATCGTCCCGGAAGGCTCGAATTGCCTGCCAACCGCACTGAAACAAGAAGGCGCGCTGAAGCTCGAGCTCGCGAGTGTCGGTGCGGATGCGGTGTTGTGTGCGATCGATGCCGACGGCACCCGGCTGCTCGGGCCGGTCGGATGCTGGAAGGTCGACCTCAAGAACATGGGCGAGGGCTCGGTGCCGCTCCTCTACCAGGAGCCCGTGCCGCAACCCGGTCACAGCATCTCGGCGAAGCTGCAGGACGGCTGCGCGATGGGATTGTGCGCGCCCGGCAAGAACGCAGCGGGCGCGGCTCGGCTGTCGTGGAATGCCGATAGCTCGAAGGTCGCGATGCTCGCGGGCACCGACGTGCACATCTTCGACGGAACCTCGAAGAAGCATCTCTCGACGTTTGGCATCGGTGGCGACAAGGGCGTCAGCGGCGAGGCGTCCGCGATCCACTTCGTCGGCGATTCGATCGTCATCGAAGGCGGTAACGACGGCAACGCGTGGGTGTTCAAGGCCGATGGCACCGCGACCGGCGTGATCAACACACTCGGGGGCAAGGACGAGAAGCCGGTCTCGATGAAGAAGGGCTCGTTCTCGGTCCTCGATGGCGGCAAGGTCGGGCTCGCCGATCACGGCATGGACACCTTCACGGTCTACGAGATCGAGACCGGCAAGCGTACCAAGGCGGTGAGGAAGCCGGCAAAGCTCGCGTGCAAGCCTGCCGAGATCGATGCGTACTGGACCGACGGTGACAAGGTCACGGACAAGTGCAAGGACGGCATCGCGAAGGCGACGGGTCCGTGGATCGGCGCCACGGCGGTGATGGGCAAGAAGAACCTCTTGTTCGCGCTCGAAGGTGAGCGCCTCGGCGAGCTCGCGGTGGTCGATCCGCGCACGCTGATCGAGACCAAGAAGGCGCTGAAGATGCCGTGGTGTGGTGGCCAAGCGGGTGGCGAAGCTCATCGTGGCGCTGCGCCCGCCCCCGCTCGCAAGGCTGCGAAGGATGACAGCGACGAAGCGCCCGTGCCCAGAGCATCGTCGCGCGCGCCCGTGCCCAGAGCATCGTCGCGCGCGCCCGTGAAAAAGGGCGGCGATCCCGAAGACGGCGGGGACTGACTACCGACTACCGTCGCAGCGCTTGCACGCGCTCGCGCGAAGCATCGACATCGGCTTGCGGCATCGCACCGACCAGATCGAGCGAGGCGCGTTGCTCCTTACCCGTGTTCGCATCGCGCGCGCGGACGTTCAGGATGCCCGAGGCATCGAGCTGGAACGTGACCTCGATCGAGGTCTCGCCCCGCGGTTTTGAAGCGAGACCTTGCAGCGTGAGATCGCCGATCACGACATTGGTCTCGAGCCGACGCGATTCACCCTGGCACACGATGATCCGCACCGTGTCCTGATCGTCGCGGGACGTGGTGAACAGTTTCCGGATCTCCATCGGCACGCGCGCGTTGCGACGGATCAGCTCCTCGCAGAACCCGGCGACCGTCGCGATGCCGAGCCCGTGCGGCGTGACATCGAGCACCACGGGGCTACGGAGTTGTGGTGTCTGGACCGGGAACGTTTGCGGCGGCAAAAATCCGGGCGCGGTCGCTGCGGCGCTCGGGACATTCACCACGTGCTGTGGACGCATCTTCGACGTGTCGGCCGGCATCGGCTGTGCACCGTAGAGCTGGGTCTGTCCGCCGGGCGCGGCACTGAAGCCCTTCGCGGTGGATGACGGCGCAGGTTCGAGCTCGAGCATCATGGTCGCGGCCTGGGGGGGCGCCGCGGCCTGGGGCAGCGCCGCTGCCGGCTTGGCGCGTGGACGTGGATCCATGATCATCGTCGGCGCTTGGGCAGGCGCTTGGGCAGGCGCTTGCGCGGACGCGACACGCGGCTGGGTGATTGGCGAGGGCGGAGGCGCTGCGAGCGAAGGAGCGGTCGCGGTGATCGGCCGTGCTGGCGGCTGTGTGACCTGCGTATCGAACAGCGCCCTGGGCGGTGACGGCTCCGCGGCGGGCGGTGACGGCTCCGCGGCGGGCGGTGGCGGCTTCGCGCTGGGCGGTGGCGGCGCGATCGGGTTCGCGCGTGCCGCGGGCGGCGCGGACAGCGGCTTCATGCCGGTCTTGGTCAGGCGTGTGAGCGGCGCGTTACCGGCGGGCGGTGTGCGCTCGTCGAATCGATCGTGGTGCTGACCGCGCGCGGCGGGCCGATCGTACTCGGGAGCCACAGTCGGCGAGCGACCACTCCGGGAGCCCGTCGGTGGGTTCGGAGGCAGCAGGCTGAGGATGCTGTCTTCGGCGACGTCGAGCGCGCGCGGTGCCGGGAGCCCGCTCTTGGGCCGCGTCGCTTGCGCATCGGTGGAGTCGTCCGGATCGCGCGCCTCGCCAACCGGCACCAGCGACTTCGATGGCGACTTGCGCCCGAGGATCCGCTCGAGCGAGGTCGCTTGCAGACCAGCGCCGATCGCGACCGCATCTTCGGGATTGATATCGGTGCGCGGAGCGCGCGCGAAGTACTTTGCGACCTGATCACGGACGTACGGGATCTTGGTCGTGCCGCCGACGAGGATCACGTCGTCGATCTTGTCGACGGACAAGCCGGCGAACGACAGCGCCTCCTGGCACACCGGGAACGTGCGATCGATGAGATCGGCGACCTGGCTGACGAACTCGTCGCGCTTGATCTCGATCTGGAGATCGAGCGGCTTACCCTTCGCGCCGTACGCGATCTCGTCGATCCGGACGACCGCGCGCGAGCGCCGCGATAACTCGATCTTGGTCTGCTCGGCGACGGCGCGTAGCCGCATCATCGAGACTTCGTTCGTGCGCAGATCGATCCGGTTCTCGGCGAGAAACTTCTCGACCATGCGATCGACGAGGCGTTCGTCGAGGTCATCGCCGCCAAGGAACGTGTCGCCGGCGGTGCCGAGCACCTCGTAGACCTGGTCGTGGAGCTTGAGGATCGTGATGTCGAACGTGCCGCCGCCGAAATCGAACACCGCGATCGTCTCGTTCAAGTTGCGCGTGTTGCCGTACGCGAGCGCCGCGGCGGTCGGCTCGTTGAGCACGCGAACGACCGTGAGGCCGGCGATCGCACCGGCAGTGGCGGTCGCCGACCGCTGCGCATCGTTGAAGCTCGCGGGCACCGTGACGACCGCGCGATTCACCGGTACACCGAGGTGTTGCGCGGCGACGTTGCGGGCATAGTCGAGAACGATCGCGGAGACTTCGGGGACCGCGAACTCGCCACCACGCGTGACGATGAGCGGCTGCTGATTCGGGCCTTCCTTGATCTGAAACGGCATGCGGGTCTTCGCGGTCTGAACTTCGGGCGCGTTGTACGTGCGCCCGATCAGCCGCTTGACCGAATAGATCGTGTTCTTCGGATCGATGACCTTACGCTGCTTCGCGGAGGCGCCGACGACGACACCGCCGTTCGGGTGGAACGACACGACCGAAGGGTGGATCTTGTAGCCACTCTCATCGGGCAACACGTGGACCGTGCCACCTTCGTCCGCGTGAGCGACGACGGTGTTCGACGTACCAAGATCGATACCTACGATCGGATCAGCCACAGCGAAACCCTAGATTAACGCTCATCATCGAGAGCCGCCAGGATCTGGTCGTACCAACGTTCGATGCTTTGCCTGAACGGCCACATCCACCCGTACGAGGGTCCGGTGAACTGCGAGATGATCCGGGCGCGGTACGCCGGCTCTCTGGGCGCTGCGGCTCCCCAGACCTCGGCGACCGCGCGGATCGTCTCGGCGTAGGCCTCCTGCTCGAACCGGGCCCGGAAGTAGGCCAGGCCCATCGGGAGCGGGACAAGAATGTACAGGACCGCCATCACCGGCAGCGAGTACCGCCGAAACTGCTGGAGGTGGACCGCTTCGTGGCGCAGCGTCACGTAGCGCCGATCCGCGGGCCAGCCGTCCCAGTCCTTCGTCACGTAGATCGTCCGACCGATCGTGGTCTGGTAGCCAGTCAGGTACGTTCGCATCTGACCGAACGTCACGACCAAGAGCACACGATCGATCGCGCGATGCAGGCGTGACTGGTCCTTTCGAACGATCCGGAACCCGGGCAGCTCGTCGCGTAACGCAGCCACGAGTCGCTCATAGCGATCCACGCTCGGATCGTATAGCGTGCCTGCCCCGTGGTCGATCTCGGCAAGCTCAATCCGCCACAGCGAGAAGCGGCAGGGCACGGCGCGGGACCGCTCCTGATCCTGGCAGGCGCGGGCTCGGGCAAGACTCGCGTGATCACGTTCCGGATCGCGCACCTGCTCGATCAAGGCGTGCCACCCGAGGCGATCTGCGCCGTCACGTTCACGAACAAAGCGGCC
This sequence comes from Kofleriaceae bacterium, assembly GCA_043759355.1. Classification (GTDB taxonomy): domain Bacteria; phylum Myxococcota_A; class Polyangia; order Haliangiales; family Haliangiaceae; genus JABFXX01. Next base: position 64,397 of record JAYVLQ010000041.1, read on the forward strand.
GAGGAGATGCGCGAGCGCGTCAGTCACCTCGTCAACAACCGCAGTGTGGCGAGCAAGCTCACGATCGGCACGTTCCACGCGCTCGGGCTGCAAGTGTTACGCACCGAACGCAAGGCGCTCGGGGTGCCGCGCGGGTTCGTGATCTACGACGGCTCGGACCAGATGGGCCTGATCCGCGAGGCGATGCGCTCGATCCACGATGGCGATCGCCGGCTCGATGCGAAGGCGATCCTCGCCCGGATCTCGCTCGCGAAGAACGCATTCATCGGCCCCGACGAGTTCAAGGGCAATCCGGCCGATGACTACGACGCGATGACCGTGCACGTGTATCCGAAGTACCAGGAGCAACTGCGCTCGTGCGCGGCGTTCGATTTCGACGATCTGATCGTCGAGCCCGTGCGGTTGTGGCAAAAAGATCCGGACGCGCGCGAACGCTGGAGCTCGAAGTTCCAGTACGTGATGGTCGACGAATTCCAGGATACGAACCGTGCGCAGCTGCGCATGGTCCAGGCGCTGATCCAGAAGCACAACAACCTCGTCGTCGTCGGTGACGACGATCAATCGATCTACTCGTGGCGGGGCGCCGACCCCTCGAATATCCTCGGGTTCGACAAGCTGTTCCCGACCGCGAAGATCGTGAAGCTCGAGCAGAACTATCGCTCGACGAAATCGATCCTCGCCGCGGCGAATACGGTGATCGCGAATAACAAGGATCGCCACGGCAAGACGCTGTGGTCGCAACTCGGCGATGGCGAATTGATCACGCACGCGGTCGCCTCGACAGCAGAGGCCGAAGCGCAGTGGGTCGCGCGAGAGATCGTGACGCTCGTGAAGGGCGGACGGCGCTGGAGCGACATCGCGATCCTGTATCGCTCGAACATCCAGTCGAAGCTGCTCGAGGAGGAGCTGCGCACGCACGAAGTACCGTACGTGATGTACGGCGGCCAGCAGTTCTACGAGCGCAAGGAAGTCAAAGACATCCTCGCGTATCTCCGCATCGCGGTCAGCCCACGCGACGAGCTCGCGCTGCGCCGCGTGATCAACTACCCGACCCGCGGCGTCGGGGCGCAATCGATCGACAAGCTCGTCGCGACCGCGCATGGCTCGGGCGCGACGATGTGGGACGCGCTCGAGACGACCGAGGTTACCGGGCCGGCGCGCACTGGCATCGAGAAGTTCAAGACGGCCGTCGAGCGGCTGCGCCACGGGATCGAGAATGGCCACAACCTGGTCGACTCGACCAAGAGCCTGATCGAAGATATCGGGCTCTACGACGATCTGCGCTCGGCTTCGCCGAGCTTGTCGGCAGCACAGCGCCGGATCGATAACGTGCAAGGGCTGCTCAACTCCCTCCAGCGCTGGATGGACAAGGGCAAGGGCATGGACAAGCTCGCCGAATATCTTCGCCACATGTCGCTCGATTCGAGCAACGACGACAAGAAGGACACCGAGGGCGAGAAGGTCGTATTGACCACGCTGCATGGCGCCAAGGGCCTCGAGTTTCCGGTCTGCTTCATGATCGGGCTCGAGGAAGAGCTGCTGCCGCACGCGCGCACACTCAACCCGCAGGCGACCGACGTGATGGATGCCGATCACGCGACCGACGTCAGCGAGGAGCGCCGGCTGTGTTACGTCGGCATCACGCGCGCGCAGCGCAAGCTTTACTTGACCCGAGCCACGACGCGCGTCAGCCGCGGCCGGATCATGCCGCGCACGCCGTCGCGGTTCTTGCTCGAGATTCCTGACGAGCTGCTCGAGATTCGCGACCTCGGAGAAGAGGCGCGGCAGAAGGTCCCGACCGAAGAGGTCGCGAGCTTCTTCGCGAACTTCAACTTCGACGAGTAGTGTCCTACCCTGTCGCAGGAAGGACCGCGACAGTGCGAGCGCCGGCCGATGAACAGCGGTCCGAACCTCGCGCGCTTGTCAGCACCCCACAACTCCGGTCACGTTCGTTCGGTGGTATGGCCATCGGCATGAATCGGAATGCACTTTCTTTTGCGGCCTTGCTGGCCGCCTGCGGCGGGAACTCCAAGCCCGTCACGTCGGAGAGCGAGCTCGGCAATTCGAAGCACGTCTCGAAGCCCGGTGAGGTTCACGGCGCGGCGATCGACGATCAGGTCTCGAACGATCCAACCGCGGCGTTCCGCAAGGCGTTCACCGATCCGGGTGGTATGTGGATGCCTTCGCAGATGCTGCTCCCGCAGCACACCGACAACTTCGCGAAGATGGGCGTCAAGCTCGATGCCAAGACGCTCGCCGATCCGCTCTCGGCTCCGCTCGCAGCCGTCGTGTCGCTCGGCGGTTGCTCGGCGACGTTCGTCTCGCCCGAGGGCCTGATCGTCACGAACCACCATTGCGTCCAGGGCGCACTCCAGCTCAACTCGACGCCCGAAAATAACCTTGTCGAGAACGGCTTCCTTGCGAAGACCAAAGCCGACGAGCCGACCGCCGGTCCGGCGCAGCACGTGATGGTCGTCCAGGGCTACAAGGACGTTACCAAGGACATGCGCGATGGCCTCGACGCGATCAAGGATCCGATCGCGCGTAAAGAAGAGCAGGAGAAGCGCGAGAAGCAGCTGCTCGCCGCATGCGAGAAGGATCGCCCGAGCGTGCGCTGCCAGGTCAGCGGGTTCTTCGGCGGCGGCATGTACCAGCTGATCGAGAACCTCGAGATCAAGGATGTCCGGCTCGTCTACGTGCCGGCGCGCTCCGTCGGTGATTACGGTGGCGAGATCGATAACTGGGAGTGGCCGCGCCACACCGGCGATTGGTCGTTCTATCGCGCGTACGTCGGCAAGGATGGTCAGCCGGCCGAGTACTCGAAGGACAACGTGCCGTACCAGCCGAAGCACTGGATCCATGTCACGACTGCCGGCCTCAAGCCGAACGATTTCGTGATGGTGACTGGCTTTCCCGGCCGCACGAGCCGCACCTCCTCGGCGGCGGCGACGCACCACGATCTCGAGTGGACCTACCCGTACATGATCGCGTACCTCGAGGAGCGCTACAAAATGTACGAGTCGCACGTCGGCGACCACGGCGAGATTGCGATCAAGGCGACGACCGGCAAGCAAGGCATTCAAAACGCGCTCGAGAAGTATCAGGGCATCCTGCAGGGCATGCAGAAGACCCCGGACCTGATGGCGCAGAAGGACAGCCTCGATAAAAAGGCGCGCGCGTGGGCCGCGCAACCGGGCAAGGAGAACTACAAGGCCGCGATCGAGAAGCTCGATGCGTTGCAGGCCGACGAGTTTCGCACCGCGCGCGTCGATTTCGATCGCAGCGCGACCTTCAATGGCTCGCGTCTGCTGGGCACCGCGATCTCGTTCACGCGGTGGGCCGAAGAGCGCGGTAAAAAGGATGCCGATCGCAAGCCCGGCTACCAGCAGCGCGACCTGGAGCGCGCCAAGGGTGGCCAGAAGCAATTCGCGAAGCAGTACGACGCGGTCCTCGATCGCGCAGGCTTCAAGCTCTCGCTGATGCGCGCGGTCCAGCTCGACGAAGCGGCACGCCCGTGGCTCGCGCTCTTGCTCGGGACGAAAAAGGGCATCAAGATCGACGAGGCCTTGATCGATAAGACGCTCGCCGCCTGGTACCAGGCGCCCGCGATCGAAGATGTCAAGCTCCGCATGGAGCTGCTCGAGAAGGGCACGCCGGCGCAGCTCAAGGCTTCGAAGGATCCGTTCATCCAGGCCGCGCAGCGGATCTGGCCGACCTACAAGGCCGAGGAGAAGAAGCGCGACGCGTGGACCGGCGAACTGATCCTCGTGACTCCGCTGTACGTCGAAGCCGAGAAGGAAGTCCTCGGAGGCGCTCTTGCTCCCGATGCAAACAGCACACTCCGCATCACGTACGGCACGGTGAAGTCGCTCAAGCCGAGCTCGCACGAGCTCGCCGACGGCCCCTTCACGGTCGCGTCGCAGATCCTCGCGAAGGATACCGGCAAGGAACCGTTCAACTCGCCGAAGAAGTTGCTCGAGGCGATCAAGGCGAAGAAGTTCGGTCCGTACGCGGATGCGAGCCTCGGCGGCGAGCTGCCGATCAACTTCGAATCGGATCTCGATATCACCGGCGGCAACTCCGGCTCGTGTACGCTCAACAACAAGGGCGAGCTCGTCGGCCTCGCGTTCGACGGTAACAAGGAAGGCCTCGCCTCGGACATCGTGTTCAATGGCGCGACCACCCGTACGATCCAGGTCGATGCTCGCTACATGATCTGGACGATGGACACGATCGACGGCGCTGACCATCTCGTCAAAGAGATGGGCCTGACACCGAAGAACTGATCACTTTGTCAGTCGAGCTCGGGCGATGCCGACGTACCTGGCGTCGGCATCGCTGGCGAGCCAGTTTCGGCCCAGGCGCTGCGCGACCACGGCGGTGGTGCCCGAGCCGACGAAAGGATCGACGACGAGCTGCCCGGGCTCACTCGACGCGAGCACGAGGCGCTCGATCAGCGCCTCGGGCTTTTGCGTGAGGTGCGGGGTCTTCTCGGTCATGCCGTTACAGATCACGGGAATCTCGAACACGTCGCGCGGCTTCGCGCCGAGCGGATGGGGTTCCCACTTGTCGCGCTTCGCGCCGCGATCGTACTGCGACGAGACGGCCTGCGCGCGCGCCGGATACTTGGTGGTGTGGCCGTTGTAGGGTACGCGCACCGCGTCCGTGTTGATCGCGTGCTGCTTGCTGCGCAGATGGAGGATCGATTCGTGCGAACGGCCCCAGTCGCGGCCGAGGTTCGCCTTGTTCTTGTAGAACCAGATCAACCAGCGACATCTGTCGAAGCGCTTCGCGCTGCGCACCTTGACCTCGGCGAGGATCTCCGAGAACCCGCACACGTACGCCGAACCGTGCGGCGCGAGCACGCGCGCGACCTCGGCGAGCCAGGTATCGCACCAATCGACATAGACCTCGATCGATTCAAACTCGTCCCACGTGTCCTTGTCGATCGCGTACGGCGGATCGGTGACAACGAGATCGACCGAGCGATCCGCGAGCGTACCGAGTAAGGCGAGAGCGTCGGAGTGCCAGAGCGCACCGGTCGCGGTGGTGTGCGCCTTGGTCGGCCCGGCGCCTGGAAGATCGCTCGGAATCGCGAGCTCCTTGGCGATGCGAGGCGGACGCTTGGGCACGCTGCATTCTTAGCGCGTAAGCTAGCCGTTGGATGTCGTTCGTGCACGAAACCGCGGTGGTCGATCGAGGTGCGCATGTCGGCTCCGAGACCAAGATCTGGCACTTCACGCACGTGGTCGCCGGCGCCTGGATCGGGAAACGGGGTTCGATCGGCCAGAACTGTTACATCGCGAAGGTCCGGATCGGTCACGGCTGCCGGATCCAGAACAACGTCTCGGTCTACGAGGGCGTCACGCTCGAGGACGACGTGTTTCTCGGGCCGTCGTGCGTGTTCTCGAACGTGAAGCATCCGCGTGCACATGTCGCTCGCACCGATTCCTTCGAGCGCACGCTCGTATGTCGTGGCGTCACGATCGGTGCGAACGCGACGATCATCTGCGGCATCACGATCGGCGAGTACGCGCTGATCGGTGCAGGGGCGGTCGTCACGCGCGATGTCCCGGCGTTCGGCTTGATGATCGGCACACCCGCACGTCGGATCGGCTGGGCCTGTCGTTGCGGCGAGACGCTGGCGCAGAACCTCGTGTGCACGAGCTGCGGCGACATCTACATCGAGGATCACGGCAAGCTCGCCGTCGCGATCGAGGGCCAAGAAAGCCAGCTCGTCACGCAACGTCGCGATTGAGCCAGTGCCCTCCGCGCGGGAAAGCGCTGGTCATCGGGATCGCCGGGGCCGCCGGCATCATCGTGCTGCGCGGATTCATCGACACGCATCCCGCAGCTCCGGACGCGGTCACCGCAGGCGAGCTATGGGTCGGTGCCATCTCGCCGAGATTCGAGTACAGCTCGCCCTCGAGCTCGCGTGCCGCCTGCGCAACCTCGACGCAACCACCCGAGCACGCGATCTCGCTCTCGGTCATGCAGGGCTGAGGCTCGATCGTGAGAAGGTCTTGAAACAGGTCGCGCTGAGTGGGTCGAAGCTCGGTCGCGGTGCGAAGAGGCGACGCGCTTACACGCGGTAGTAGTGGCGGAGCCGCTGCCAGAGCTCGAGCGGATCGAACCCGAGCAGGGCGAAGGGGTGCGCGCCGGATTCTTTCATCGCGCTCTGCGCACGCTGCGCCAGGGCCGACGCGCGGGTGCGCGTGGCTTGCGGCAGCATGCTCGCGAGTGCAGAAGCGGCACGGCCGGCCATCGCCGCGACGGCCGCCCCGCCGAGTAAGCCGAGTAACCATGCGGGCGCTGGATCGATCACGACGCGCTTCGCATTGAGCTCGCGCGCGAGTTGGTCGCTCGGGCCCGTGAGGATCTTCATCAGCGTGGCGCGCTCGAGAAACACGCCGACCGAGGGCTTCGCGTAGCGCTCCTCGACGGCGGCGAGGACGCGCTTGTAGTGCTGGTTCCAATCGCGCGCGAGCGTGGACTCCGAGACCAGATCACCGATCGCTCGATGCGTGCCGACGCGGCTGATGTTGCCTGCTTCTTTGGTCGCGATGATCGAGGTGTGGACGCGTGAATGATCGTCTTCGATCACGTACGCGAGGAGCGCGCTGCGGTCCGGAAGCAACAGCTCGAACGTCCGCTGGATCGGCTCGTACGCCGGCGCGGGCAAGAGCTCCAGCAGCGGCGGCTCGGTCCACACGCCCCGACCCGCGTGCTTCTTCAAGGCGCGCAGCGCGACGAGTGCTTGCTCGGTGCCGTCCATGTCGAGGCGCAGCAGGCCCTCGATCTCCAACGACAGCTCGCTGAGCAGGTGCTGATCGATCACCACGACGGCGCCGACCGCTAGCTGCTGCGCGTAGGCCGCCAGCACGGCAGGCTCGGTGCTCGCGAGCGGCACTGGATCGATCCGCCCGCGCGCCTGGGCACCGGCGATCACCAGTGACAGGATCTTGGAAGGCTTCCGATCGATGACGACGAGTGCCCATGTAGGCGCGTCGAGCACGCGCGGTGGCACGAGCAACCGCCAGCCATTTCGAACGTGGCGCGCATCGAGATGGGATAGCTCGAGCTCGTCCGAGATCACGCAGCGAGCCTAGCACTTGATCCACGCTCGAGATGCGGGCAGCATCGCGCGCATGTCCAAGACCAGGCTTCTCACCACGTTGTTCGTGATCGGCGCTGCGGGTGCAGCCCACGCAGGCGGTCAAGCAGGTTCGATCGGCGTCGGTGCCGAGTACACCCTGAGCGGCATCGGCGGCGTATCGGTCAATTACGACGCGGGCCTGTTCCACGTCGGTGGCTCGCTCGGCTATTCGGATCCCGCGGGTGCCGATAACTCGCGTTTCCAGATCGCGGGCCGATTTTTCTACCACGTGCATCACAGCGCGTTCGCCGACTTCGGCATTGGTGGCCAGATCGGCCTCGACAGCGTACCCCGCCCCATGGGTGGCAACCGAGGCACGAACCTGTTCATCGAGCCTGGCTTCGAGATCCGCGCCTTCCTCAGCTCGAACGTCGCGCTCAGCGCGAACGGCGGGTTCGTGATCGGCACTGCTGACGCGAGCGAGTTCGATATCGGCGGATCGACCACCGGCGTCGCCGGCGGCTTTGGCATTCACTACTACTTTTACTAGGCTGCTCGGACCGCTCGGACCGCTCGGACCACTCGGGTCGTATCCGCTACTCGGCTTCGCCGCTGACCGCCGCAGCGATCGCGACATCCTGAGCGCGAATCTTCGAAGGATCGAACTTCTTCGCGCCTTCGATCATCTTGTCGATGGTCTTGTCGAAATCGGACTTTTCGTCCGTGCCGGCTTTGACGAAGCGCAGCGGGTTCACCCGCGCGACGACGATCGGCTTCAAGTAGCCACTCGTGAAGCCCGCTTTCTTGAGCTTGCCGACGGCGACCGTGACAGCCTCGTCGAGCTCGAGCAGCTTGTCGGCGTGTGCCTCGCGCAGCGTCAAGCTCTTGCTCAGCGGCTCGGTCGCGAACGATTCGCACTTCGAGACGACGGAGTTATAGGCACCGCCTGAGAACCGCGGGTTCTTCTCGTAGCAGATGCCGATCGTGACGAGCGATGGCGTCTCGAGCTCGAAGGCGACATCGGTCTCGCTGCGCTTGCCATCCTCGGCCATCGCCCGCGCCATCCGGATGACTTCCAGCGCCTTGTCCTTGAGGTTGTGCGCCTTCTCGGTATTGAGCGCGAGGATGCGGAATGCGATCTCCGGCTCCGGCATCACGAGGGCGACGATCGTCTTCGCGCCGAGCGCGGTCATCGCCGCGAGGCGGTGCATGCCATTCGGCGAGATGAAGCCATCACGATCACCATCACCATCGGCGACCGCGATCACCGGATCGAGAAACCGGCCGACTTTCGGGATCACGGACCTCCGCGGACGTGAGCCCGACCGAACCAGCTTCGGCCTTGAGCTTCCGCTTGCGAGGCGCGGCGGTCTTCGTTGGCTTCGGTGCCTCGGGTTCCTTCGCCGGTTTCGTCCCGGCCTTCGCCTTCGCCATGTCCCGAAGATAACCCTGCTAAGGTGACCCGCGATGTCCGAGACGTCGTTTCCGAAGTCCTCGATCAAGGTCCTTTTGCTCGAGAACATTCACCCGGTCGCCACCGCGGCGTTCGCAGCGGAAGGTTTTCAAGTCGAGACGGTGAAGGGCGCCCTGTCCGAGGCCGAGCTCGCTGCGAGGATTCGCGACGTCCACCTGCTCGGCATTCGCAGCAAGACCCAGATTACTCCGAAGGTGATCGACGAAGCGCGTCGGTTGCTCGCGGTCGGTGCGTTCTGCATCGGGACGAATCAGATCGATCTGGGCTACACGAACCGCGCGGGTGTGGTCGCGTTCAACGCGCCGTTCTCGAACACGCGCTCGGTCGCCGAGTTGATCATCGCCGAGATCGTGATGCTGTCGCGCCAGCTCGGCGATCGGCTGCGCGAAGTTCACCTCGGGCAGTGGCGCAAGGTCGCGGTCGGCAGCCACGAGGTCCGCGGCCACACGCTCGGCATCGTCGGCTACGGCCACATCGGCAGCCAGGTCGGCGTGCTCGCCGAGTCGTTCGGCATGCGCGTCGTGTTCTACGACGTGTCGGCGAAGCTTCCGATGGGCAACAACCAGTCGCTGCCCACGCTCGACGACGTGCTGAAGGTCTCCGATTTCGTCACGCTCCACGTCCCCGAGCTACCGTCGACGAAGAATATGATCGGCCCCGCCGAGCTCGCGTTGATGAAGAAGGGCGCATGCCTGCTCAACGCGAGCCGCGGCACGGTCGTCCAGATCGATGCGCTCGCCGCCGCGATCGCGAGTGGTCATGTCGGTGGCGCCGCCGTCGACGTTTACCCGACCGAGCCGGAGACCAACAGCGATGGCTTCGAGACCGAGCTCCGCAACCTACCGAACGTGATCCTCACGCCGCACATCGGTGGTTCGACCGAGGAAGCCCAGGAGGCGATCGGTAAAGAGGTCTCGACCGTGCTGCTCAAGTACGTCAACCAGGGCTGGACGACCGGCGCGGTGAACTTCCCGCAGGTCGAGCTCCCGCAGGCCAAGGGCACGCACCGGATCCTCAACATCCACCGCAACGTCCCTGGCGTGCTTCGCGACATCAACAAGATCGTCTCGGATCGCAACGCGAACATTCGCGCTCAGGTCCTCTCGACGGACACCGATATCGGTTACCTGATCATGGATCTCGATCAGGATGTCTCGGGCGAGGTGAAGACCGCGATCGGCGAGCTGCCGACCAGCATCAAGACCCGCATCCTGTTCTGAAACAGGAACGGTAACTCGCGGGTCGTTTTGCGCCTCGCATCTACCTGAAATCATGCGCGCGCGGAGGCCGGCGAGGGACGCCGAGCCACATGCCGACCCAGATCATCGCGGTCGTGTAGAGCGTGATCAGGCCGTAGCCCGCGAGCGCGCTTGCACGATCCGAGTAGATAGCCGCAAGCCGTGGCTCACGCGCGAGCAGCTCGCCGCATCGGCTCATGAGATCGCGGACGAGGAGCGGTTCGACGCGCTGTCGATGCGGCGGATCGTCGACGACGTCGTGTTCGGCAGCGTGTTGCACGACCCCGACGATGGTCGGGACAACCTGCTCGACGCGGCGTGCGAAGCGATCGACGAGCTGACGAAGGAATATCTCGCAGCGGCCGAGTAACCGCACCTCGTAGGTTGGCTAGCAGGGCGCGAGCCGATCGACGCCTTCATCGCGATGTCGACCGACGTGACCGAGCACCGCCGATTCGAGCGCGGCCTCGCCCTGATCCTCGATGGTTTCGTGGCGAAATGCGATTTGACGCAGCGTGACGCCAACATCAAGAAGTCACGCAAGCGCGCACCCAACCGCTGATCGAGTACATTGCATGAGAGTGCACATCTCGGTCTTCGACATCTTCAAGATCGGCATCGGGCCATCGAGCTCGCACACCGTCGGTCCGATGCGCGCCGCGAAGCGCTTTGCGGAGCGCCTCGAAGCAGATGGCATGCTCGGCCAAGTCACGGGTGTGAAGATCGAGTTGTTCGGCAGCCTCGGCTTCACCGGCAGGGGCCACGGCAGTGATCGTGCGATCGTGCTCGGCCTCGAAGGCGACGAGCCGGCCACGGTCGATATCGATAGCGTCGCGCGGCGCGTCTCCGCGGTCGAGATGACCAAGCGGATCAAGTTGCTCGGCAAGCACGAGGTCGCGCTCGACCCGGCCGAAGCGCTGATCTTTCATCGTCGCGAGAAGCTGCCACTCCACGCCAACGGCATGCGGTTCAGCGCGTACGCCGGTGCGGCCACGCTCGTCGAACGGATCTATTACTCGGTCGGCGGGGGCTTCGTCGTCGATCACACCGGCGCACCGGCTGATGGCTCCCCACCGGCGGATCAGATCACGGTGCCCTACCCATTCAACACCGGCGCCGAGCTGCTCAAGCTATCGCTGGAACATGGCATGAGCTTCTCGGCGCTGATGCTCGAGAATGAAAAGGCGCACGGCGACGAAGCAGACATCCGCGCTCGCATCCTCGAGATCTGGGCGGCGATGGATGCCTGCGTGAAGCGCGGCTGCGCGCGCGAAGGCATCTTGCCGGGTGGCCTCAAGGTCAAACGCCGCGCGGCTTCGCTGTATCGCCGCCTCAAGAGCGATCCTGGCGGTCACACCGATCCGCTCGCGATCATGGACTGGGTCAACCTGTTCGCGCTCGCGGTCAACGAAGAGAACGCCGCGGGAGGACGCGTGGTCACCGCGCCCACGAACGGTGCCGCCGGCATCATCCCCGCGGTGATGATGTACTATCGTCGCTTCCTGCCGAACGCGGACGACGAAGGTACGATCCGCTTCATGCTCACCGCTGCTGCGATCGCCGCGCTTTACAAGAAGAACGCCTCGATCAGTGGAGCCGAGGTCGGCTGCCAGGGCGAGGTCGGCGTCGCGTGCTCGATGGCCGCCGGCGCCCTCGCCGAGGTCATGGGCGGAACTCCCGCGCAGGTCGAGAACGCAGCGGAGATCGGGATGGAGCACAACCTCGGCCTGACCTGCGATCCGATCGGCGGGCTCGTCCAGGTGCCGTGCATCGAGCGCAATGCAATGGGCGCGGTCAAGGCGATCAATGCGGCTCGGCTCGCGCTTCAGGGCGATGGCACCCACAAGGTCTCGCTCGACAAGGTCATCAAGACCATGTGGCGTACTGGCGCCGACATGAGCAGCAAGTACAAAGAGACGGCCCGTGGCGGGCTCGCTGTGAACATCATCGAATGCTGATACGCTGAGACCAGGCATGGAAATCGTCGGGCTCGAGCCGCGGCGCAGTGAGCTCGCCCGCGGCATCTTGGTGGCGCGAAGTGCGCGACCACTCGACGCCAAGACACAAGACGAGCTCTGGGACGCGCTCACGGCCGCCGGCGTGACCGAGCGCACCGAAGAGGAGACCGAGGACCACGCGAGCGATCCGGATCGTCAATTCCATGCGGCACCATGGCTGCCGCCTGCCGCGGACGAGATCGCCGCTCATCGCGCCGCGATCGAGGCTGCGGGCGCGAAGTTCGAGCTCGAGACCGTGTGGTTCGTCAAGGTCGAGACCGGCGCGGACGGGGTCGCGTGGATGGAGCTCGAGGCCGACGCCAGGAGCGAAATCGACGACCCTGATGACGCTGACGACGGCGATTCCCCCGACCAGAGCGACGAGGTCGCCGACCCGCGCGATATCCAGGTTCCCGAAGCGGCGCCGGCCGAGGAGGTGCTCTACGCGGCGCCCGATGCGCCCGCGACGCCGGAGCCCGACGATGATGATGATGATGGTGACGACGACGACGATGACGAGCTCGATGACGACGAGCTCGATGTCGACGCGATCCAGCTCGAGAGTCACTGGCGCAACGGGCCACCTCCGTTCGAGCACTCGGTCTCGTTTCCGGTCGAGCGCTATCCCGAGATCATCGACGAATATGACTGGGAGAGCTTCGGCATCGCGGTGAAGCTCGCAGGGTCCGCCACGCTCGGCGAAGAATCGGTCGTCAACGCGTTCTTCGCGCTGTGGCTCTCCGTCTATCAGGACGAGCGCGCCGAGGAGTTCGAGCCGTTTCAGCGCGCCGACGTGATCCACGATCGCACGCATCGCTCGGCGCTGATGTGGGTCGAACGCTTCGCGGTGCCGGCGACCGCAGCCGATCAGGTTCACTTCCTCTTGTGGATCGCCGCGCGGCTCGACGAGATCCTGCCAATCGCATGGGCTCGCTTCGATACCGTCGACGATTCGGTCAAGGCGCGTGCGAACGGCGACGATGGTCAGCCTTCGTTCGTGCTCGCAGGCAATCCATTAGCGGATCGCGTTCGCCGCCAAGGCGAGGAGGCGGCGCTCACGTGGGCGGTCTCGCAGAGTACATGGAGCCGTCGCGAGCTCGCGGGCATGCTCGTCGAGGTCGCGCTCGAGCGCGATCCCGATGATGCCGAGGCTTCGATCGTCGCCGAGCGCTTGCTGCGGCGTGCGATCGCGTTCGAGCCGGGCTCCGATGCGGTCGGCTATCTCGCGATCGTGCTTGTTCGCCAAGATCGGGTGACCGAGGCAATCGCGCTCGCAAAGACGGCTCGGAGCCGCGATGTTCGCCTGCTCGTTATCGGTGAGATCGCCGAGCATTCCGCCAAAGGTCTCGCGTCCGCGCTCGAGCTCCTGGACGCGGCGACGGCGCTCGCAACGCCACCCGAGGATCTCTCGGATCTCGTCGGGTCGATCGCGCGCCATGCCCCGGCATCCCTCGAAGCGGTGCTCGCGAGGTTGCCGGAGCTCGACACGCTCGTGCCGCATCTGTACAACGCGAGCTTCTCGGTCGAGCGTGCGCAAGCACTCCTGATCCTGCGTCGGGTGATCTCGTTACCCGAACCGACGCCGAGGACCGGCGAAGCGCGGACCGCGCTCGTGATGGCGTGGAACAATGCATGTATCCACGCGCACGCGCTCGGCGACTATCGGCTCGCGGTCGAGCTCGCCGACGGTGGCCAGAAGTTCGCGCTCGAGAATCCGTACATCTATCACTCGGCCGCGTGCGCCTACGCCGCGGTCGGCCAGATCGATCGCGCGATCGAGCAAGTCGCGCTCGCGATCGAGCACGGCTACGACCACGCCGAGAAGATGGAGACCGATGCGGATCTCGTAGCGCTCCACGCCGACCCGCGATTCAGCGCGCTGTTTCGCGAGTGGCGCGCCAAGCGGGCAGATCTCAACTAGGTCGGAGCACGGCGCCCGACGCTTCGGCGCTGAGGTGCTTGGTCGCTTCGTCGTAGTGTGCCCAGCACACCGGCGCGTAGTGCTCGTCGACGCCGAGCTGGATCTGCGGGCCATCGAGCGTGGGCGTGCCGTTGACGAACCGCAGGTTGCAGATCGCCTTTCGCTGGCAATACTGGCAGGTGACCTTGACCTCTTCGATGCCATCAGCGAGCTCCATCAAGCGCTGCGCGCCCGGGAACAGCTTCGTCTTGAAATCGGTGCGGAGCCCGTAGCAGATCACGGGCACGCCCGGATCGACCGTGATGCGGCGCAGATCATCGATCACCGAGGGCGCGAGGAACTGCGCTTCATCGACGAGCACGCAATCGATCCCCGCGAACTCGCGCGGATCGAGCTGCGTATCGGGATCGACCATCAGATCAGCTTCGGCCTCGAGCCCGGATCGCGACGAGATCTTGGTGGCTCCGAAGCGGGTATCGAGGCGCGGCTTGACAAGCAACACGCGCTTGCCTTGCTTGCGATAGTTGTGAGCGACAGCGAGGAGGTTCATCGACTTCGCCGAGTCCATCGTACCGTATCGAAAGTAGAGCTTCGCCACGCCCCCAATCTTGATCAGCGGTCTGACACCTAGAATGCGCCGAGCGCGTGGACCAGGTACAGCGTCAGGGCGCCGACTGCTGCTGCCGCAGGAATCGTGAAGATCCAGGCATATAGGATGCGCGTCGCGACGTTCCACCGGATACCACGGAGCTTCTGGACCGAGCCAACTCCGACGATCGCACCGGTGATCGTGTGGGTGGTCGAGACCGGGACGCGGAGCGCGGTGGCGCCGAAAAGCGTGACCGCGCCCGCGAGGTTCGCGCAGAACCCGCCAACCGGTTTGAGCGACGTGATTCCCATGCCCATCGTCTTGATGATCCGCTGACCGCCGAGCGCGGTGCCGAAAGCCATCGCGCCGTACGAAGCGACGATCACCCAGTGCGGCGCGCCGAGCGCGGTGGTCGGTAACACGCCGCCCGCTACCATCACCACCCAGATCACGCCGATCGTCTTTTGCGCATCGTTGCCGCCGTGACCGACCGAGTATGCGGCCGCCGAGAACAGCTGCCCGATCCGGAAGATCGAATCGACCTTCCGGGGCCGCGTGTTGCGGAACGCCCACATCACGATGAACATGAACAGGCCGCCGAGCACGAGGCCGATCACGGGCGCGAGCACGATGAAGTAGAGCGTCTTGACGAGGCTGTGGATGTTGAGCACCGCGAAGTTGCCGCCGGAGAAGGCGAGTGCGGCTCCCGAGAGTCCGCCGATCAAGGCATGCGAGCTCGACGAGGGCAGGCCCCACCACCAGGTGAGCAGGTTCCACAAGATCGCGCCGAGCAGGCCGCAGATCACGACCCACACGAATGCCGGGTTCGAGTGATCGACGTTGACGATCTTCGCGATCGTGTTCGCGACACCTTCTTGGAAAATGAACAGTGCGACAAAATTGAACACTGTCGCCCAGATCACGGCGAGGCGCGGCGAAAGCACGCGGGTCGAGACTACGGTCGCGATCGAATTCGCAGCGTCGTGGAAGCCGTTGACCACGTCGAACAGGAGCGCGACGGCGACGGTGATCCAGACCAGCGTCGTGATCGCCATCAAGCGTGCTCGAGGATCACACCCTCGATGATGTTCGCGACATCCTCACACCGATCACTCGCGGACTCGAGGTTCTCGTAGACCTCCTTCCACTTGATCACGGTGATCGGATCTTTCTCTTCCTTGAACAGGCGCGCGACCGAGCGGCGCAGGATCGCATCCGCTTCGTTCTCGAGCCGATTGATGTCGATGCAGATCTTCAGGGTCGCTTGCGGGTTCTTGAGATCGCGGAGGCCGCGCACCGCGACCTCGACTTGCTGGGCAGCGCGATGCAAGCAATCCGCGAGGTCGCGGACATCGCTGGTCATCACCGTGATCTCGTAGAGCTCGATGCGCTCGGCGGCGGCTTCGACGTAATCCATCACGTCGTCCATCCGGGTGATCAAGCGATGGATCTGATCGCGATCGATCGGCGTGATGAAGGTCTTGTGCAGCGCTTCGACGCAGCGGTGCGTGATGGTGTCGGTCTCGTGCTCGATATCGGAGATCCGTCGGCACTTCGCCGGGATGTTCGCGCCGGTCGTCACCATCGACAGGAACTCCTTTGTGCCTTCGATCGTGAGCGCGGCGTGCTCCTCGAAGAAGTCAAAGAAGCTGGTCTCGCGAGGTAACAGGCGCCCGAACATGTACTCGATCCTGTAACACGCGCGCGATCCGCGCGTCACTCAGAAGCGAAGCTCCCCGTGCGCAGAAACAACGCGACGAGCGCCTGCACCCTCGGTGCGTTCATGATCCACGGATGCGTCGCGTCGACCTCGGCGAACGCGGTCATGCCTTCGAGCTTGGTTTCCTCGACCGCGACCGTGCCGTCGTGAGCGGTGCCGGCGGGAAACATCCGACTTACGGTCCAGCTCGCCACGTTCGAGACCGCGAGATTGCGCGTGCCGGCAATCACCGCGAAGGGTGCAGGCGGGGGGGGCCACCGCGAGGCCACCGCGAGCTCGGCTCCAGCCGGTCCGTAGAACCAGCGAAATACGGGATTGCGTACGAGCCCGGCGGCGATCCGGCTGCCGCGATTCGGCGGTGCGAGCATCACGATGCGCTGCCACTGCAGCCGCGGATCGTGAAGGTGGCGCACGAGGACCCCACCCATCGAATGCGTGACCGCATACAGCGGTCGGCCGGCAGCACGCTCGACGAGGAGCTCGGTCATCGCCTCGGCCAGATACGCGAGCGAATGCTTGCGTGAGGGGTACGTGTGCGACCACGTCTCGAGCTCGTGCGCGCGCAGGTAGGCGCCGAGCTTCTCCATCGAGCCGCGGCCGCGCGCGAGCCCATGCAACAACACGACGAGCGGCTTCACGGGCCGTCCTTGTCGAGCTCGGCATCGAGATCGGCGTCGCACCGTGCGCGCGAGGATTCTTCGATCCGGCGATCTGGATGATCGATCGGAAATAGCGCGGCGAGCTCCGCGGGCTTGACTACACCGACGGTGGCAACCACGAGCTCGACGAGCCGCGTGCGCTCGCCGCGCAGCGAGCGCACCTCGCGACGAAACGCGAGCCGACGAAACAAGACGCCGAGCCCACGCCGCACGAGGCGAACTCGGTCGAGCACGCGCAGCGTCGCCCAGCCCGAGACCGGCAACAGGATCGCGAGCGCGGCGGCGGCCCACACGCCCAGCTTCCAGCCCGCCAGCGCGATAGCGATCGCGTAGCCGAGCAGCACGAGCAACAGGCCGATCAACAACTTCGTGGTCGCGACCACATCCTTGCGCGGCGTCAACTTGCCGCTCGCGAACCGACCGAACGCGAGTGGCAACACGTGCATCGGTGCACCGGGCATCGCGAGCGGCAACCAGAACGCGAGCAAGACGAGATGGCGTCCGACGCGTGCGGCGACCTCGAGCTTCGACAGATCACGTGCGAGCTCGCGGTCCGTGATGCCGAGCTCGTCGAGGCGATCCTGGTGCGCACCGACCTTGCCCATCAAACCGATCACGCGCGGATCAGCCGCGACCTGCGCGTAGTACGTATTGAACCGGCGCGCGAGCTCGACGCGCTCCTCGATCGAGATCTCCTGCGGTTGATACAGCCGCCGCACGACATCGAGCGCGCGCACGGTGTCCCAATCCGGCGCGTTCACCGTGAGCCGGCGCAGCGAATCGCCGATCTCGTCGGTCACCTCGCGCACTCGCTCGGGCGTATTTTCGACCGCCTCGTCGAACACGAGCGGCGGTCCGTACTGGACGAGCACGCGGCTGCGAAATCGCTTCGGATGAATGAACGTGAGCCCACACGGCACGACGGTGATGTTGCGATGGGTGCGATGCGCGGCACCGAGTGCGAGCCGCGCAGCACCGGTCTTCAACCGCGAGAGATGCGCCTCGTCGTGCGACAGACCTTCGGGGAAGATGCCGATCGCGCCGCCATCGCCGAGCACGTCGAACATCGCGGTGAACGCCGCATCGTTGTCGACGGCCGGTGCGTGGCGCCGGCCGTCAGCGGCGCCGAAGGGCGGTGCGGAGTTGTCGACGGGCGAACGATCGCGCCCACCGGAGCTGGCCGCTACAGCGTCTCGGGGCGCACCATCGTGATCGTCACGTCGCTTGATCGGGACCGCACCGAGCCCGCGCAGGACCGCACGCATCAGCCGTCCTTTGAACAGCTGGTCTTTCGCGGCGAAGTGAACCTTGCGGCCGCACGTCGTGATGATCAGGATCGGATCGATCAGCGAGTTCGGATGATTGCCAGCGAACACCACCGGGCCGTCCGACGGGATGTGCTCGAGCCCCACGATCTCGATCTGGCGAAAGAACACCCGCGTGACGGTGCGCAGAAACCACACGAGGATCCGATAGGCCACGCGCCATCGTAACCGGTCGCGCGCCTACTTCGCGTGAAACTCGAGGCCTGCCGCGACGAGTCGATCGACCAGCGCCTGGCCCATCGCGAACGAGGGCGTCACCACTCCGCCGGGCGAGCTCAGCGGGTCGAACGCGAGCGAGAGCGCGACCTCGGCGAGCATCTTCGAGGTCGAGGCGTAGCCCGGATCGCCATGCGGGTCGGCGACGATGTAATCGAGCCGGTCGTCTCCACGTTTCGCGACGAGCCGGACCTTCCAGTGGCCGCGCTCGCGCTTCTCCGGGCTCGGACCCTCGCCCGATTTCGGCGCGCGTTTCTCGATCTCGGCGCGCAGCTTCGGGTAGCGCAGCGCGAGCGCGAGCGCGCCGAGCCCAGCGGTGATGCCGGCGGCGATCACGGCGCCCGTCGCGGTCGGCGGCGTACTCATGACCTCGCGATAGACGAAATCGTCACCCCACGGCATGCCCGAGAGGGCGTGGGCACGACGCACGACGCGCGAGTTCATGGTCGCCATCACGAACGGCGCGGTGAACATCCCGATGTCGCGATCCCAACCCGGCGCCTTCTCATCGGGTGCCGCAGGGCGGGGTGCGGTCGGATCCGGATCGAGCCCGTACGGATTCGCGAGGATCTGCCGGACCTCGCGATCCTTCATCGCATCGGCGGTTGCGAACATACTGCCCGCGGTGCCGCCCGAGAAACCGCCGCTGACCGCGCCGTAGTAAGCGGTCACCTTTTGCGCGGGATGGCCGAACTGCGCGATGAACGCTTGCTGCGTCGCCCACGTGCCAAGGTCGCTCGGAATCGAATCGAAGCCGGACGAGCACACGATGCGCGCGCCGGTCTTCTTCGCGGTCTCGTGGTGCGCGTCGATCATCTCCCGGATGAAGTTCACCTCGCCGGTGAGATCGCAGTAGTGCGTGCCGGCAGCCGCACACGCGGCGACGACCATCGCGCCGTACTTCGCATACGGGCCGACGGTCGTACAGAAAACCTTCGTGCGTCGTGCGAGCTCGGCGCACGCCTTCGGATCGAGAGCATCGGCGACAACGATCGGCACCTTCGTCTTGAGCTCGGCGGCGAGCGCTTCGAGCTTCTCGCGGCTGCGGCCCGCGAGCGCCCACTTCATGGCGGGTTGACGATCCAGATAGAGCGCGACCAGCTTGCCCGTGAAGCCGGTTGCACCGAGGAGAACGAGGTCAAATTCGCGTGTCGGCAAGGCAGGCATCGTACTGCTGTAGCGCTATAAAGGGCTCGTGTCGCCCTTGGTCGAACGTCTGCTCGCGCGCTTGCCCGTGCGTGACGTTCGCCCGCCACCCGATGGGCGCAAGCGCGCAGCAGTGGCCGCGGTGGTCCACGACGATCCGGATGGGCCTCGGGTGTTGCTGATGAAGCGCGTCGATCGGCAAGGCGATCCGTGGTCGGGTCACATCTCGCTACCAGGCGGCGGCTTTCATCCGAGTGATGGCGATTTGCTCACCTGCGCGATTCGCGAGACCCACGAGGAGCTCGGCGTCGACCTGCACGCGACCCGGCTGATCGGTCCACTCCCGGTCGTCGCGCCGCTCTCCGCCGGACCCATGGGCATGGAGGTTACGCCATTCGCGTTCGTCACGAGCGTCGAGCTGCCGGTCGTTGTCGGACCTGAGGCACTCTCCGCGTTCTGGATGCCGCTCGATCTCGCGAGCGCCGGGCACTTCGACAGCACCTTCAACTATCCGGGCACCGAACGCTCGTTCCCGGCGTGGAGCTACGAAGGCTTCACGATCTGGGGCATGACCTGGCGGATCGTCGGTGATCTGATCGCCGCCGGCAAACCCTAGTAGTTCTCCGCTGAGAAAATGACGACTCCGTTTTGACCGTTGGCGCGTAGGCCACCCGAGCGTTACTTCTGGTGTGCCGGCTTCGCCGGCCGCGCGCATCACGGCATCGATCAGGAGCTCGGGCTCGAGACCCGGCGCACGCGGACATCTTTGTTGCGTGCACGATTGAGCTGATAGCGCAGCGACGCCGCACCGGCTGTTCTCCGGACTGCATCCTCGGACGGGGCGAGCGCGAGCGACGACAATGATGGCAACGAACCCGCGACCCTTTCGCCGCGGGTTCGTTAGAACGCCACGGTTACGAAGCCCTGGCTTGGCTTCGCGAACAGGTAGCCCTGCAAGAGATCGATACCCGCGTCGACGCATGCGGTGCGCTCGGCGATCGTCTCCACGCCTTCGGCGATGACTTTGCTGCCGAGCTCCCGGCACAAGTTCGCGATGGCCGCGACAATGCGCCGCTTGTTCGTGTGGCGATCGAGATCGCGGATCAGGGACATGTCGAGCTTCACGATCTCGGGCTCGAGCGAGGCAAGCGCGCCGAGGGCCGCGTAACCAGCGCCGAGGTCATCGACCGCGATCCGGTAGCCCATCTTGCGCAACATCGCGACGCGGGTCGACCCGACCGCCGGATCGACGCTCGTGCGTTCGGTGATCTCGAGGACGACGCGCTTCGCATGTTGCGCGAGTGCGCTCGTGGTCAGGTAGAGCTCTTCATCGGTGAGCTCGAGGCCGTGCACGTTGACGAACAAGAGCGCGTTGCTCGGTGCGGTGTCGGCAGCAGCCGCAACCGCGGCACGCACGGTGCGTCCGATCAGCTGGATCTTGTCGAGCCGCTCGCCGGTCGCGATGAAGATATCGGGGCGACGCAACGATTCTTCGTCGGTCCGGAGCAGTGCCTCGTAAGCGTAGATCGACTTGGTCGAGACCTCGACGATCGGTTGATAGGCCATCCACGACTTCGCGATCGCGTTGTCGAACCGATTCTGCAGCGCGGAGCGATCCAGGATCGTCTCGCCATAGAGCTCGCGCGCGTACGATTCGGCGCGCCGCCGCATGCGTTGCACGCCGTGAACGCGCGCGGCCCTCGCGACCGCCGCGGCAAGTACTTCGTGATCGAACGGCTTGGTGATGTACGAGACCGCGCCTTGATCGATCGCCCGGACCGCGCCGTGCAGCGATGGATCGCCGGTCATCAGCAACACCGGAAGATCGCCATCGAGCGCTCGCAGCTCGCGGACGAGCCCGAAGCCATCGAGCTCCGGCATGTTGACGTCGGAGAGCACGCAATCGAACGGCGCCTTCGCGCCCTCGAGCTCGGTGATCGCGGCCCGACCGTTGTCGGCAAGGACGACCGTCCAGCCTTCGGCGCCGAGGACGCGCGAGCACACCCGGCGGATTGCACCGTCGTCATCGACGACGAGGACGCGACCGAGATGCGCTTGGCCGCCCCCCACCGACATCAGTTACCGGGTGCCTACGCTGCGCTTGGTCGAGGCGAGCACGATGTCGAGCGCGGACCGCAGCTTCACGTCGTCCCAAGGCTTCAAAAAGTAGCGATGCACCGAGCCTTCGTTGACCGCTCGGGTGGCGACATCGAGGTCGCGGTTCGCGGTGACGAGGAAGCGGATCGTCTCCGGGTACATCAGCTTCACGTGTGCAAGGAGGTCGAGCCCATCGGCTTCGGCGCCCATCGAAAAATCGGAGATCAGGGCGTCGAACTCGCGTTCCTTGAAGAGCGCGAGGGCTTCCTTGGGCGAGCCCGCTTCGATTGCTTCATGACCTCGTAAGGTCCGCCTCATGGCGGCTCGGATGTCGGGGTCGTCGTCGCAGATCAGGATCGTCGCCACTGGATCACATTACCCTTTCTAGGCACGCCCCGGTAGGCGCAGTACGAAACTGGGACCGTCAGGACGAGCTTCGTACTCGATCCTTCCACCATGTGCTTCGGCCACCAAGCGACAGAAGTAGAGGCCCATCCCGCGCTTACCGCCCTTGCCTTGGACGTATTTGCCGAACAGCGTCCCGCGGATGTTCTCGGGAATTTGAGGACCGGTGTTGGACACCCAGATTTGGACCGCGCCATCAGAGACCTGGTCGGGCGGTGGCTGGGCGCCCAGCGTGATCTTGCCGCCATTGCCGCAATAGCGCGCAGCGTTACCGAACAGGTTGTGAAGCACGCGCTCGACGAGCCCCGCGTCGAACCGGCCCTCCAGCGCAGGTTCGCAGTGGATCTCGAACGAGACGCCCTTTGCGAGCGCCTGCGAGTGCACGTCGATCACCGATTGCAGCAGCTCGCGCACGTTCGTCGACGCCACAGTCGGCTTGACCGCGGCGTCTTCGAATCGCGCGATATCGACGAAGTTCGCGACGAGCCCGGACATCCGGCGCACCGAACGCAGGGTCGCTGCGATCGCGTCCATCACCTCGACGTCTGCCTCCACGACATCGACCAGATACGCCAGATTGTTGAGGGACACCGCGAGGCCATTGTTGAGGTCGTGCGCGAGAAGAGCGCTCGCCTCCTGGCCGTAGACGAGCCGCCGCTCGGCAGCCTCTTTTTCGAGCCGGACATTCACGTAGGCGCGCTGGGTGCGCACCGCGGCCGAGACCCGCCGCCGGAGCTCGCTGATCGGCACTGGTTTGACGATGTAGTCGTCGGCTCCGGCCTCGAAGGCGGTGGAGCGACGCTCCTCGTCGTCGTGGCCGGTCAGCACCATCACGTGGACGGCGACTCCGTGCAGGCGCTTGAGCTCGGCGATCACGCCAAGACCACCAATGCCCGGCATCTCCAGATCGACGATCGCGACATCGGGCGGGGTCTCCGCGGCGACGGCAAATGCACCCTCGGAATCGTTCGCAGTGACCACCTGGAAGCCCGCGGTCGCGAGACCGGCCGCCATCTTGCGACAGATGAGAGCGTCATCGTCGACCACGAGAAGGCGCACGGCACTAGGAAGCATCGCCGCCTCCGCTACGCCTCCGCCCACGTCCGCAGTCATCCGTATGATAATATCATCTCGCGGATGGCGAGTAGTGAAGCCCGCGGAATCGATCCGAAGCGTCTGGCGGACCTCGTGCTTGCCGCGGCGGTTCGCTCACAGGCCGAGACCGTGTATCTCGAGCCTACGACCGACGAGACCTACACGTTCTCGTTCGAGCGTAACAAGCAGGTGATCACGACGGTCACCGTCGAAGCGCTGGTCGGGGCAGCCGCGATCGCGAGGCTCGCCTACATCGCGAACCTCGATCTCGCCGCGGCCAGCTCGTCGAGCGCGGTCACAAAAGTTCGCAGCGGCGATCGCGATGCGGACGTGATCATCACGATTCGCCCCAGCGGGGGCTTGCGCGCCGAGCTCGTCGTGGTGCCGCAGCGGGGCAATCGCGCACGCACGGCTCCGCCGGTCGCGGTCGGTTCGATCGGCGACGTCGTCGGCAACTACCGCATCGTCGAGCCGCTCGGTGAAGGCGGCATGGGCACCGTGTATCGCGTCGATCACGTCGCCCTCGGTCGCGCCTATGCGCTCAAGGTGCTGCGCTCCCGCGTCTTCGAGAAAGATCCCACTGCAGGCCAGCGGTTCTTGCGCGAGGCGCGAGCGGCCGCCCGCGTGCGCCATCCGAACATCGGCGACGTCTTTGATTTCGGTCACCTCGCGGATGGCCGGCCATACTTCGTGATGGAGCTGCTCGAGGGCGAGAGCCTCGCGGATCGCGTCGCGCGTGGGGCGTTCGAGCTTTCAGAGGTCGTGACGATCGCTAGACAGATGGCCTCGGCGCTCGCCACGGTCCACGACCACGGCGTCGTCCATGCCGATGTCACGCCGTCGAACGCGTTGATCATCAGCGACCACCCGCTGCACGTAAAGTTGATCGATTTCGGTCTTGCCGCGATCGCGGGTGAAGGCATCCCAGAGCAAGAAGGCGACTTCGTTTTGGGCACGCCCTCGTACATCTCACCCGAGCAGCTGCGCGGGTTGCCGGCGACCGATCGCTCGGATCAGTACGGTCTCGGTGCGGTGTTGTTCGAGCTGGTCGCGGGTCGCCCGCCGTACATCCACAAGGAGCTGCGCGAGCTGTGCATGATGCACATCCGGGCGCCGATTCCGGTCGTCGAGAGTCCGCACGGCCCCCTCCCGCCAAAGCTCGCCGACGTGATCACGACCTGTTTGCAGAAATCTCCGCAGCAGCGCTTCCCCGGAATGCGCGCGATGCTCGCGGCGCTAGAAGAGATCGATCGTGGTGCACAGCACCGCGGTTGGAGAAAGTGGCTGGGCTAAGATGACCAGGAAGTCGCTGGTGGTCTGTGTTGACGACGACGAGCAGATGGTCACGAGCGTCGCGCGCTCGTTGCGCCGTGAGCCCACGCTCGAGATCCGCACCACGCTCGATCCCGATCAGGTGCTCGAATGGATCGTGAAAGAAGACGTCGCGGTCCTCGTCTCCGATTACGAGATGCCCAAGATGACGGGCGCGCAGCTCGCAGGCAAAGCGCGCCAGCTTCGGCCCGAGACCGTCCGGATCTTGCTCACCGGCATGCGCTCTCTCGAGACCGCGATCGACGGCATCAACCAGGGCGAGATCTTTCGGTTCATTAACAAGCCGTTCTCCGACAAGGTGCTGCACGCCGCCGTGCTCGAAGCGGCGGCTCGCCACGAGGAGCTGCTCGCGCTCTCGGGTGATCGCGAACGTCGCGAGCGTGGCATTGCACTGCGCGAAGCGCTCGAGCTCGAATATCCTGGGATCTCGGTGGTGCCCCGTAGCGGCGAAGTTGTCGTGGTGACCGCCGATCCGTGGAACGATGCGATCGCGCTCGGCATTGTCGGGCTCGACCGAAAGCTCGAGACCCAATGAGCCATGAACACCTCGACGAGCACGGTCAGCCGTGTACGCGCCATCCCCAGCCGACGATGTCGAACGTGATGGCGCTCGCGTTACTCGGCTCGCGGATGCCGACCTTTCATCACGATGTCGCTTCGAAGCTGCAGGCCTTGATGATGGCGGTCGACGAGCTGACCGAGCTCGCGGAGACGCTCGAGACCCAGGCAGCCGCGAACTCCGCCGCGACGGCGGTGCGCGAGCTGACCACGCTGTTCGCCACGAATCGTTCGCTCGCAAAGGCGCCCCAACGCAAGCCCACGCCGGTCGGCGAGCTGTTCGCGCGCGCTGCCGAGCGTAGCGGGGTGAGGCCCACAGGCGAGCTGCCGGCCTGCAACGTCGACGTCGCCGTATCCTCGATCGCGCACGCATGCGCGGTGATCTTCGATCTCGCGGCGGGACCTCTCTCCATGGGCCGCACCGTCGAGCTCAACGGCGCGCTCGCGAGCCAGGACAAGCACATTTTCGTGACGGTCACCGGACCCGTCGGAGTTCCGTTGCCGAACAACGCCGGCGACATGCTCGCGCTCGCCACGTTCGCGCTCGGCCGCGAGCAGGGCGAGCTGCGCTGCGGCCAGGATCGCTACGTGATCAAGTTGCCGCTCACGTCGTAAGCGCGACAGATCAAGGCATCGAGCTCGACGTCGCGCTGGGCGGTCGGCGCGACGAGCTGCGCATCGACGAGCGCCACGATCCGTGCGCGCAGTGCGGGCGAAGGTTCTGCAAGCGGGAGCTGCTGCATGTACTCGCGCTTCGGTCGTACCGCGCCGTTGAGCGCCGGCGGAAATCGCCGCTTCGCGTACCAGTGATAGAGCTGCGAGTTCAGCACCGCGAGGACGAAGCGATCGGCGGTCGGCAGGATCCACACGGTCGTGTCGGGGACGAACCCGGTCGTGTCGAGGCTGCACGCGGGCGCCGATTGGATATCTTGATAGAACAGCCGCGGAGTGACGGCCTTCGCGAGCGCGCCGATCGAATCCTGCAGCTCGTACCACTTGTACGATCCGGGCTTGCGCCCCGTCCCCGGCTCGAGCGCAGCGCGCAAAGGTTCGAGGTGACGCGCGATCGCGGCGGGCAAGGCGCCGCCGCGACCGAGCATCAAGAGATAGCGCTCGGACGTCGCGGTCCAGCGCCGGACGTCGCGACCCCTCACGAACGGCCGGATCAGCTCCGCGCAAGCTGGATCGTCCTCTAGGATGCGCCCACGAGTTTCGCGATCGATCACGAACGCGCGATTGCAGCCGGTCACCACGCCACGCGCGGGTGTGAACCTCTGGCCGAGCTGCGGTAAGCGCTCGAGCTGCGCTATCACGGCAGCGTCCTCGGAGCGATCGAGGTACCACGGCGCGCCAGTGCTCGAGCGCTCCGGCGCGCTGCCGCCGACCGTGCCGGTGAGCACGCATGGAAACGCATCGACACTCGCGAACGCGTGAGGCTCGAGCTCCTCGATCGCCTCGACGCTGCGCGCGCGCGCAAGAAAGCTCCGCAACGGGCGTGCGTAGCCCGCCGTCAACCACTTCGTCGGAACGACGAGCGCGTAGCGCCCACCGTCGCGCAGGAGCCGATGCGCGAGCTCGATAAAATAGACGTACAGATCCGCGACGCCGTCGTAACTCTCGAATCCGCGCAGCGCACGCTTGGTCGCCGCCGCGAGCTTCTCCTGGCGGATGTACGGTGGATTGCCGATCACCGCGTCGAACCGCGGCCACGCGAGCTCTAAGGCATCGCCGACACGTAGCCGGACTTGGAGCTCCGGAAGAGATCGACCGACGTACGCTTCGAGTACGCCGCGCGCCGTCGCGACCGAGCGCGAATCGAGGTCTGCTCCGAATAGGCAGTGTGCAGCCACGAGACCCTTCGCATCGCGACCACCGTGAGCTTCCGCGAGCACGCGCACGATCTCGATCAGAAAGGCCCCTTCGCCGATCGCGAAGTCGCAGATCCGCAGCTCGAGCAACTGGTCGGGTGTGCGGCCCGCGATCAATGGCGCGAGCGCGCGCTCGACCATCGGTCCCGTGACCTCGCGTGGCGTGTAGACCACGCCGAGCTTCGCGACCGCCATCGCTCGACCTTAACGTATGCACGTGCGCCATGCGCCCTTTCCGCTTTGTCCATGCCGAGCGGGTTCGCCGAGGTCGGTGTTGCCACGCTCAACGCTATACACGCTGTCGGGGCCGGGCTGGATCTCCTCGCTGGTCACCGACCGGCCTACTTCGCGTACGCGCAGCAGCTCCAAGTTTGTCGATCCGCGCGTATCAGAACGCGAAGCCAAACACCGCGTACCCCGTCGGTGCTGTTAACGGTAGGGCTCAACGATGGGGTCGCGCCCTGGATGACCAGAAAGATGGCGGCACAGCTGCGAGCCCGGCCACGGTATCGGCTCGACGCGCGACCCGACGTTTGCGGAGCCAGCCGACATCGATGCGTTCAGGTTGCGGCAGTTCGGCGTGCCGCCCGCGGATCGATGAACGGCAGGATCAATACGAAGCTCGCCTGGAGCACTGCTGCGGCGATATAGATGCCTTGGGGCGTGAACCAGTCGGCCGCGCACCCGCCGAGCTTGTAGCCGGTCGTTGTCGAGAAATTGGCGAGCGCCATGTAAATGGCGAACTGCGAGGCCGCCACCGACGTCCACGAGATATCCATGCACAGCGCGAACAACGACACGGTCATCACGCCCGCGAGGAACGGCTCGATCCAGAACACGGCATAGACGAAGTGGCGGTCGGCCCAGTGCCCCGACATCCCGGCCCATACGAGGTAGTAGGTCGCGATGCCGAGCGTCGCGAGCCCGGCGAGCCGGCGATGGCCGACGCGGTCGGCGAGGAAGCCACCAACGAGCGAGCCCACAAGACCGGCGAGGAGGCCGGGCCCACCGCCGAGCTGCGCGTAGTCTGCCGCCGTCCAGTGGAGCTGCTGGGTGAACAGCACGTTCGCGTACGTCACGACGATCGCGGCGCCGACGTTCGAGAGCAGCATCACGAAGATGCCGAGCACCGCGGACTGCATCGCGCGATCGCGGATCGCATCGCCGATCACCGCGCTCTTGGTGCGCTCACCGAGCACGCGCTGGAACCACGCTCGGATCGCGCGCCGCACCGGCACGCGGCTCGGCGCTTGATCCGCACCTTCTCGTTCGCGGACGAGCAGCGGCACGCACATGATCGCGAATAACACGGCCGTTTGCGCGACGAGCGCCGAGCGCAACCCGGCCCAGCCGACGAGGTGCGAGAGCCCGAAGCCTCCGAGCGCACCGCCGCCCCACTTCGAGGCGTACATCATGCCGTTCGCTCGACCGCGCTCTTGTTCGTCGAGAAGATCGACCGCGAGTGCGTCGACGGCGACATCCTGCATCGAGTTGAACACCGTATGGACAAAGACGGTGAGCGCGAGCAGCCGCACGCTCGCGGTGAGATCCGGGATCAGGATCATCGCGCCGACCGTCGTGGCCATCATGCCCTGCGCGAAGATGATCCATGGCCGGCGGCGCCCCCATCGCTTGCTCGGGAAGGCGTCGATCAAAAAGCCCCACGCCCACTTGAAGGAGTAGGGCAGCGTGGTCATCGCGAGGACGCTGCCGATCGCCGCCGCGTCGAGGCCACGATCCGCGAGGATCGCGGGCAGCGTGAACGCCATGAAACCCCACGGGATGCCCTGCGCGACGTACAGCACGCACAGCGTGAACATCCGCACGTGTCGGCGTTCCGCGAGACTCACGCTGCGCAGCGTAGCTGATCTACACTACGTCCGTGCGTTACGTCCTGGTCGCCTTGCTCGTCACCGCGTGCGTGCAACCGCGTAGCGCGAGGTGCAAGCAAGTCTGCGCGCGCGAGTCCGAGTGCGTGACCGTGACCTCGAGCTCGGTCCCGTTCGACGAGAAGGAATGCGTCGCGGCGTGCGCGGTGCTCGAGGCCGATCAAGACAACCTCGCGAAGGTCCAGAAGCACGCCGAGTGCGTGCTCAAGCACCCGGCCTGCGGCGACGTGCTCGACTGCCAGTGAGCCCTCAGAGGTCTTCGGCCGACTTGATGATCTCGGTGATGAAGTCGCGCCCGAGGTTGCGAGCCGTGGCCAACACACTGTGATGGGGAACCACACTGGGGCCGTCACTAGTTGCCCGAAATTGCTCGACGAGCCGCTGGCCCGCAGGTTGCTGAAGGTTTCGGCATGCGCGTCGTCGCCGGATTCCTTGTAGGTGCGGTTCTATCGGCTGGATGTGGGCCTAGCTGGCCTTCGGGCACATTGAACGCGAAGGCACCGCGACCCGACCACGCGATCGCGAGCGTCGATATCCTACCGCTCGATCTCGAGATCTGGACGGAGGCGGGCTTCGTCACGAACCCCGAGCAGCTGCGTGGCCAGGCCGAAGCGATCATCACCAACGCGGCCCTCGATCAGCTCGTGAAACATCAGTACTCGCCGAGCGCGATGATCGACTGGAACGGCAGCTACGCCGAGGGCCAGCAAGCACTCGACAAGCAAGCGCTACTCTCGACCGTCGGCGCGCTCGCGCACTATGGCGTAGCGGCACCGGTGAAGCCGGGCGCGCCGCTGCCGATTCCGTGGCTCCCTGCGCGGCTCGGCGACAAGACCGGCGCCGATGCGACATTATACATCGGCGGCTGGAGCTACGTCGCGGCACCACGCCAGAGCACGGGCAGCACCGTCGCGACCGACATCCTGATCGGGCTGCTCGTCGTCACGATTGTCGCGGTCACGGTGGTCGCGATCGCGGCGGTCAGTGGAGACAAACACTCCTCGTCGCATAGTGGCGGCCATGATCACGCGGACGGCAGTGCGTCGCGGGACAACGCCTCGCATCTCCCGAGTGGCGTTTCCGTCACGCGGTGGCGCGGCCACGGCGAGAGCGATGCACACGCCTTCGCGCGAGTCTCGAGCAACCTCGCCGCTGACATCGCGATCAATTCGCTCGATGCATGGCACCGGACCGCGACCGACGAGGAGATGCATCCCGAGTATGCCGACGATCCGCAGCTCCCGCACGGCGGCGAGGACTCGAAGCTGTATCTCCAGATGACGCTCGTTGACAACCACACGGGTCTCGCGCTGTGGCACGCGCATCAGACGTTTCCGGCCAGCGGCGCGTCGCAAGACGATGTCACGCGTGCGGCCCGCCAGCTGCTCGAGTCGCTGCCGCAGAGCTGACCTAGTCGCGATTCTCGCGCCGCTTGCGCTGGGTTTCGCGCCACGTGGCGAAGTGGCGCTCGATGACTTCGCGATCCGCGCGAGCGCGGGCGAGCCGAGCGCGCGCGGTCTCGACTTCGCCGCTTCGCGCATCGTCGACGAGCCGGGCTCGCAGCTCCTCGTCACGTGCGGCCGCGAGTGCGGCGCGCAACCTCGATCGGTAGCGTTCTGCCACGACGAGCTGCGTGGCGGTCGAGCCCGCGGGGGACGCGGGGTACGTCGCGGACGCTCCGGACACCCCGGCCATCCCGGCCATCCCGGCCGCGTCCAGGGCCAGGCGAGCTCGTTCGACACGCGCGGCCGCCTCGGCGACCGCGGCCTCGGTGACACGCGCGTCGCTGATCGCGGTTGAGAGATTTCCGCGGTGCGTAACCTCGGACCGCTCTCGGACCTCGCGCAGAGGAGCGAGCCGGTAGCGATCCTCGGCCATGCCCGAATGTTACACTCCGGCCGAGTGGCAAACGCGGGCGAAGCGCCGATCGACCGCTACGTCGTCCAGGAGCATCTCTCCGAGGGCGGCATGGGGGCGATCTACGTCGGCAAGAAGCTCGGTGCCGGCGGCTTCGAGATGGAGGTCGTGCTCAAGCAGCTGCTGCCGGAGTTCACCCAGCAGGAGGAGTTCATCGACCTGTTCCTGCGCGAGGCGAAGTTGTCGGCCACGCTGGATCACGCGAACATCATCCACACGATCGATCTCGTCGCGGCGGGCGGTGAGTACTTCATCGTCATGGAGTACCTGCCAGGTGGCGACCTGCGCACGTTGCTTCGCAAGGCAAAGCGGCGCAGCAAGCGGTTCTCGCCGAAGGCCGCGATCTACATCACGCGCGAGGTGCTTTCGGCGCTCGCGTACGCGCACTCCAAGCGAGACTTCGACGGCAATCCGCTCAAGTTGATCCACCGCGATGTATCGCCGTCGAACGTGCTGCTCTCGTATCAGGGCGAGGTCAAGCTGACCGACTTCGGCATCGCGAAGGCGGCGACGCACACGTCTCTATTCTACAAGGTAAAAGGCAAGATCGGCTACATGTCGCCCGAGCAGGCGAAGAGCGAGCCGCTCGATCACCGCAGTGATCTCTATTCCGTCGCGGTGTGCATGTACGAGATCCTGACCGGCGAGCGGTTGTTCGTCGCGGCTGGCTTGACCACGCCCGCCGACGAGATCTACGCGCAACCGATCCCGCAGATCACACGCAAGGCGCCGGGGCTGCCCGCCGACTTCGACGCGATCATGCAAAAGGCGCTCGCGATCAATCCCGACGCGCGCTACCAGACCGCCGGCGAATTCCAGGAAGCGTTGATGCGGTGCGCGCATCGCAACGGGCTCTTGATGTCGGCGCCGGAGCTCGCGACCGAGCTGCGCGGGGCGTGCGGCCCGACCGAGCAATGGCGCGGCGACGAGGATGACGACCTCGAGCTCGGCTACGTCGCAGGCAAGCGTGCGGGTACCGAAGTCCTTCCGGCCGGTCCCGACGACGATGACGACGATGACGACGATGACGATGACGACGAGCTCGCGATCGCGGCTGCGGGACCGCTCTCGATCCACTCGATCGCGGCGCGCGTAAAAGCGCCGACGCTGCCGCCACCGTTTCCCGTCAAGCGCCCCGCGACCGAAATCGAAAAGTTCCACGGCATGGAGCTCACGTCGATCATCAACATGATCGACATCGAGAATGCCGGCGCGAAGCCACTCGTCGATCTCAACGCGGCGCCCTCGCACGCGATCGTCTCGGCGCTTGATTCGGGACCGCGCGAGATGGTCACCGTGCCAGCGAGGCCCTCGTTCGCAGTGCCACCTGTCACGATCCCGCCGCCGATCCCTCCGTCGCTCCCGCGGATGCAGCCCCAGCCAACCCAGCTACCGATGAGGTCGCCGCCGCAGCCGTATCCACCGCCGCCCGATCTCACGCGTCCTCAGCGTTATGCGGTCGCTGCGCCACCGCGTGGTGGTTTCAGGTCGTGGGTCGTGATCATCGTGATCCTGCTTGTCGCAGGAGCGGTCGCGATCGCCGTCGCGATGTCGGGGCCGAATGTCGCTGCCGGAACGTAGTGTCATTCCTTACTAATTGTTGGGGGTGGGGGTATAGACACCAGGCTGCGTGGCAGCTAGCATAAGTATGCTGTGGGCCTTGCTCGCGGCGCTCACAATGACAAAGGACCGGTCGAACGTCACTGCGCTGCTGGATGACTCGCCGGCGTACTCGCGCCAAACCGCGGGCGGCATTTTCGTCGTGATCAAAGGCCCCGATCGAGGCGAAGCGGCGCGGCTGAGTGCCGAGACCCCCATCGCGTCGTTCGGCTCGGGCCCACTATGCAGCTTGGTGCTCACCGACAAGACGGTGTCGCGCAAGCATCTCGAGGCGCAGCTCGTCGGTGACGAAGTCATGATGGTCGATTGCAAGTCGACCAACGGCTCGTTCATTCAGGGATCGCGGTTCGAGAAGATCTCCATCGGCTTCGGCTCCGAAGTGAAGCTCGGCCGCACGGTCCTCAAATTTCTGCCCGACGAAGAGATCGTCGAGCCCGAGCCTTCTAATCAGAGCGCGTTCGGCTCGATCGTCGGTGGCGATACGAAGGTGCGCCAGATGTTCACGCTGCTCGAGGACGTCGCCGCGACGAACGCGACGGTGCTCATCGAGGGCGAGACCGGTACCGGCAAAGAGCTGATCGCCGAAGAGATCCACAATCACTCCCCGCGCAAAGACGGGCCGTTTATCGTGTTCGATTGCGGCTCCGTGCCTCGCGAGCTGATCGAATCGATGTTGTTCGGCCACGTCAAGGGCTCGTTCACGGGCGCGATCACGGATCGCCGCGGAGCGTTCGCCGAGGCGCACGGCGGCACGATTTTCCTCGACGAGATCGGCGAGATGGCGCTCGATCTCCAACCGTCGCTGCTTCGCGTCCTCGACAAGCGCGCCGTCCGCAAGGTCGGCTCGAACACGTACGAGAAGATCGATGTCCGCGTCGTCGCGGCGACGAACCGCGATCTCCGCGCAGAAGTCGCGAAGAAGGCGTTCCGCGAAGATTTGTACTACCGCCTCGCGGTAATCCGCGTGAGCGTGCCGCCGCTGCGCGAGCGCGGTACCGACATCCCGCTGCTCATCCAGCACTTCGTCAACGGCTTCGGTCCGAACCTCACGGTCACGCCCGACGACATGGCCAAGCTCGTGCGTCACAGCTGGCCGGGTAATGTCCGCGAGCTACGCAACGTGATCGAGCGAGCGTGCCTCCTGGCGCGTGGCTCGTCGATCAACCTCGAAGATGCGTTGACGTCCGAGGCGGCCCCGTCGCTCGGCATTCGCACCGACCTGCCGTTCAAGGAGGCGAAGGGGCAGCTCGTCGAGATGTTCGAGCGCGAGTACATCGAAGATCTCATGCGCCGTCACAAGATGAACTTGTCAGCCGCGGCACGCGAAGCGCAGATCGATCGCAAGCACCTTCGCGAGCTGATCCGCAAGTACGGCCTCGATCCACGCCAGAAAATGGGCGAGGGCGAGGTCGCTGACGACACCGACGATTAGTTAGGCCGCGCGCGCGGCGAGTAGATCGCGCGCACGCGTCGCGTAGATCGATCGGATGCCGCTGGTCGCAGCCAGCTTCAAGTGCGTCTCGGCGTGGACCGGATCGCCGGCTTCGTGCAGATACAGACCGCGCCAGTAGTGCTCGATCGCGCGCGTGCGCTTGCCGTGGAGCACGAGCCCCGTCCTGCCGCCTCGCACGACGGTCTTGGTCGGGTCGTCGAGCTTCGCGTCGAAATCGAAGGCGGCTCGTGCCGCGGCCGCATCGCCATCGCGCAACAGCAACAGCGCGCTGATCGCATCGTCGTATTTCCACTTGCGGATCGAACGCGACACCGCCCATTCGACACGAGCCCGCTCGAGCTCACGCACGAGATGGAGCAGCGTGGTCGCGCGCAGCGACGTGACGAGATGGCGTTGCAGTGAAGCGCCTTGCGTCGTGATCGTGTCGAGCCGCTCGAGACACTCTTCGAACAAGCCTTCGTGATGGGCCGCGCCGGCGGCGTTGTACGCGAGCCCGAACCTCGCCGACGGCAACTGGAACCGAGCGAGGCCTCGATCGGCGAGGGCCCGAGCGCCCGCGTAGTCCTCGAGCAAGTACAGCCGCGCGACCTGGCCGAGCACGCGCGTCTGCGCGATCAGGACGAGCGTCACAGCGATCACGAAGCATCCGATACCGACGATCAGCACGCTACAGCCATCGCACGAACGACGCCGGCCGCCAACCGATGAATTGCCAGGTGAGCGCGGTTAACAAGCTCGTCGTCCCGGCGGCCTCCGCGAGGTGACGGTGTTGCAGGGACCGACACTTCGCCGACGTTCCTCCTTATCGATCGGAGCTGGAGCGTCAGTTATCGACGCGGACGCGATAGCTCAGCCGTTCGTCCGCGACGTTGACGTCCCACTTGCGGCGGGTCTCGGTCACGACATCGTAGACCTCGACAGTGTGCGGCCCGACGGTCGTATCGATGCGCTCGCTCGGGCAGGTCATGCCGGTCGGCTTACCATCGACGAAGATGTAGTAGCGCGCCTTGTCCTTGCACTTGATCACCTTGATGCCGGCGCGCCCACCGGTCGGCGTCACGGGCTTCAACGGAATCGCGAATGCGCCGTGACCATCGACTTCGGCGACGTAGAGCTCGTGACCCGGCAGCAACAACGCCATCGTGTGGCGATCGGCGGAGCCCGAGAGCTTCACTGGCGTGACACCCTGATCGGCGCCATCGATGAACACGCGCGCCCCGCCGGGTGTCGACGCGATCGCGAGGGAATCGGAGCTCGCGGGAGTCGCCACGGGCCTGGCGTTATTATCCGCACCCGAGCCGACACCGGCAACGGCGGCACTGCCCTTCGAGCCGTTATTCGATCCTGCAGCGACGGCGCTGCCGGTCGCCGCGTCGGTCAGCGCGTCGGTCGGCGTGGTCGTCACGACCGCACTCGAACCGACCGCGCTCGATCCGAGCTTCGGGCTTCTCATCGCAGACCCGTCGATCACCACGGGCGCCCTCGACGTTCGTTGGACCTGCCACACGACGATACCGCCGCCAGCGCCGAGCACGACGAGCGCACCGACGAGGAGTGGCCAGCGCGACTTCGCGACGACCTTGCCAGCCTGGCTCGGCAGCGTGAAGTTCGGCGCACCGCGGTGCCGTGGCGACGGGAGACCTTGCACGATGATCGGCACCGGTGCGTCCGCCGACTCGGTGAGCGGGAGCTGCATCGGCGGCGGCTGTGTCGCGTGGGGTCCGCTCGTGGGAATTCGCGGCGGTTGGATCCGCCCGATGCCAAACAGCGTCGCGCTCGGATTCGGGCCGCTCCTCTTCTCGCCCGACGGCGCTTCCTCGCCGACCACTTCGACCATGCCGCGCGTATGCGCCTCGAGCTGGAGCTCGACGAGCGGATCTTCGTCGCCGCTCCTGCGCTTGAGAGCCGATGGCATCTCGCTCGTCGCCATGTCGCGCTGAAACGAGGGGGAGGTCGTTGAAGATCGACCGCACTCGTCACGCCCGACAGAACGATCGCCGATGATCTCGATCGAAGGTGACGTGTTGGTCGGCTCCGGTTCGAACGCCTGGCGTTGCACGAACGGCATCAAGCCACCGCGTTCGTGGACCTCGGGCAGCACGTCGTGCGGCGCGGTCGGCGGATCGTCAATGATAGCGGTGACCGTGGGCACGAGCGGCGGTCGCGGCGCGGCGCGGGGCAAGGGCGTCGAGAGATCGGAGAAATCGGATTCCGCGCGTGCGTACTCTCCGGGACGCGTCTGCTCGTCGAGCGAGGGCCCGAAATCCTGCGCCGCGAGGACGAGCTGGTTCAGCTTGTCGTCGTCGCCAGGCAAGGTCTGGACGTCGCCTTCGGAGATCGGGCGACGCACCTCGGTGCCGCGCGCCTCGAGCCCTAGCCGGGTCGCATCGGCATCACTCGCCGGTCGCCCCGGTGCACCGAGCCCGGGAATCGGCCCGACGAGCTTTCTCACCGGTCGGCCGAACTCGTCGCTGTCTCCCGGATCTGGTTCGCGATTCGGCGGCGGAGCCGAGCCCGGCTTGGTCTGACGCAGGCTCGGGATCATGCCGGCCGCCTTGCCGGGCTTCGCGATTTGCGGAGCGAGCGAAGGGATCGTCCCCCCGAGCGGCTGGGTCTTCTGCGGCGGCTT
The DNA here is from genome assembly GCA_043759355.1 of Kofleriaceae bacterium. Lineage (GTDB taxonomy): Bacteria > Myxococcota_A > Polyangia > Haliangiales > Haliangiaceae > JABFXX01. The sequence goes on from JAYVLQ010000041.1 coordinate 100,641, forward strand.
GATCGTCGGGATGACTGGCTTCTTGCCGGCATTCGGCAGGCCGAGCATCGTGCCGGGGTGGGGCGCGCTCGGCGACGGAATCGGCGGCACGGCGGGCGGCGGCAGCCCGGGCATGGTCGACGTGAGCTTCGGCAGCTCCGGCACCGTCGAGCTCGGGTCGAGGTTCGTCGTTCCAGTCGCCGTGCGTTGCGCGGGACCGCCAAGTGGCGCGAGGCGCGCGCTCTCGAGATCGGGACGCACGAACTCGGTCGTTGCGATGCTCTCGGGCGCATCGGACTGCTCGAGCTTGAGATCCTGCAGCCGCGGACGGGCAGGCGCTGAGGTCGGTATGAAGTTGAGCGCGACCATGCCGGAGAGCTCTCCCTCGTGCATCGCGGCATGACGCTCGAGCGTGGCCTTGACCTGCGCACCGATATCCTTGCGCGTGCCCGGCACGGGGGCGACGCGCAGCGCGGCATCGAGTGCATCGGCGAACGCACGCGCATCGGGGAACCGTTCGAACTGCGAGCGCGCGAGGCAGCGCGAGAGCACGCGCACGATCGGACGCGGTAGCGGAGGCTCGGCAGGCGGCCCGGCGAGGATCGCTTGCGCGATCGCTTGCGGAGAATCGCCGAAGAACGCGCGCTGACCGGTGACGAGCTCGTATGCGATCACACCGAGGACAAACACGTCCGTCGCCGCGCTTGTCGCTTCGCCCGAGAGCTGCTCGGGAGCGAGATAACCGACGCGGCGTGCGAACCGCTGCGTCTCGGCAGGACGCGCGGTGATCGTCGCCGCGAGGATGCCGAAATCGGTGACCTTGATATCGCCATCGCTCGTCACGATCACGTTCGTCGGCGAGAGCCCGAGATGCGAGAGCCCGCGACCGTGTGCATAACCCACGGCGCGCGCGGCTTGCGAGATCAGTGCGAGCGCACCACCCGCGAGAAGCGCGCCACCGCCGAGCCTGGACTCGGCGAGCATGCGCATGACATCGAGGCCGGCGACGAGCTCGACCGCCGTAAAGGTCTGGCCCTGCGCCACGCCGAACTCGGACATCCGCGCGATGCGTGGATGCTCGAGCGATCCGTACGCTCGTGCAGCCGCCGACAATGCCTGAGCAGCGGAGGGTGCAGCGGTGAGCTCGGGCGAGAAGCGTTTGATCGCGAACTGCCGCTCGAAGCCGGCGACGCCAAACACTTTCGCGCGCGAGACCGAACCATTGGGACCGCCGCCGATCGGCTCCAAAAGCTGATAGCGCCCCACGCGCTCGGTCGACGAATCCTGCACCGCCGCCCGAGTTTAGCCGACCAGACCCCATGACGCGACGCGTCGATCAACGATCATTTAGGGTGAGCCGGTGGCCGACCGACCCGCTTACTTGCTCTCGTCGTGGAACACTGGCACCAACGATAGAATGGCGAAGAAGCCTGGCGAAAGAGCGAACACCGAGACGCCGAAGGACAAGGCCGAGGACGAGACGGCTCCGGTCCTCATGAAGCGTGACGAGGTCCCTCCCGACCCGAAAGGGTTGGACAACGTGGCTCCGCCGGAGACCCACGATCACGCGGCCGCGAAGTTCGACGAGCCGCTCCCCACTGCCGCTGTGCTTGCCGAGCCGGTCGAAGGTCGCGCCAAGACCGAGACCGTCGCGATGGCTTCGAACCTCGGCCGGCCTCCCGAGATGCCGACCACGGCAGCACCTCCGCCGCTCGCGCTCGGCGATGTCGAAGACCCGACCCACATGCCGGGTCCTCGCGACATCCCCGGTGGCGAGCCGCCCGATCGTGCGCCAGCGCCCGGCCGCGTTCCGCCTGGTGACTCCCGATCGCTGCGCAAGACCGACGAATTCGCGCTGATCTACCGCCTTGGGACCTACGTGATCAGCCGCTACGGCGCGATGGGAACGCGAGGGCAGTGGCGGGTGGTCGAGTATCCGACCTCGTCCTCGGCATCTCACTCGTACGCGAAGGAATGTTCGCGGTTCGTCTCGGAGGGTTTCTCGGACTATCGTGGTTGAGTTGAGCGACGACAAGAAGCGCCAGGCACGTTCGTGGCTGCTGCGCTGGGCGCTTGAAGCGCCGAGTCGTTGGCTTGGGCGCCGGAGCGGTATCGGTCAGGATATGACCGGCGGAGCGGACGGCCTGTCGTATCTGCGTCATCTCGTGCGCGGGAACCGGCTGCGTCGTCGCGACGTGTTCAGCGATCCGACGCCATCGTCGCCCCCCGTGCTGTTGATCCACGGCTTCCTCGGCACCCGCGGCTCGATGTACATGCTCGAGCGTCGGCTCGTCGAGGATGGCTTCGTCGTCGTGTCCTTTAACATCGGCACGCTGAACGTGCGCGACATCCGGCGTTCCGCGTTCATGATCCATCGCAAGATCGAGCGGATCTTGGCGCAGACTCCGTCGCAGAAGATCGACATCATCGGGCACTCGATGGGCGGCCTGATCGGGCTCTATTACATCAAGAAACTCGGCGGCCATGCGCGGGTCCGCAAGTTGGTGATGATGGGGACGCCGGCGCGTGGGACCTGGGCGGCGCTGGTCGGCGTGGTGACGCTGGGCCTGTGGTCGACCTCGTCCTGGCAGCTGCTCCCCCGCAGCCGCTTTCTGGACGAGCTGCACCAGGGACCGATCCCGCCGGGAGTCGACGTCGTGACCATCGCAGCAGCCCGCGATTGGGTGGTCCCGCTCCAGACCACCCGCCTCGTGGGTGCGACCGCCGTGACCGTGCCTCTGGGCCATTCCAGCCTCGTCGTTTCGGAGGAGGTCTACCGGCGTGTCGTCAACACGCTGAGGCCGCCCCGCGAAATTACGTACGAGGACCTCCCGGCGACCGATTGATCTCGTGATCTCGGGCCGTTTGCTTGCGCCTCCAGCGTATTGAGCACTAGAATTTTCGAGTCCTTGCGCACATGAACGACCGTCCTCGCTTCGCACTGCGCTTCATCTCGGGCAAGTACCAGGGAGGCGAGTTCCCGCTTCGCATGAATCGGGAAATCATCATCGGCCGGTCTAGTGATCTGGACATGGTGCTTGTCGAAGACATGGTCTCGCGTCGTCACGCAAAGATCAGCTCGACCGATGCCGAGGTCTACATCCAGGATATGGGCTCCACGAACGGTACGTTCGTGAACGGCGAGAAGATCGCGGGCCGCGCGCTGTTACACGAAGGTGATCGCATCCTCGTCGGCACGTCGATCATCAAGGTCGTCGCGGTCGAAGGAGCGGTCGCACAGCAGAGCGAAGCCGAAGCACGTCGCCGCCTCGAAGCCGGCGCGCAACAGCGCCAGGCTACGCAGGGCCGACCGATGTCGGGCGTGATCGAAGAGATTCCGCTGCCCGATCTTCTCCAGCTCCTCTCGACGAGCCGCAAGTCCGGCGTGCTGACGATCAACAACGGAGTCAGTCTCGGCAAGATCTACCTCCGCAAAGGCCAGCTCTACTTCGCGACGATCAATGATGACTTCTCGGTCTCGCCGCAGAAGGCGATCTACCGCATGCTGACCTGGGTAACGGGCACGTTCGAGCTCGAACCGGGCGGCGAGATGCAGGTGATGGATGAGATTCAAGAGTCGACGGAAGGCCTCCTCATGGAAGGCGTCCGCCAGCTCGACGAGTTCCAGCACCTCAAGAAGCAGCTTCCGCCGCTCGGGTCGCCCCTCGCCGTGCCGACCCCTCTCGCGGGCAAGCTGCGCGAGCTCAGCCCGTCGGAGCTCGATACGTTCCAGCTGGTCCTCGACCACGGTCAGCTTCAGAAAGTCCTGGATAACTTCCCGGGCACGGATCTCGACGCAGCGCAGAACATCATAGGGTTGATGAAGCGCGAGTTTGTCGTCGTCCCATAAGCGCTACACTGTCGGCGATGTCTCCGTCGCTAGGGGGAATCGAAATCGAGATGATCGAGGATCGGCGATTATGTTCGCCGTATCGTGGCGTCGTCGGTCGCACACTGATGCGATTGATCGTACGCCGCGAGCGCCTCACGAAGATCGAGGTCGACGATGCGAGTGTCGAGGTCAGCGATGACTCCGGCGCCTTCTCGCTCAGCGGCATCGACGCGTTGTTCGTCGTCGAGCGCCAGCCACCGCGCTGGTGCTTCCTCACGTGGTACGGCGTGTTCGCACGCCGGCACGGACGCGGCGACCGCCTGATCTTCGAGACTTCCGATGGCAAGCTCGCGCGTTTCATCGAGCGACGGATCGAGCAGCAACTGGGGCTTCGTGACGTACCGGTCCGCGGCGAAGTTCGCTGCGGATAAGCGCTCGCCGACTGCGGCTCCGGCGGCTCCGGCGGCTCCGGCCGAGCGCAGGCGCGTTGGAAAAGGGGCGCCGAGCGAGGGGCCCGAAGCGATCGCGTTACTTGTGGTACGCCTAGTATGTGAGCACGATCCGCGAGGCCGCGTCGGTGATCCTGCTGCGGGTTGCGCCCAGCGGGTTCGAAGTGTTCCTGCTTCGTCGCCATCGCAGCGCGAGCTTCATGGCCTCGGCGTACGTATTTCCGGGCGGCGCCACCGAGGAAGGTGAAGACGCCAAGACCGCGGCTGCGCGCGAGCTGTTCGAAGAGGCCGGCGTGTTGCTCGCTCGCGATAGCGGCGCGCAGAACGAGACGCTGCAGGTGCGCTCGCAAGACTCGCTGCGCCAAAAGGTCCTGAACGGCACACCGGCGGCCGCCGTGCTCGAGCTTGCAGGCCTCAAGTGGGCGCTCGATGGGCTCGTGCCGTGGTCGCACTGGATCACGCCGTCGGTCGAGACCAAGCGGTTCTCGGCGCGGTTCTTCGTCGGAGAATTACCAGCGGGCCAGACCCCGAAGTTCGATGCGACCGAGACGGTCGATCAGGTGTGGGTCACCGCGAGCGACGCGCTCACGCGTGCCGCCGAGCTCGCGCTGCCACCGCCGCAAGTGCGCACGATGTGGGAGCTCGCGCAGTATCACTCGCTCGAAGCAGTGATCGCCGCGGCCAAGCAGCGCTCGCAAGAACCGCACCCGATCATGCCGCGGTTGTCGCCGCCGCTCGCAGGCGAAACCGGGCCATCACTGCTCTTGCCGTGGGATCCCGATTACAACGATCGCGGTACCGGCGAAGCGACGCCGCTCGCGTACAAGCCGTCGTGGGCGGTGGGGCCGAGCCGGTTCAAGTTCAACGACAAAGAGTGGAAGCACTTCAGCGCGCCGTGACCGAGCTCGGTGCCGAGGGATTGATCGTCGAGGGCCTGCGCGTGCCGTATTACGCGGGCGCGATGCACTACTGGCGCGTGCCACCGGCGACGTGGGCCGCGTGTTTGCGCACGATGCACGGGCTCGGCTTCACGATCGTCGAGACGCCGGTGCCGTGGCGGATTCACGAGCCCGAGGCCGGTGATGCGGCGTGGGATCACGAGCGCAATCTCCCGGCGTTCATCGAGGCGGCGCGTGCCGCGGGGTTGTTCGTGGTGCTGCGCGTCGGGCCGAGCGTGAATGCGGAACTGCCGGGATACGGCGTGCCCGATTGGGTCCTCGAGGAGCCCGCGGTGCAGGCCCGGACCTCGCGCGGCACGCCGGCGTGGCTGCCCACTCCGCCGCGAGCGTTCCCGCTGCCGTCGCTCGCGAGTCGCGCGTATCACGAGCACGTGCGACGCTGGTATGCCGCAGTCGCAAAGGTGGTCGCGCCGTACCTCGGCGAGACCGTTGTCGCGCTCGGCGTCGATCACGCGGCTCGTCTGCGGCGCGGTGCGTACGATCTCGATTATCACCCCGATGCGCTCGTGTGGTGGGACGAGCACGCGCCTGGCGTGCCCGCGCCACGCGAGTGGGCTCCCGCGAACGCGTCGGTGTGCGCGCGGTGGATCGGCTTTCAGGATCTCTACCTGGCGCGGGCGATGCGCCTGTTCGGCGAGATCCTCGACGAGGTCGGCTTCGCGGGCATCGCCACGTATCACGATGCCCAGCTCGGTCAGCACGCGTCGCGTAGTGGCTTCCCGGACCTGAGGCGTCGCGCGCAGCCGATCGGGTTCGAGGTCGGGCTCGGCTTGCAGCCGTGGTATCCACCGCTCGATAGCAAGGATGATCCGCTGCGCGAACGTGATCAGGTGCTGTCCCTGCTGTCGCAAGGCATGCGTGGCTTCGATCTCGCGATGGCGGTGGAGCGCGAACAGCACTACGGCGCGGCGATCTCGGTCGAGGGCAGGCTAGAGGCACACGCCGCGTGGCTCAAGCCGCTGCTCGCGACGCTCCAGGATCTCGGATGGCCGGCGTTGCGGAGGGCCGTGCCGATCGCGGTGATCGCGACCCGGGCTGACGAGCGCTACGGCCTCGCGAGCTGCGTGATCGATCCGATGACGCCGGTGCTCGCGGAACTACTCGGCCTCGGTGCTGGCGGTGCGACCGAGCTCGGCCGAGATCCAGCCGCGATCGCCTCGCGCAAGTGGCGGCTCGCCGTGTGTCGCGCGCTCGAGCTCGCGCAGGTACCCTACATGCTCGTCCCCGAGACGACACCGGTGGCGGAGCTCGCCGCCTATCGCGCGGTGATCGTGCCGACGCTCGATCGCCTCGACCACCGCGTTTTCGCCTCCTTGAACGCGCTCGCCGAGGCAAAGCGGACGATCTGCGTGATCGGTCCTGTGACGCCGGTGCGTGACGAGCTCGAACGACCGCTGCCGGGTCCGCTCGCCAAGCGGATCGGCAAGCTCAATCTAGGTTCGCTCGAAGATCTGCGCGGGCTCGCCGAGGATCTCGTCGCGCTCGCGGGCGAGCAACCGGAGACCTGGCACGTCGAGCGCCCCGACGACGTGCGCACGTCGGTGTTCGTCGATGCGACCGATCAGGCACGCTGCGTGTTCGTGATCAACGACAGCGATCGAGCGGTGACCGCGGTGGTCCTCGCGGAGGGCTCGTCGCTCCAGGATGCGATCACCGGCGAGATCTTCACGATCACGGCGGGTCGCGCGCCGCTCGCGATCCACGCGCGAGGCGTGCGGATGTTCCGGATCGCCTAGCCTCGGAGCGAATCGGAATCGGTTGAATAATCGTTCGTTGGTTCCCTGAACCACAGGAGCCAAGAAAAAACACAGGGCGTCCAGACCCGTGATGTTCGTGGCGTTCGTGGTGGATCCGGAACGTTCGGGCTCGGGGGTAGGCGATCCTCTGCAGATGCGTGCTCGGACATCTCCTCGTAGACATCTCCGCCGCGGTCGTCGCATTGCCGCATGGCCTCGGCGAGCGGGCCGGCGAACATCGTGATCGCGACCGGCGTGATCAGCTGGCCGCTAGCCGAAGCTACGCGCGGGACCGGTCGGTTCGTCATCGTCAGCGAAATCATTCGGCACGAGCACGGGCTGAGCATGCCGGGTGCAGCGCGCGACCGCCGTGGCCAGCTCGATTGGATCGCACGGCTTCGCGAGAAACGCCGCCGCCCCGATCCGCGCGGAGATCTCCGGCGCGGCAGGCGAACTCGACACCAGGATGATCGGTGGCGAATCGGGCAAGGAGTTGAGGTTGCGCGCGAGCTCGACCGTACCGCCCCGAGGGTCGTACGCGTCGACAACGATCACGTCGATGCCGCCTTCACTGGCATGCAGGAAGGCTTCGCGGTTCGTAACCGCAATCAGCACCTCGTGACCTGCATCGCGCAAGAATGACCCGAGGCGCTCGCGCGTCTCCAGGTCCGACTCGACGAGAAGGACACTTCCCACGTTGCGAGCGTAACCTAGATCACGTCAGGATTTGGGGTTGTTCGGCGGATTCGACTTCCGCTTCGCGCGTTCGTGACCCTCGGTCCAACCAATCTCTTTGCTCAGCGTCGCCGCATCGTTGATGCGGTTTCCGAGGACGACGCCGGGAGTGGGTATGTCCGTGAGGAGTAACTCCGCGGTCGCCCGGCGATCGCCGAGGCCGCGAATCTCCGCGATCGCGGCGGAGCGATAACGCTCGGCCTTGGCGCCGAGGCCGACCTTCTCGCACAGCGTCGCGAGCAGCTGCTGGACGCGCGCGGCACCGAGCCGCGAGCCGACCCGCTGGGCATGGAACAACGCGGCCTCGGCGAGCCTCAGCGCGCGATACGCATCGCCGCTGGTCCCCACGATCTGCGCCTGCGCGCGGAGCAAGCGCCAGAACGATTCCGGACCGTCGAGTGTGGTGAAGCCTTCACCGAGCGTCGCGAGATCGATGCACTCGACGAGCTCGCGATTGGCGGCTTCCGGATCACCATGGCGCATCAATGCTTGCGCGAGATCGAGGTACAGGTCGCACACCATGTTCATGTCGCCGGAGCCGATCGCGCGACCGACACCACGGCGTAGCGCTGCGATCGAACCTTCGACATCGCCTTCGGAGAGAGCGAGTGCCGCGTTGGCTCGATCGATCATCGCGACAAGACCCTGTGCGCTCGACCAGCCTCGCGCCTCGGCGAGGATGCCGCGCGCGAGGGCCGTATCACCACGCGTGCGCAAGACATCAGCGAGCTTGACCGAGAGCGCGACGAACTGCTTCTCGGCGCCATCTTCGATCTCGCCGGATTGCACGGCGACACGCACCGCGACGAGCGCGCGATAGTAGAACTGGCCGGCACCGACGTCATCGAGCTGCGCGGCCGCATGATCACCGGCGCGGCGCAAGAGCTCGATCGCCTCGCGCGGATGACCCGCGAGATCGTGGTGGTGCCCTAGCAGCGCATCGTCGTGCGACAGCTTCGCGAGTGCGGTCGCGGCATGCGAGTGCAGCGAGCGGCGTACGTCGGCCGGCGTCGCATCGTAGACGATCTCTCGCACGAGCCGGCTCGTGAACGCGAGCTGCCCGGCGGGGTCGCGCCCGAGCAGGCCGTGGCTCTCGGCATCGGCGAGCCCGGGATCGAGAATCTCGACAGAGATCATCGCGCGCAGCGCATCGAGTTGCGGCTCGATGCCCAGCACGGCGGCCGCCTGCAATACATCTCGGGTCGAGCGCGCGAGCATCGACAGCCGCGCGGCGATCAAGTCGGGTAGCGAGACCTTGGTGTCCTCGGCTTTACCACCCTCGAGCAGGTAGCGAATCACGTGATCGACGTGACCCGGATACGCGCGCGTGGTCTCGAACAGCTGCTGCACCGACGGTAACCCGCGCATGCCGTTCGCCGAGATGGTCTTGACGATCGCTTCGAGATCCACGGCATCGAGCGCGCCGATCTCGACACGCGTGACCGCGGCGGGCCATTGCTCGCCGAAGGTGGCGCTCGCCGTCATCACGATCGGCGGCAGTGTCAGGTCGTGCGCTTCGGTCGCGCGACGAAGGATCTCGAGGCTCGGGTGATCGAAGCGATCGATGTCTTCACAGACGATTGTCGCCTGGCCGGCGGCTGTCACCCGGCTCGCGGCTGTCGCCTGCGAGGTGACAGCCGCACGCTCGAGCGCGCGCAGCGCCGACCACACCATCTCGCGACGGCGGACCGGTGCTTCGAGCTCGAGCAGCGTGGTGGGATGACCGAACAGTTGCGCAATGCCCGGGACATCGCGCTCGTTGAGCCCGAGCCCGAGCACCGCGTTGCGCAGATCGAGCTCGCTCGCGACGGGCGGCAGCTGCAGCACTGCGGCGAGGAGAGCGCGGATCGGGTAGTACGGCGCCGCGAGCCCGCTCGGGTCGGGACCGATCTGATAGATCACGCGCGCGCCGTTGCCCAGCTTGTCGTACGCCTGTCGCAAGATCGCGCTGCGCCCGGCGCCTTCGTTACCAACCACGAGCATGCCGTTCGTGCCACCAGGCGACTGCTGCATGTGCGCGAGCAGCGCGGCGAGTTCCTGCGCGCGCCCGAAGAATGGCAGCGGCAACACGGCCTCGGCCTGCGGCGCCAGCGTCGGAACCTCGAACGTCTTCGAGACGCGAACGCGCGCCGTGCCGCACTCCGGGCAGAACTTCCAGGTCGGCTGACACGACGCGGAGCACGAGATGCACTTGTCGGTCGCGGGGATATTCCGCATCCGCGCGCGGATCTGCATGACCGCTTCGCGCATCTCGAGGGCGGAGGCGTAGCGGTCGGTCGGATGCTTCGCGAGCGCGCGGGTCATCACGACATCGACATCGCGCGGCACGTTCGTGCGGCGAAGCGAGAGCGCTTGTGGCTGCGCCTTGAGATGGTTCGTGAGGATCTCGGTCGTCGAGCCGGCGAAGAACGGCGTGCGCTCGGCGAGCAACTCGTAAAGAATGATGCCGACCGCATAGATATCCGACGCGAACGACGGTGGCGCGCCGCTGATCACCTCGGGCGCCATGTACTCCGGCGTCCCGCTGATCGATCGATCTTCATTGACGTCGCGTACGCCGGTGACGAGGCGCGCGATGCCGAAGTCGACGATCTTCACGGTGTCGACGCCCGCACGGCGCTGATCGAGAATGATGTTGTCGGCTTTGAGGTCGGCGTGCACGACACCGGCGAGGTGCGCTTCCTCGATCCCGTGCAGCGTCTGCGCGATGATATCGAGCACGCGATCGACATCGAGCGGAGTCTCGTTGACGAGCAGCTGCGTCAGAGTCGGTCCCTTGACGTACTCCATCGCGAGATAGAGCAGGCCATCGGGCGCGGCGCCGTAATCGATGATCGAGACGCAGTTCCGATGATTGAGCCGCGATGCGGACATCGCCTCACCGCGGAACCGCGAGATCATCCGCGCATCGGCAGACAGCTCTTCATTCAAAATCTTCACCGCGACCGTGCGACCGAGCGCCATCTGATCGGCTTTGTAAACGGCACCGCTGCCGCCGATGCCGATGCAGGCCGTCAGCCTGAACTTGTCGCCGAGCACGCGCCCGACGAGCTTCAGCGACTTCGCGACTTGATCCTGAACGCTCACTCAGACCCGTTCAATGATACAGGCGATACCTTGGCCCACGCCGATGCACATCGAGGCTAACCCGAATTGACCCTGGCGCTGTTGTAGCTCGTGCATGAGGGTGAGGACCAAGCGCGCACCGCTCGCACCGAGTGGGTGACCCCACGCGATCGCGCCGCCGTTGACGTTGACCTTCGCGGGGTCGAGGCCGAGCTGGTCGATGCAGGGGATGGCCTGCGCCGCGAACGCTTCGTTGAGCTCGGTGAGATCGATCTTGTTCGCGGCGAGGTTCGCGCGCGCGAGCACCTTCTTGCTCGCCGGAATTGGACCGAGCCCCATGTAGCTCGGCTCGACGCCGGCCGACGTTCCACCGACGTACCGCGCGAGCGGCTTCAAGCCGAATTCCTTGACGGCGCTCTCACTCGCGAGCAGCAATGCCGCGGCGCCATCGTTCAAGCCCGAGGCGTTGCCGGCGGTGACCGTGCCGAGCGCGCCCTTCTGCGCAAATGCGGGCTTGAGCTTCGCGAGCGACTCGATCGTGGTCTCGCGCGGATGTTCGTCGACGGAAAACACGATCGAGTTGCCAGTCTTCTTGTCGGTCCCGGTGACGATCGGCGTGGTCTCGATCGCCATGCGACCCGATTCTAGGGCGGCAGCGGCGCGCTGTTGCGAGACGAGCGCGAACGCGTCCTGGGCTTCGCGCGAGACGTTGTTTTTCTCGGCGACCTTCTCGGCGGTCTCGCCCATCGCTAGCGTGCCGTGTGCCTCTTGCAGCTTCGGATTGATGAACCGCCAGCCAAGCGTGGTGTCGTACATCGCGGGGTTGCCGCGCTGAAACGCTTCGGTCGCCTTGGCCATCACGAGCGGCGCGCGCGTCATCTGCTCGACGCCACCCGCGATCACGAGGTCGGCTTCGCCGGTCATGATCGCGCGCGCGCCATCGATCACGGCATTCATGCCCGAGCCGCACAGCCGGTTGACCGTGGCACCGGGAACGCTGACCGGGAGGCCCGCGAGCAGGGCTGCCATGCGCGCGACGTTGCGATTGTCTTCCCCGGCTTGGTTCGCGCAGCCCAGGATCACGTCGTCGATTCGCGCGGCCGGAATCTTCGTGCGTTCGACGAGGGCCTTGATCACGGCGGCAGCGAGGTCATCGGCGCGGACATTCGCGAGCCCACCGCCATAGCGGCCAAACGGAGAACGGAGGCCATCGACAAGATAGGCAACTCCGCCAGATGGCCTGCTCATGCGCGCACCATACGACGAAAAGTGGCCCCCGGGATCCTGGCTCCTTAGGGTCTAGGAATGATGCTCCAGCAGGTCGACCCCGACGCTGAACGCGACGTCAGCTGGCTCGCGATCCGCCAACCCGCGGTGATCCGCCTTCTCGAGCAGGAGCTGGTCTCCGCCGATGGTGACGCCTTTGCTGCGGGGCTGGAGCTCGCGTGCCGCGTGCTCGGCGGCCGCACGCCGCTGGGTGATCTGCGGTTGGACCACCAGGCCCTGATGGCAGGCATGTGCGCGGTCCGCGCGGGCCGTTGCGATCGCGCGATGGTGCGCTCGCTGCGCGACCAGATCGCCGAGCTACCCGTCGTCCTGGGTCCGGCCGAAGAAGACGCCGTAGCCACCGTGATCTGCGCGGTGATCTACGCGGTGCTCGATGCGAGCGTCCGCGACTTCGATGACGCGCTAATCGCTTGAAAAGGCGAGGGTTGCCGCGGCGATCGCCGCTACGAGGTCCTCCGCGAGCGGGCATTCGACCGCGAGCTCGCCGCCATCCGGATGCGCGACCCGTAACGAGATCGAGTGTAGCGCGAGCCGATGCAGGTCGAAGCGCTCTCTGAACAGCCGGTTGTGGTCGCCCTTGCCGTACTTGACGTCTCCGATCAGGGGACACGAGATGTGTTTCAGGTGGCGGCGGATCTGGTGGAGCCGGCCCGTGCGCGGCCGCGCCTCGACGACGGAGTACCGGCCGAACGACTGGCGGCGCCAGATTTCGGTGACCGCCGGGACCCGGTCCTCGCCAGGCGCCCTCGGAATCGGATGGTCGATCACGAGCTCGTCGGGCGGGTGGCCGCGCGTGATCGCGAGGTACCGCTTGTCGGCTTCGGGCCACGCCGTGGCGAACGCCCGCGCAGCCTCTTTATCGAGCGCGAACAGCACACAGCCCGAGGCACCCCGATCGAGGCGGTGGACCGGATAGACGTACGCGCTGACCGTGTCGCGGGTCTGCTGGAGCAGGGCGTCTGCTCCATCATCCCAGCCGCGATGGGTGGCCACCCCGCTCGGTTTAGCGACGACCACGCAGCGCGTGTCGCGGTGAAGGATCGGGATCACGAACCTGCAGCATAGGCGTATCCAAGTGCGCCGTCCGGTATCATAACCGAGATGACCTCCCGCGGAATCCTCCTGGCAGGCGGCGTGGGCAGCCGGTTGCGGCCGCTGACCACGGTGGTGTCCAAGCAGCTGCTTCCGATCTACGACAAACCGGTCATCCACTACCCCCTCGCCACCCTGATGCTAGGCGGGATCCGCGACATCCTGGTCATCACGACACCGGCGGAGCAGCCGCGGTTTCGCGAGCTGCTCGGTTCCGGGGAGCAGTGGGGCATCCGGTTGCGCTACGCGGTCCAGCCCGAGCCATCCGGCATCGCACAGGCGCTGCTGATCGGCGAGGATTTTCTCGAGGGTGGCGGCGTGACATTGATCCTCGGCGACAACATCTTTTACGGCCATGGGCTCGGTCGGCAGATCGCGGCGCGGATCGAGGAGAACACGGGTGCGACGGTATTCCTGTACCCGGTTCGCGATCCGGAGCGCTATGGCGTCGCCGAGCTCGATGCTCTGGGCGCGATCATCCGGATCGAAGAGAAGCCCGCGCGGCCGGCCTCCCCACTCGCCGTGACCGGGCTCTACATCTACGATGCACAGGTGGTGGAGCTCGCAAAGCAGGTCGTGCCCTCGGCACGCGGCGAGCTCGAGATCACGGATCTCAACAACCTCTATCTGCGGGCCGGGCGGTTGCGCGGCCACGTGCTGGCGCGCGGGACCTCGTGGCTCGATACCGGCACGCCCGAAGCGATGCT
>JAYVLQ010000042.1:0-15802 GCA_043759355.1 Kofleriaceae bacterium
GGTCGAACGGCTGCGTCGCGCGCCGCCGACCGCCGCGGCGTTGCTGCGGTTGTCCATGATCGCGGCGTTCGCGCTATGGACCCGGCTCGATAGCGCGCCCGTGATCGTGGTGCTCGGCGCGGTCACCGCGCATCGCCTGGTCCACGAGCGCGTCTCGATCCGGCTTTGGGCTGCCGCGATCGTGCCCGCGCTCGTACTCGTGGCCGGGTGGTTCGTGTGGAAGCTCTCGTTCTACGGCGAGCTCTTGCCGAACACCTTCTACGTCAAGGCCGGCACCGGCAGCGCCCTGCACGGTGCGTGGTTCACGCTCGAATTCTTGCGCGCCTATCTTTTGTGGCCGGTGCTGCTCGGCATCGCCGTGCTCGCGATCCTGCGCCGTCGCATGGGCTCCGCGCTCCCTCTCGCGATCTGCGCGGCCCACGTCGCGTACGTGATCCTCGTCGGCGGCGACTTCATGGAGTTCCGGTTCTTCGTCCCGATCATGCCGGCGCTCGCGATCGCGTTCGGCGAATTCGTGACGACCGAGGCGCGCTCCGGTGCAGGGGAGGCTCGGCTACCGCGCGTGTCGGTGCGCGCCGCTGCACTCGTCGCTGCACTTGCCGTGTTCTCGCTCCGTCATGCGCTCACGTTCGAGGGCGTCCAAGACCACTCGTACGATTCGATCGCGACGCTCGGCAACTTCTATCACAAGGTCTCCAACAACGATTGGACGAAGCTCGGCGCGTCGATCCATGACCGCTTCACGAGCACCCACGTCACACTCGCGTGTAACGGCGCCGGCGCGATTCCGTACAACGCCGACCTCATGACCGTCGATCAGCTCGGCCTCAACGATGCGTGGGTCGCGCGCAACGGGACGCACGCACCGCCGGACTATCCGCGGCCCGGACATCAGCGCTACGCGACGTACGCGTACCTCGTCGAGCAACACGTCACGTTCGTCATCGGCTCGCCGATGCTCGTCGAGCGCGGCGCCTTGGCGCGCCGGAGCGAGATGCCGAATGTCTCGCACTGGCTCGATGCCGTGCTCGGCGGCTGGACGTCCGCGCCGGCGGGCGTTGTCGACGTGGTCGCCGCACCGGTCGATGACGAGCGCGAGCTGTTGATGTGGTACCTCACCCCGGATCCCGCGGTCACCGCGAAGCTCGCAGGCTGGGACCAGCTCCGCCTGCACCTTCACTGAGGCATCAGGGCGCGGCCCATCTCGAGCGCGAAGGCCGCGTCGTCGGCATCGCCACTCGCGATCAGCGCGTCGTGGATGATCTGCCACGGGTGAGCGAGGCGTTCGTGTACGTGCGCGGGCCAGCCAAGCCCGGGTGGCGGTAGCGGATAGCCGAGGTCGAAGTGAGCGTAGAGGTCTCGGTTGAGCACGAACACCTCTCGGATGTCGGGCAGCGGGCTGCCCTTCGGCAGGACTCTGAACAAGATCCCGAACGGATACGTCGGGAATGCCTCGAGCACGTGCTTCTGAAAGCCGTCGACGAACAGCGGCCGCTTCGTCGCGAGCACGACCTCGGCGAAGTGGGCAACGAAGATGTCCGTGCCGACGACCGGGATCTTGATGCCGAGCCGCTGCTCGATTCGCTCGCGGGTCGCCGGGCGCGCGATCGCGTACCACATCACCACCGTGACATCCGGTCGCTCGCCACGCGCGAGCTCGAGGTACGAGGTCGCGAAATCGAGGTCGTCTTCGGCGACGACCACGACCGCGTCGTGAGGCAGCGAGCGCAGCATGTTGCGCGCGTTGAGCTCGACGGCCGGCGAGTGCACCGCCTGGACGAACGAGAGCGAGCTCGCGAGCAGCGCGACGAACGCCGCGAGGGCGAGCACCCCACCGAGCTGCGGACGAGATGAAAAGCGCTGCGCGAACCCAGGAAACCGTGCGGCTGCCCAGTGGCCGATGTCATCGAGTCCGACCGCGATCGGCACCGCGAGGATCACCGCCGGCAACAGGTGAAAGCGATGGACCACGAACAGGCCCGGCCCCTCGAGCTCGACGTTGAACTTGAGGACGAGCAAGGGACCTGCGAGCAGGAACGAACCCGCGAGCGCGAGCCACGCCCACCTCGTTTCACGGCGCGCGCTGCGCCGCACGATCGTGACCAACCCGAGGATCGCGGGCGCCCACAACCACCAGCGGCCGAGCGATCGAGCGAGCTCGCCGAGGTTGTCGAGCATCGGCAGCGGCGGATGATTCGGGGCGAACGCACCGGGCCCACCGTAGTCGTAGCGCAGGATGTGAAACATCAGCGCGTGGAGGCCGTCGAGGTGGCGGCCCCACGAGCGCGCGTTCTCGGCGGTGACGAGCAGATACGTGTAGGGCAGCAGGCCAAGCACGAAGCCCGTCAGCGCCAGCGCGAGCGCGGGCACCATGCGCCGTGCTTCGCGCCCGCCGCGGATCACGCCGACGAGGCCGACCGGCGCGAGCAACACGCACGTCACGTGATCGCAGAGCCCGAGCCCTGCGACGAGGCCGAGCACGCCCGTGCGAGCGAACCCCTTGAGTGGACCGTTCGCGGCGCTGAGCCAGAGGATCAGCGCGGCCATCAAGTTGTTGAGCGCGAACACCTCCGCCTCGGTATTCATCTCCACGATCACCGGCGAGGCCGCGAGGATCGCACACGCGATCGTGGCCGCGAGAGGGCGCGCGCCCCACGCGCGGCACGCGGCATGGAGCGCGACGATCGAAGCTGCACCGAGGATCGCGGTCGCGAGTGCGGCGGTGTGCGCCGGGCTCGATCCCGGCAACCATTGCATCAGCCGCAACCAGATCATGTAGAGCGGATAGCCCGTCGGATGCGGCACACCGCCGAGCGCACCGAGCGTGGAGAGCTCCGCATTATCGCCATCCACGACGTGCGCGGGTGCGAGCCATATATAAGCGGCGAGAACGAGCGCCCCCAGCGCTACCCCACGGTCGTACGCAATCCGCCTTACAGTTCCGGTGCCGTGAATTGTCACTCGATCGCCGAAGAATGGCACATCCAAAACCAGTGCGAGAACATGTGCTCAGAATTGATTGTAGTTAGCTCGTGGCACGGGCGCTGCACTAGGCGTCTCCCACGAATGCCCACCAAGTCCAAGGGCTTCACGCTGATCGAGCTGATGATCGTGGTGGCGATCATCGGAATCCTCGCCGCCGTCGCGATCCCTGCCTTCCTCGAATACATGAAGCGAAGCCGAACCACAGAAGCATCGCTGAACCTCAACAAGATCGGAAAAGCGGCGAAACGCGTGAAGGGTGAGATCGGGTCCTATCCGTCCGAGCAAGGCGCGATGCTGCCGTCGAGCGCCGGCTCGTGCTGTGGCCAATCGGGTGGGACCAGCGCGGTCAACAACAAGTGCACACCGACGCCCGATGTGTTCAGCGATGGCGCTGCGTGGTCGCATCTGGAATTTTCAGTCGACGAGCCGAGCTCGTACAATTATCAGTTCATCGGTGTCACGGGCGGCACGCAGTTCACGGCGTACGCTGTTGGCGACACCGATTGCGACACCGCGATGGCCACGTTCACCTTGATCGGAAGCACGACGTCGATGGGCAATGCGGCCGTCTCGATCGTGCCGCCGCCCGCCAGAATCTACTGAGCCCATTGATTTCGAGCGGCATTGGCCGATTCGAATTTTTGCAAACTGCGTAACGCCCACGAGGAACAAGACAAGATGAAGAAGAAGACCTTTCGCGGATTCACCCTGATCGAGCTCATGATCGTCGTCGCGATTATTGGCATCCTTGCCGCTGTCGCCATCCCTGCCTTCCTCGAGTACATGAAGCGCGGCAAGACGACCGAGGCATCCTTGAACCTCAACAAGATCGGCAAGGCAGCAAAGCGCGTGAAGGGCGAAATCGGAACGTACCCGGTCGAGGTCGGCGCACTCCTACCGGCGACCACCGGTACGTGTTGCGGCCAGTCGGGCGGTACGGCCCAGGTCAACAACAAGTGCACGCCGACCCCGAACGTGTTCAGCGATGGCGCTGGCTGGTCGCACCTCGAGTTCTCGGTCGACGAGCCGAACATCTACAACTACCAGTACATCCCTCTGGCCGGTGGCACCGTGTTCACCTCGTACGCGGTCGGCGATGCTGACTGCGATACGGTCAAGGCGACCTTCACGCTTGCTGGCACCACGACCGCCGCGGGTAACCCGGCAGTCACCATCGTGCCGCCCGCGTCGGGTGTCTACTAGTCCACTCCATCCGCGTTACGCGACAGTGAAGCGCCCACCCGGGCGCTTTTTTGTTTTCGGCTGGAGTAGCATCCCAGGTCTGGATCGCCGTCGCACGCTCATCTTCGCAGTCGTTGCTGGACTGATCGGCGTCGTGGCGTTCGTTCCGGCGATCACTGGTGGCTGGATCTATGACGACCGGCCACTGATCGCGGACAACCCATATGTCCACTCGTGGCACGAGTGGCCACGCTGGTTCGTCACTGACTTCTGGAATGTCGGCGAGGAGGTCGTGCGCTACGGCTCGCGCATCCTCTACTGGCGACCAGCGGTCAGCGCGAGCTACGCGCTCGACTGGCAGCTCGGTGGTGGCGCGCCGCTGGTCTTCCACATCACGAACCTGGTGCTTCAGGCCGCGACGAGCGTGCTCGCATTCCTCGCACTGCGTCGCTGGTCGGGCACTCTCCTGCCGGCCTTCGCGGCCGCCGCGCTGTTCGTCATTCATCCCACGAAGGCCGAGAGCGTCGCGTGGATCGCCGGTCGCACCGACATCGTGTGCTTGCTCGCAGTCCTCGTCGCGACGACGGGCATCGCGCGCCGGCTCTCGGGCCGCCACGGCGGCATCCTGCTCGAGGTGCTCGGGACGGTGCTCGCGTATCTCAGCAAGGAGCAGGCAATCGTCTTGCCGTGCTTCGCGGCCGTCGAGGCGTGGGTCGCGCTCGGCCGCCCCGCGCTCGATCGATCGGTGCTGATCTCGGCGACCATGACGGCGCTCCCGCAAGCCGTGATCGCGATCGCGTACCTCGTGATCCGCACGCTCGTGATGCCTATCGCGGCCTCCGAAGGTGGAGGTCATGTCCCACTCGGCGAGCACGCGCTCGCGGTACTCGAGACGTTTGGCCGCTACATCACGCTCGCGTTCGTGCCGCACGACCTCTCGATCCAGGAAGGCTTGGTGCACGCCGTCCACAAGCACATCCTGCACTCGGCGCCGTACATCGCGATCGGCGCGGGCTCGACGCTGGCGCTCGTCGCGCTTGCGTGGTGGGCGCGCCAGCGCAAGCCGATCCTCGCGGTCGGCGTGCTGGTGTACTTCGTCACGGTGTTGCCGACCTCGAACGTCGTCTACACCGGTATACGCACGCTGATCTCCGAGCGCTTCCTTTACCTACCGCTGATCGGGCTCGCGCTCGTGCTCGCAAGTATCCTCGCCGAGCTCGAGGCGCGGTTCGGCCGCCGGGTTTACATCGCCGCGGCCGTCGCGGTACTCGCGCTCGGCCTTGTCTCGGCACGGCGCTCGGCGAACTACCGCGACGAGGACGGGTTCTGGGCGCGCGAGCTGGCGCTCCATCCCGACAGCACCGAGGCGCGCAACGCGACGTTCGCGCACTACACCGCAGAGCATCGGTTCTATGCGGCGCTCGCGATCCTCCAGCGCGCGCAAGACTACGACGTCGAGGTCAAAGAGCACCTGCTGCTCGCTCGCCAGGTCGGCAACACGGTCTCGCACCTCACGCCGGACCACGATGTGAAGAACCTCACCGCGATCGATCGGTTCTTCGCCGACCTCGTCGCGGAGAAGCCCGCGAAGCTCGACGTGCCCGGCGTCGAGCTCGGGCTCGATCTATCGCGCCTCAACGACGATCGCGAGATGGCGAAGTCACGACCAGACTTTCTCGCGATTCGCTCGGGCCTGCAGAGCCGGCTCGGTCATGACGACCAGGCGGTCGAGCTCGCCGCAGCGGCACTCGAGGGATGCCCCACGTGTGGCTCGCTCGTCGCGAATTACGCGATCGTGCTCGCGTGTGCGGGTCACTACAGCGACGCCTTGACGGTCCTGGATGCGACACATCCAAGCGATGTGGTGACTGCCGCGCGCTCGACGATCGAGCAGGCCCAGCAGCTGTTCGACCAAGCGCAGCAGCTGCAGGGCCCCGCCGCCTTGCAAGCTCACGCCTCCGAGCTCGCAAAGCTGGAGCTGTGGGGTCGCGCATTCGATCTTCTCGCGCCGTACGAGGCCGAGATCACGAATGCGCCGAAGTTCGCGACCGGCTTTGCCGAGCTCGCGTTCCGCGCTGGCGAGCCTGCGATCGCGCGCCGGGTGCTCGCCGCCTCGAAGCCGCCGGCCGAGATCGATATGTTGATCGCCGACTGGGCCGCGAAGATGGGCTGGAAGCGCTAGCGTCCAACCGGCACGAGCGTGAACCGGCGCGTTCGCGTCTGCGCGAAGTACTCGGCATCGAACTCGAGCTGGTAGACCGGCTTTCGGCCGAGGTACACGATCGCCTCGTCGAGCTCGGCCTGGTCGTGCGGCGAGATCAGCTGCACGGTCTCGCCCCGCGCGCTCGTGAGCGTGAACGGGTAGCCGAACGCCCAGCCCGGCGCTTTGCGCTGCGGCCCAGGCGGGACGATCACGATCGCGGCGCCGATGTCGGCCCGCTCGATCATCTCCCACGGTGCCTGGATCTCGGTGGCGAGTGCGCTGATCTCGCTCAGGTGCATCGGCGCGATCGCGGTCACGCACACGACCATGCCGCCGAGCACGCCCCAGCTGACGGCGCGGCGCGCGACGAGTGTGGTGTCGTGCTTCGCGAACCAATCGCGTAGCGCGGAGATCCCACGTGTCGCGAGTGGGACGAGCAGCGGGAACAGCGCGTAGTAGTAGCTCGGCCCGACATCCCACGTCCCGGGATACGGCACGAGCACGTAGAACAAGATGAAGCTGACGAGCGACGATCGCAGGATGACATCGCCGCGCGATGGGTTGCGACGCAGTGCACCCACGACCACGAGGACGAGGCTACCCGGCCAGGCGAGCGCCCACAGGTCGAGCCGCTGGATCACACCGACGAGCACGCCAATCGCCTGCATCGGCGAATGCACGAGCTCGGCATTCGGCATGCTCTGCGTGAAACCGAGGAAGAACCGCGGCATGCCGGGCAGCGTGTATGGCATCGTGAGGGGATCACCGGTGACGAGCTTGTCATGCGCGAGCAGCAACCAGGCGAATGCCAGAAAGCCGACGCAGCACGTGACGAGGCGGGCGGGTTGGCTCCGGGCCTGCCAGACCAACCGGATCGCGACCGGCAAAGAGAACGCGACGGCTTCGTAGGGGCGCGTGATGAAGGCGAGCCCGATCGCGGCGCCCGCGAGCAGCATCCAGCGCGCGCGACCTGATTTCTCGGCGCGCGCGGTCGCCGCGAGGAATACCGCCAGACATGGAACCGAGGTCCCGAACGAAAGCACCGTGCCGTGGATCGCCCACACGAAGGGCGAGAGCGCGACCAGCACCGCGGCGAGCGCGCCGTGGCGCGGTCCGAACTGGTCGCGCGCAAACGACCACACGGAGACGACGAGCACGCCGGCGAACAGGGGCGGCACGAAGTGCTCGGCATGGATCAGCGTCGCCGGCGCGAGCACCAAGCTCTGGCCGGGTGGATAACCACTGGTCCACATCGGCACGCGCAGGATCAGCGCGTTATCGAGTGCGAGCGGTGGCGTAGGCAAGCCGACGTGACCGTGGGCGAACAAGTTCGCCTGGAACAGATACGCGCGTTCGTCGTCGAGGATCGCCGCGCCGTGCACGAGCGCGAACGTGACGAAACACGAGGCCGCGACCACGATCGCGACCGCGACCACGACGACCGCGCGCTCGGCATCCGGCCGCAGGAAGAACCGATCGAGCGGATCGCTCTCGTCTCGGCGTGCGAAGTAGACCGCCGCGGCGAGGATCGCCGGCAGCAAGAACACGAGCGCCGCGGCGGTCAACAGCGACTCGCTCGGCGGCAGCCAGCGCGTCGCGCTCAGCGCGAGGTCGGTCACCCACAGTGGCCGCGGCAGATAGTTGAAGGGCTTGTCTTGAAACCATTCCGCCGCGATCGCGGTCGCCCAGAAGCAGCCGTAGAGCGCGAGCGCTACGACGAGGAGCCGCTTCGAAGGACGGGAGGTGCTCACTCGAGCGGCTCGAGCTTCTCGGGCGCTGGCACCGTGGCCAGGTCGCGGCCACCGGTCGCGAGCTCCGTCATATCGAAGCCCGGCACGATCCGCGGACCGAGGAGGATGTACATCGAGGGCGTGATCGCAGGACGATCGTGGTGCCACTTCGAATCGAAGAGCTTGCGCTGCTCGAACACCTCCGCGGCGAGCTCACTCGAATCACTATCTTGGAGGCTCGAGAGCTTCTCGATCATGTCCTTGCGCGCGCGTTCATCGCGTGTAATGAGGAGCAGCTCGCGCAGATCTTTGATCGCGCGATCGCGTTGACCGAGCTTGGTGCGCATGAATGCGACCCACGTTGCTGCTTGCTGAGGAGCGCCGGGCTTGCGGATCGCCGATTCGGTGAGCAGCGTGCCGCGCTCGTCCCACTCACGCCGCTGGTTCGGATCGTCGGTGACGAGATCCTGGGTGTAGATCTGGCCCGCGAGGTACGGCAGCTTCCAGTCATCCGGGAACTCCGCGATGCCACGCTCGAGCACCTTCAGCGCGCGCAGGTAGCTGCGCTGATCGACGCCGGAGAGCGCGATCGTGATCGCGCGTGCGCCGTATTCGTACGGGCGGTGATACCGGGGATCGAGCGCGACGATCGCCTCGACAAGGGCGGCGACCCCCTTGGAGGTCGAATCGGGACCGCCGAAATAGCCGGTCAACCGGATCCACAACAGGTCGGCGGCCGCTTCGCGAAACCCGAGCGTGACGAGGGGTGCGCTCGTCGGCGATGGTGCGTAGGGCTCGGCCGTACTATCGGTGCGAGCACCCGCGGCTTCGCGCGCGAACCGCGCCCCACCGAGTGCGGCGACCGCGACAAGGATCGGGATACCGGCCTTCACGCGTCGCCTTCTTCATCGGCGTCGTCGCGCTTTTCGATCCCGAGCTTCTGGAGCCGGTAGCGCAGCGAGCGAAACGAGATGCCGAGTACGATCGCCGCGCGCTTGCGCACGCCGCCGGTGAGCTCGAGCGCGCGCAAAACCCACGACCGTTCGAACTCACCGAGTAGCTGATCGAGATCGATACCATCGGGCGGGAACTCGGTCGCGAGCGCCGCGGAGACCTTGGTCGGCCGCGGATCCGGAAGGTCGGCCGCATCGATCTTCGGCCCCGAGGTCAACGCGACCGCGCGCTCGATCACGTTCTCGAGCTCGCGCACGTTGCCAGGGAAATCGAACGTCTCGAGCTTGCGCATCGCCTCGGGCGTGAGCGTGGCGACGCGGCGCTGCTCGGTGGTGAACCGGCGCAAGAAGTTCTCTGCGAGTAGCGGGATGTCCTCGCGGCGATGGCGCAGCGGCGGGATGCGGACCTCGATCACGTTGAGCCGATAGTAGAGATCCGAGCGGAACGCGCCGCTCGCGATGTCCGCTTCGAGATCGCGATTGGTCGCCGCGATCACGCGGACGTCGACCTCGGACTCCTCGGTCTCGCCGACCGGTTTGACCTTGCGCTCCTGCAGCGCGCGCAACAACTTTACCTGCAGGCCCAGCGAGAGCTCGCCAATCTCATCGAGGAACAGGGTGCCGCCGTCGGCCTCCTGGAACAGGCCGCGCTTGTCGGCCACCGCGCCGGTGAACGAGCCGCGCTTGTGTCCGAACAGCTCGGACTCCATCAGTTGCTCGGGAATCGCACCGCAGTTGACCGCGACGAACGGCTGCGTACCGCGCGTGCCCTCGGTGTGCAGCGCGCGTGCGACGAGCTCTTTACCCGTGCCGCTCTCGCCGGTGATCAGCACCGAGCTCCTCGTCGAATGGATCTTCGAGATCAGCTCGAACAGCTGCTCCATCGCCCGGCTCTTGCCCACGAGCTGACCGAGGCGCGCCTTACCCGCGACGCGCTCGCGCAGCGTGAGGTTCTCGGCGACCAGCGTGCGCTTCTCGAGCGCGCGGTTGATCACGACCTCGATCTCGCCGAGCTTGAACGGCTTGGTCAGGTAATCGTACGCGCCCTGCTTCATCGCGGACAGCGCGGTGTCGGCGGAGGCGTACGCGGTCATCACGATCACTTCGGGCGTCAAGCCCGCGACCGAGGGCAGCCCCTTGACCGCCTTGAGGACGCCGATGCCGTCGAGGTCGCCTGGCATGCGCAGGTCGGTGACCACGAGATCGAACGCGATCTCGCGCACCAGCTCGAGCGCTTTGGTCCCGTCCGCGGCGACCTTGACCTGATGCCCGTTGCGGCGCAGATAGATCGCCAGAAAGTCGCGCATCGACTGTTCGTCGTCGACGACGAGAATAGCGCCCACGCCGCGAGTATGGCACGCGTGCTACCTTTGCTCCTGCGTGCGATCGCTGATCCTGCGGATTCGCCGGGACCCGGGCACGGCACTATTCGTGCTCGCGCTGGTCGCGGCCGCCGCGTTGTACGCACCCGCGATCGGCCGTGGCCTCGTCAACTACGACGACCCGTGGCTGTACCGCGACAACACCTTGCTTCATCACCCGTCGTGGGCGGGCGCGGTCACGATATTCACCGATCTCGATTCACCACAGCGCTTCCAACTCTCGCCGGAGTACCTGCCGATCCGCGACCTCTCGGTGATGGCCGACTACGCCGTGTGGGGCGATTGGTACGGCGGGTTTCACCTGACGAACCTCGTCGTCTACCTCGCGGCGATAGTGCTCTGGTTCTTCGCGCTGACCGAGCTCGGCATCGGCAAGCCGCTGGCTGGGCTCGCGATGCTGGTGTGGGCGGTACATCCGAGCCACGCCGAATCCGTCGCATGGCTCGCCGAGCGGAAGGGCCTGCTCGGGATGATGTTCGCCGGGGCGTGCACGCTCGGTTACGCGAAGTTTCGCGCCGGCCGAGGGGCGGCCTGGTTGCTGCTCGGCGTGCCGTGCGGGGTGTTCGCGGTGTGGAGTAAGGCGATCGCCGCGTTCGCGGTCGCCGCGATCGTCCCGCTCGAGCTCGTCCTGCCCGAACGCCGCGTGAGCCGGCGGCGGAGTCTCGCCGGGATCCTCGCGATCGGCGGAGCTGCCTTGCTCGCGTACATCCCGGTCGTCGTACTCGCGATCCATTGGTCGATCGTCGGCGCGACGAGCGCGCCGTTGCCAGCATCGCGCGCAGCCTCGGTGCTCGGCGTGCACGGCTTCTATCTCGAGCTCGCGGCCGGAGCGATCAAGAATGCGGTCGCGTACCCCATCTCGAGCGCCGGCCCGAGCGTGCTCCAGCTCGTGCTCGGAGCGCTCGGCTTCGTCGCGGTCGTCGTGGCGCTCCGCACGAAGCACGCCGCTCTGCGCGCCGGCTGCGTGATCTGGCTGCTCGGCTGGTTGCCCGTGGGGCATCTATTGCTGCCACTCCAGATGGTGTTCGTCGCCGATCGCTACCTGCTCGTGCCGTCGCTCGGCTTCGCACTGGTCGTTGCCGTCGCCATCGGCACGATCGCGCGCTCGCAGCTGCGCCTCGCGGTCACGGCCGTGGTCGTGATCGCGTTCGGCGTGCGCGCGCTCGATGCTCAGGAGAGCTGGAGCACGAATGCATTGTTGTGGCAGCGCGCGATCGCATCCAACCCGAACGATGGCAACTCGTGGGCGATGTTTCTCGAAGCGCTCGACGAGGAAGGCGTGCCCACGCAGGGCGTCGTCGAGCAGGCGCTCGCGCATTCGCGGTTGCCGCGCCTCCTACTCCACGCGGCCTTGAACGAGCTCGCCGAGGGACACCGAGATGCGGGGCTCGCACTGATGACCGAGGCTGCGAATCGCGGCGAGCCGCGCGCCATGGCGAACCTCGCGAACCTCGACGCCGATGCGGGGCGCTTGCCCGAGGCGCTCATGTGGGCGCGCCGTGCCACGATCGCGCAACCGAGCTACGCGAACGGCCACCGGATTCGTGGCAAGACCGCGCGGCTCGCCGGTGAACGCGATGAATCTCGCCACGCGTTCGAGCGCGCGTACGTGCTCGAACCAGGCTTTGCCGCGAACCGCTTCAACCTCGCGCTCGCGTATATCGATAGCGGGCGCGTGATCGATGCAAAGCAGCTTCTTAGCTCCGTGCTCGGCGATCCGCTGCTCGGCGGGCAAGCGCGCGCCGCGCTCGCGACATTGTAGCGCCCGACCGGCCGCCGCTACTTCGTGATCTTGTCGGAGTAGTCTTTGATGGCCTTCTCGATCGCATCCGCCTTGATGTCGACGGTGAAGGTCTCGCGGATTCCGAACTCGTTGTTCACGAGCGTGACTTTGTGCTTACCAGCGGGGAGCTTGATGTCCTTGGCCGGCGTGTGCAGCCCGGTCGAGCTGCCGTCGATGAAGATGTCGCACGGCGGCTTCGAACCGACGAGCAACGTGCCCTGCCCGCCTGCGGCAGGCTTGTCGCCACCGTCGGGCTTGTCGGGCTTGTCGCCGCCGGCAGCCTTGGTGTCAGGCCGGTCACCCGGCAGCGGCGTGCCGCCACCATTCGCGATGTGCTCGCCACCGCCTTGGTTGGGGTTCGGGTGGGTGACTGGGACGATCGGGTGCTGGACAACGACCGGGTGCTGGACGACGACGGGATGCTGCACCGGGATCGGCGTGTGGACGACTGCGCTCCCTGCACCAACAATCGAGCCTGTATCGGCGACGGTCGCGCCACCGGCCCTCTCGAGGTTGACGACGATCTTCTCTTCGAGCGAACCGGTGAACACGATCGGGCGATTGACCGACACGTAGCCGACCTTCTCGAACAGCACCTGGTAGGTCTTGCGCGGATCGAGCGGCGACTTCGCGGGGCTGGTGCCGAGCGGCTCGCGCTTTCCGTCGATGATCAGCGAGACGGTGGCGCCCGGCGGCGTCGATTCGAAATCACCGTTGATGCCTTCGATCGGATTGAGCGCGATCTCGATCTTCTGGCTCTTACCCAGCTCGACCGTGATCGGCATGTTCTGGCTCATGAAGCCCGGCGGCGCATCGATCGAGACCTGGTGCGAGCCCGGCGAGATCCGGCGAATCCGCGAGGGCAGCTTGTCGGTGCGCGACTCGCCATCGAGCCGCCACGTGGTCACGCCACCCGGCAGCACGTAAAGATCAAAGCCGGTGTTCTGATCGCCCGCGACGACTGGCGCGGTGGCCGAGCCTTCGGTGGAAGCCGCGCCCACAGTGGCCGACGTCTTCTTACCGCCGGTGAGTGAGATGATCACGACGACGAGGAGCACCGCGGCGACGGCGCCACCGACGGCGAGATACATCATCTTCTTGTTCTTGTCGGCGCCGCCCTGCTTGCGCGCGAGCATGCCCTGACCGAACGAGGCCATCGGGTCGAACACCGATTCGCCGTGCGAGACGAGGCGCGTCGGTGCGGCGGTCTCGCGCGGTCTCGGGATGCTCGGAATCGGCGCTGCGTAGGGCGACAGCGTTTCGGAGAATGGTCCAGCCGGTGATGGCCTCTTGCCGGAACCATTGGCGAACGGTGGCGGTTGGCTGATGTAGCCGTTCGTCCCCGACATCGGTCCGAGCTGCGGCGCCGGCCCGCCCTCCCAACCCTTGGCAGTCGAGACCAGCGACGATAGATCCGGACTACCGTTGCCCGGCAGCGTCGCGGCGGGTGACGGAGCGTCCAGGAACATCTCGGGTGCCGGCGTCGCCGGCGGAGGTGCGAGCGGAATCTGCTTGCTCGGGGCCTTCGCGGCGCGCTGCTGATTCTTCGGATCGTCCTCGGGATTGTCGTAGATCTGGGTCTCGAGCTCGTCGTCATCCCACGCGAGGCCACCGGGATCTGCTTCGCGCCGGCCGACCTTGCCGGTCGGCGCGGTGATCGCTTGCTGCGACGAGAGCGCGGGCATCTGCGCCGAGATCCGTCCCGAGGACGGTGGTGGCGGCGGCTTGGTGCCGCTGACCGCGGCCATCCCGCCGGTCGAACGACGCTGCGCACCCGGCATCGCGGGCGGCTTCGATCCAGTGGCGGTGCGAGAGACCGCGGGACCCGGTTGAGTATCGACGGGCGCCTTCAACTGGCGATAGCTCTCGAGCTTCGCGGTCTCTTCTTCGATCTCGCGACCGAAGGTCTTCTTCATCCATCCCGCGAGATCTTTGCGCGAGTAGAACTCGCCGGCGGTGTAGACGAACGCTTGCAGCTCGTCGTGGAGATCGATCGCGTTCTGGTAACGCTCCTCGGGATCCTTCGCGAGCGCTTTGAGCACGATGCGCTCGAGCTCGTCGGGGATCCGGCGGTTGTACGTGGATGGCGGCAGGATCTCGACGTTGCGAACCTTTTCGAGCGTCGAGAAATCGCTCTCGCCGACGAACAAGCGCTCACCGGTGAGCAGCTCGTAGAGCACGATGCCGCACGAGAACACGTCACTGCGGCGATCGATCGGAATGCCGCGGACCTGTTCGGGCGACATGTAGCCGAACTTGCCCTTGAGGATGCCGGCCTGGGTCTTGGACCCTTTGCCGGCCGCCTTCGCGATGCCGAAATCGATGACCTTGACCTCGCCCTCGAACGAGACGAGGACGTTTTGCGGCGAGACATCGCGGTGCACGAGGTGGAGCTCGCGGCCCGATTGATCGCGCTTGTTGTGCGCGTAATCGAGCCCCTCGCACAGCTTCATCACGACAAAACACGCCTGCGCGACCGGCATCGGCTCGCCGAGCTGGCGGCAACGATCGAAAACGCCGCGCAAGTCGCGACCGTGGATGTGCTCGAGCGCGATGTAGTACGCGCCGTCGACGACGCCGAGGTCGAAGATCTGGGCGATGTTCGCGTGGTTCAGCTGAACCGCGAGCTTGGCCTCCTCGATGAACATGCGGATGAACTCTTTGTCCTCCGCGATGTTCGGCAGGATGCGTTTGACCGCGACCAAGCGCTCGAAGCCTTCGACGCCGAAGGCCTTCGCGCGGAACACCTCGGCCATGCCGCCGACGTTGATCCGCTCGAGCAGGTAATACTTTCCGAACGGGGCCGGCTTCTTCACGGTTGTACTTCGACTCGGCAGAGGCCGGTCGCTTTGGGGACGGACCCTACTTCAAAACGAATCTCTCGGCCACAGCCGTTTGGGTCACCCACCACGCTCGGGATTACCGTAGAGATCGGACCAGTTCCAGACTTAGTTTTGAGTCAGGGCCTGGGCGGGTTCCATCTTCGAGGCCCGGCGCGCGGGTAAGTAGCCGCCGATTACCGCAAAGCCGGTGGAACAGACCAGGCCGCCGACCCAGATCCACCAGCTGAAGTGGAACCAAGTGGCCGGTTTATATGGAAATCTCGGGAGGTAGTGGTTCGAGGCATAGTCCACGGTCTGGGCCAGGAGCAGGCCGAACAGAACGCCCATGACGCCGCCGATGAGCCCGATCAGCCCGGCCTCGCCGAGCACGACCAGCCGCACGTCTTGCTGGGTCGCGCCCACCGCCCGGAGCAGACCCAGCTCGCGACGCCGTTCGGTGACCTGCATGAAAAAGTTGTGGGCGATGTTGATGGCGCTGATGCCGATGATGACCAAGGAGATCAGGACCAGGACCAGACGGATCACGAACAGGACGGTCGCGAACTTCTCGCCGAGCGAGTCGTCGAGCCGGAGGTCGAGCTTGTCTTGCAGCCACTGCGAGAACACCGCGATCGACTGCTTGTCACGGAGCGTGACGATGATCGACGAGTAGGTCGAGGCCGCTTCGTCGCCCTGGAACTCGCGGTTCCAGCGCTGGACGTAGCCGATGGGCATCGTCATGCCGATCGGCATCGCCTTGTT
>JAYVLQ010000043.1:0-79098 GCA_043759355.1 Kofleriaceae bacterium
CGGGGTCTCGATCGGCGAGAACGAGCGGCTCGATCCGGTCACCATCATGGCCGTGCTCGAGATGCGCGAAGAGCTCGCCGAAGCACGCGCCGCGAAGGCGATGGCGAAGATCGAGATGTTACAGGCGGACATGCAGCAGCGGCGCGCGCGCGACCTGGTCGAGCTCGACCGGTTGTTTGCGAGTGCAGACCTCGACGGGATCAAGCGGCTCCTGATCGGGCTGCGCTACGTCGATCGCTATCTCGAAGAGTGCGACGCCGCGCTCGATGCGGACGAGGACTAAATAGATGTTGCTCCAGATCTCCGAACCCGGTGAAGCGACGATCAAAGAGGCCTGCAAGCAGCGGGTGATCGGCATCGATCTCGGGACCACCAATAGCCTGGTCGCCTGGGTCACCGATGGCGCGCCCGTCGTCATCGGTGAAGATCCGATCGTGCCTTCGGTCGTGTACTACGGCCCCGACAACACGATCCTCGTCGGCCGCGAAGCCGCGAAGCGCGGACTCGATTCGCCGCGCGAGACGCTCGCCTCGGTCAAACGGCTGATCGGTCGCAACCTCTCTGATGTCGAGAGCGTCCGCAATTTGCTCCCCTACGAGCTCGTCGGTGATGATCGCGCGGTGCGCGTCGTCGTCGGCGGCCGAGAAGTTTCGCCCGTCGAGGTCTCCGCGGAGATCTTGAAGGCACTGAAGCTGCGCGCGGAAGCCGCGCTCGGTGGCACGATCGAGGGCGTGGTGATCACCGTTCCCGCGTATTTCGACGATGCTCAACGCCAGGCGACGCGAGATGCGGGCCGGCTCGCCGGTCTCGAAGTCATGCGCTTGATGGCCGAGCCGACCGCGGCTGCTGTCGCATACGGTCTCGACAAGGGCTCGCAAGGCACGTACGCCGTGTTTGACCTCGGCGGCGGCACATTCGACATCTCGATCCTCAAGCTCGTCGACGGCGTGTTCGAGGTGAAGGCGACCGGTGGCGATAGCGCGCTCGGCGGCGACGACCTCGATCGCTCGATCGCGACGGCGGTGGTCGGCACCTTGGCGCACGGCTCGGACCTCGCGCATCGCAAGCACGTCGCAGCGGTCGTCGCCGAGGCGCGCCGCGTCAAGGAAGCGCTGACGCTCGCCGAGACCGCGCTCTACAAGATCCAGGGCGCCGAGCGCCAGATCAGCCGCGCGGATCTGCGCGAGTACGCGAAGCCGCTGCTCGATCGCTGCGCGAAGGCGTGTCGTCGCGTTCTCAAAGATGCCGAGCTCACCAAAGATCAGCTGGACGGCGTGATCCTCGTCGGTGGTTCAACGCGCTCCCCGGTCGTGCGCGAGTTCGTCGCCGAGTTGTTCGGCAGGCAGCCGCTCTCGGACCTCGATCCAGATCAGGTCGTCGCCCTTGGCGCGGCGGTCCAGGCCGACGTGCTCGGTGGTGGCGAGCAGCAAGTCACATTGCTCGATGTCATCCCGCTCTCGCTCGGAGTCGAGATGATGGGCGGCATCGTCGAGAAGCTGATCCACCGCAACACCACGATCCCGAGTGGTGCGACGCAGACCTTCGCGACGTACGCCGACAACCAGACCGGCTTCGTCATCCACGTCGTGCAAGGGGAGCGCGAGACTGCCGATGCATGCCGCTCGCTCGCCACGTTCACGCTCAAAGGCGTGCCGCCGATGATCGCGGGCATGGCGCGCGTCGAGATCACGTTCCTCGTCGATGCCGACGGCCTGCTCAAGGTGATGGCGAAGGAGCTGACGACCGGTATCGAGACCTCGATCGAAGTGAAGCCGAGCTACGGTCTCACCGACGAAGAGGTCGAGCGTATGCTGATCGAATCGTTCGATTTTGCCGAGACCGACCTCGCGATGCGGAACTTGCTCACCGAGCGCGTCGAAGGCGACCGCATCCTCAACGCGACGCGCGGTGCGTTCGCGAGCGATGCTGCCTCTGCCGACCACTTGCTCGACCACGACGTGCGTGCTGCGGGCGTGGCTGCGATGCAGGACCTCGAGCGCGCCATGGCCGGCGAGGACCACTTCAAGATTCGCGCGATGGTCGAAGCTCTCGATCTCGCCACCAAGCCGTTCGCGCAGAAGCGCATGAATCGGGCCGTCGAGGCCCAGCTTCACGGGCTCACGCTCGAAGAAGCCGAGTCTCAGGTGAGTCACTGATGCCGAAAGTCCGTTTCCTCAATCCGCATGGCACGAAGTCGACTGGCCCGCTCGAGGTCGAGGTCAAGCGCGGTGACTCGATCCTTGATATCGCGGAGCACTGCGGTGCGCGCGTCGGGCATGCCTGCGGCGGCAACCTCGCATGCTCGACCTGTCACGTGTGGGTCGAGCAAGGGCTCGAGTCGCTGGCCGAGGTTCACGACAAAGAGAACGACATCATGGACAAGGCGTTCGACGTGCGTCCGGAGTCGCGGCTGGCGTGTCAGGCGAAGATCGGCAGCGAGGATCTCGTCATCGAGATCACGCAGGAGTCGCTGCAAGCCTGGCTCGACGAGAATCCCGACGAGCGCAAGCGGGAGGCCGCGGAAGCGCAGGCACGTCGCGCTGCGGCCGCGGCTGCCGCTGCGAACGGCTAGCCGCGCCGACGAACAATGCTGGGGCTTCGCCGCTGCTCGGACGGGCTGCTCGTGCAGCGGATACAATCATCTCGGCGCGACCAAGCTCGAGCTCGGCCTGTCGATCAATTTTAGCGTTCGCACCTGGTGCGAAGGCGTCTGCCGCATCGTGCGTTAGCCTGCGGGCGGCGCAGCCGCCAAAACCTTCTTCGCTCCGGTCTCTTCGCGCTTCGTGACCGCCTGGGCGCCTCAGCTCGCGCGAACGGCGCCGATCAGACGCGCGCGATCGGCTACGCAGTGTCGAGCTACCAGGCGACGACGTGGAACTGGTCGCTCGGAACGCCGCAGCTGTCCGAGCCGCGATAGGCGATCTGGACGACGACGACCGTCAGCTCCGGCGCGTGGAACGCCGAGCGCAGGAACGCCGGGTTGTCGCAGTTCGGGCGTACGGGCGCGAGCCACGCCTTGCCCTCGACGGTGACGACCTGGCGATCGGAGTTGTGGCGAAATACGTGGACGTGATCGCTGCTCCAATCGACATCCAGCCCGTCCCCGATCGCGAGGTGCGGGAACGTGTTGTCGGTCGGCGCCTGGATCTCGAGCGGCTTCATTACGACGAGGTCGTGAAGATCGTGGAGCCGCGTGAGCTCGGTGTTCGCCGCGTCGATCCGCTTTTGCAGCTCCGGGCCGGCGATCCCCCCCGGTGCGAGCTTCTCGTACTCGTACGAATTGAGGATCGGCAGGGTCTGGATCGTCTTGTCGCCACGATCACGAACTTCGATGCGGAGGTTCGGGAAGCCGCGCTCGCCATCGATCTGGCGGACTGCGACGATCGCGATTTCACCGGCACGCGCCACGACGGGCAACGCCTCGGTCCCGAATGCGTTGTCCTTCCACGCGATGTGCGGCGCGCGAGTCGCGCGATGCGACAGATCGCTCGACCCGATCGGATCGCTCTTTTCGTGCGTGGCGCCGTTCGGACCGCATGCCCCAACCACTGCCCATATCGCCGGCAACAGAATCCGACGCATTATTCGACGAGCTTCAAGTGGCCAGTGGTGCGCTTCGCACGCGGCGCGGGCTCGGCCACAGCGGCCTCGCTGACGTCGGGAATCGCATTGCCGTGCGACGTCGCGGCCGGTTGTTCACCGGAGCCGGTGAGCACGTCCTCGGGAACATCCTCGGGCCACACCGTGCCGCGCTGCTCGCCCTCGACCATCGCGGCGTAGACCGCGGTCCACGGCAACATCACGTGAAACGGCGAACCGCCGAACGTGAGCGTGCCAGAGATGCCTTCGTCGTCGATGCAGAGGTCGCGAATCGCGGGCTGGAGCGTGTAGCCGAAGCGCAGCACGAGCGAGGCATCGGCGCGAAAGCGGGGTGGCACCGCGACTTCCGTGCGGCGTGCATCGACATGAACGAGCACCGGGCCGCGCGCGAGCAGTTGCTCGAGCGTGCGGCGCTTGTCGGGGGCGCTCGCATCGTCATCATCGCGCAAGGCGCCGATGGTCTCGACCTGATCGGGCTGCTTGCCGACGAGCTCGAAGAACTCCTCCGCGGTCATCAGACCTGCATCGACTGCATCGCGCAGGATGCCCTCCGGGCGATCGCCCGCGGCAGCGGTGACGCGCTCGACCGTACGCTCGCAGCGCGCGGCATGGCGGAGCACCGCGCCGTGAGCTGCGAGCGCGGAGTGCGCACCGGAACGCCAGCGAGCCAGCGCGCGTTCGACATCGACGAGCGACGTCGACACGCGGTGCTCGATGAGCGCTGTCACCACGGTCTGGAGCCGGGCCAGGGTCTTCGGGTCGCGCTCGATCACTGCTCGGTCCAGGGCATGCGGGGGGCTTAGCCCGGTTACGTCGTGCGCTCAAGAGGGAAAACCAGGTCGAAAGATCGGTCTTCTGCTACGCGACGCGCGGTGCCAGGTGCAGCCGCACACCGCACGCGGCGGGGACGCCGGGGCAAGGCGGAGCGAGCTTCTCGAGCTCGATCACGACGCCGGCACGCGGATACACATCCTGGATCTTCTCGGCGATCGTGCCCGCGAGTGCTTCGAGCAATTTAAAGGTCGACTTCGTCCCGATCGCGACCACGATTTCGGAGACCTTGAAATAGTCGACGGTGTCGGCGATGCGATCGGAGGCGGCTGCGGCACCGAGTGCGAGCTCGAGCGTGAGGTCGACGCGAAATCGCCGCGTCCCGCGCCGTTCGGCGGCGGAGTAGCCGTGATTGCCCTCGAACTCCAGGCCGCGCACGAAGACGCTATCCGGCATGCGGGCACCCTACACCGGGAGACACACTTCTACGATCCGGATCGCTGACGCTGCATCTCGGGCTACGCCTCGGCGTCTTCGGCGATCGCGTCTTTGACCTTCTGCAGCTTCTTCTTGATCATCTGGCGCTTCAGCGGCCCGACGAAATCGACGAGCAGCTTGCCGGTCAGGTGATCGTTCTCGTGCAGCAGGCAGCGCGCGAGCAGGGCCTCGCCGGAGATCTCGAACATCTTGCCGTCGATCCCGAGCGCGCGAACGCGCGTGCGCATCGATCGCTTCACTTTGATGTAGATGTCGGGGAACGACAGGCATCCCTCTTCAGAATCCTGGACGTCATCGCTCGACTCGAGGACTTCGGGGTTGATGAACGCGATCGGAAGATCTTTGTCGGTCAAGCCCGCGAGCTTGGGCTCGACGATGAACATCTTGCGGTTGTCACCGATCTGGACCGCGGCCATGCCGAGGCCATTCTCTGCGTACATCGAATCGCAGAGGTCTCGATACAGCGTGCGAACGCCGTCATCGATCTCGACAACTTCGACGGTCGGCTCGCGAAGCCGAGCGTCGGGCCAGATCACGGTCGGGCGCACTGCCATGGCCACGTAAGGTTAGCATGTTCGGGCGCGGTCGCCGACGATTGACAAGGGCCACACGGGGGGCCATACACGGCCTCATCAGATGCTGTCGAGGTACTCCGAGGCCCGCCTCCCGACGCCCGACGGGGAGTTCCGTGTGGTGGTGTACCGGACAGGCCAGCACGGCAACCTCGGCTCGACGGCGGTCGGTGTGGTCGACCAGGAGCACGTCGCCATGGTGCTCGGCGATGTCACCGGCGACGACGTCCTCACTCGCGTCCATTCGTCGTGCTTTACCGGCGAGGTTCTCCATTCGCTGCGCTGCGATTGCCGTGCGCAGCTCGACGCAGCGCTCGAGAAGATCGGCCGTGAGGGGAGAGGCGTCGTGTCGTACCTGGTTCAAGAAGGTCGCGGCATCGGCCTCGGCAACAAGATCAAAGCGTACGCGCTCCAAGATCACGGCAAGGACACGGTCGAAGCGAATCTCGCTCTCGGCTTCGAACCCGATTCGCGCCACTACGATCTCGCGGCCGCGATGTTGAAGGACCTCGGCGTGCGCTCGGTGCGCTTGATGACGAACAATCCCGCAAAGCGGCGTGGACTCGAGGAGGCTGGCATCGTCGTCGCCACTCTCGAGGCTCACCACGTCGGTCTGACCGAGCACAACGCGCAGTACCTCGAAGCCAAGCGCGAGAAGATGGGCCACCTACCGTGATCACAGAAGACCAAGTCAAAACTGCACTCGCGACCGTCATCGACCCGGTGTTCGAAAAAGACATCGTCAGCTACCGGATCTTGCGCAGCGCCGAGGTTCAAGGCGACGACGTGATGGTGCGGCTCGATATTCCGACACACGCGTACACGCTGCCGATGCGGCGCGAGCTCCAGAACCGGATCGAAGCCGTGATCAAGCCGCTCGGCGCGAAGCGCGTGACGGTGATCGCCGATGTCAACACCGCGTTCACGCCCACACCGAGCGACAAGAGTACGCTGAAGGGCCCCAAGAACGTCCTCGCGATCGCGGCTGGCAAGGGAGGCGTCGGCAAGTCGACCGTCGCGGTCAACGTCGCGCTCGCGCTCCTCAAGCACGGCGCGAAGGTCGGTCTGCTCGATGCCGACGTGTTCGGTCCGTCGATCCCGACGATGCTCGGCGCGCCCGAAGTGCCGGCGCGCGCCTCGGAGGATTCGAAGATCATCCCGGCGCAGATGCATGGTCTCAAGGTCGTCTCGGTCGGCTTCTTTGTCGACAAAGATGAAGCGGTCGTGTGGCGCGGCCCGATGGTCCATCGCCTTCTCCAGCAGTTCCTCGGCGACGTTGATTGGGGTGACCTCGATTACCTCGTCTGCGATCTGCCGCCAGGGACTGGCGATGTTCAACTCTCGCTGTCGCAGCTCATCCCGATCGCGGGCGCCGTGATGGTGACCACGCCCCAAGAGGTCTCGATCGTCGATGTCGTGAAGGGCATTGCGATGTTCGAGAAGGTCGAGATTCCGATCCTCGGTATCGTGGAGAATATGAGCTACTACAAGTGCCCGGCGTGCGGGCACCACGACGAGATCTTCAGCCACGGTGGCGGCAAGCGGCTCGCGCAGGAGGTCGGCACGAAGTTCTTTGGCGAGATTCCGATCGACACGCGCATCCGCTTCGGCGGCGATGCCGGCGTGCCGGTCGTGATCGCGAGCCCGGATTCAGAAAACGCAGCGCTGTTCATGGATATCGCAAGTCGTGCGGCGATCGAAATCGCCCGTGGCGTGCTCGGCAAGCCGAAGCGATCGCCTCGGCTCGCCGTGATCAAATAATTCGATCGCACTCCGGACAATCGGCCGCGATTGTTCGTTAGCCTTCGTCCGTGTTGGGGGTTCTGTGCGGCTAGCGCTCTCGGATCTCGAGCGAGCGATCACGGCGAACGATCCGCTCCTGGGCGAGCTGATCGTTCGATACGCAGAGCAAGCGGATCCGGAGCCGGGCCACAGCGAGCTCGATGACGGCACCGGGGCCGACGACGAATCGCAACCGCCCGCGATCGAAGTTCCTGCTGGCGCGATCACGAGCTCGACGCTGAAGTACCAGTTCAGCGCCGGCGGCATGCGCGGCAAGAATCCGACCGAGAAGAAGCACGCGCGCCTCGAGGCATTCGCGGCGGCCGAAGCCTCGACGTTCGCGCCACCGCGGCTGCGCCTCGGCAAGATGTTGCTCGAGCTCTACGACCGTGGCGATGCACGGGGCCGCGCCGCGATCCTGCACGTCGTCGCGAACGGGGCGATGAAGTGGGGCGTGTGGCAGGGCGTCAAGTCGATCTACAAGCTCGCCGAGGACCGCCACGATGCGGCGATGTTCGGCGCGCTCGCCTGCCGGTTCGATCGTCAGATGACTGGCACGGGCGAGGTCGCGATTGCCACCTTCATCTATCTCAAGCGTCGCGCGTGGAGGTACCTCCGCCAGCTCGGCCGCGCACTGCCCGACGCGTACGCCACGTTCTGCGTCGAGGTGCTGCGCAATTATCCTGAAGGGTACAGCGGCAGCTCGGTCGTCGCTTCGCACATCTGGGCGCACGGCTCGGCGATGAAATACGAAAGGCTCTACGGCAGCTTCGAGCCGCCTCGGGATGCCGAGATCGCGACGGGCCGCGCATATCCAGAGGCGTGGAAGCTGTCGCCATCGCCGCTCCTGCGGTTGCTCGAGAGCGCGGACAACGATTCGGTGTGTCGCTGGGCGATAGCGTCGCTGCGCCTCGATCATCCGCTCGCCCTACGCGCGGTCGAGCCCGCGTGGCTCGCGCGCCTCGGTCGCCGCCCGCTCGCCGCGATCCATTCGTTCGTCGTGACGCTGCTCAAGGAGAGCCCGGAGTTTCATCAGTCGAAGCTCCGCGGGCTCGGCCTCCACGACATGGTCGTCGGGTTTCTGCGCTCGCCTTCGCCGGACGCGCAGACCTACGCGATCGAATATGCCACCGCGAACGCGCCGGAGCTCCCGGTCGCCGAGCTCGTCGATCTCGTCCTGCAAGGTGCACCCGTGGTTCGTACGTTCGCCGCTGCGCGGCTCGAGCAGTTCACACCGCAGCAGCTCGGCGTCGCGGTGCTCGCGCAGCTGCTCGTGCAACAGGCAACCCCGTGGGCCGCCGCGAAGCTCTCGCAAGGCTTCGCGCCACGTGACATGTCGGCGGAGGTATTCATCGATACCGCCGCACAGGGTGCGGACGCGTACAACGCGTTGACCAAGTTCTGGAACGGTAAGAATGCGACGATCCCGGCGAGCACGTTCACGCAGCTGCTCGACGATCCGCGGTTCGATAACTACCAGCTTCGCGGCGTGGTGACAGCGAGCTACACCGAGCTCGCGAAGCGAACCGCGAAAGAGATCGGCGTGGCGTGGATCCAAAAGTCGCTCGAGAATGCGCAGCGCACCGCGAACGTGCAGCGCTGGCTCGAGGCCGGCATGCTCGCCGGCGCGGACCTGGACGTCGATTGGTTGAAGGCGCTCGTCGCGAAGCCGCGGCTTCGCTCGATCGCATTGAAAGCGCTCGCGGATCGTCGGCTCGTCGCGGCGAGCTCGATCGGGCTCGGCTGGTTGCTCGAGCTCGCGCGCAGCTCGGAGCCCGATCTCGCGCAGTTCGCCCAGCGCATGCTGCTCGAGAGCTTCGAGCCGAAAGATTTTGGCGGCGTCGAGAAGCTGTGGGAGATGGCGACCGGCAAGAAGCAGCCGGAAGCGGTCCGCACGTTCGCGGCGACGTATCTCAAAGCGCATCACCCGGATCTCGGGCCGCGTCTCGCCGAAGCGAAGGCGCTAGGGATCCAGCCTCGGCTCGGTCACGACGCGTATCCGCTCGCGACCATCCGCCCGTTATTCGCAGACGACCGCGCCGACGTCCGCCGCCTCGCTGCGGCGGTCACCGGCGAGGAGCTCGTGCGCTGGAACGATCAGGATCTGGTGTACGAGCTCGCGAGCTCTCCCCACAAGGAGCCGCGTCAGCTCGGTTCGGACTTGTTGCTCGGCGTGCTCGCTCCCCCGGGAACCGAGAACAGCCGCCGCGTGCCCGCCGCGTGGATCGACGGCCGCCGGCTGTTCCAGCTCGCGGAGAGCAATCAAAAGGCCGCGCGCGAAGTCGCGCTGACGCTGATCCGCAAGCTCTACGATCGCGTCGGCGGCGCCGAGCGTCTGGCCTGGTTGATGGATGCGCCCGATCGCGACGTGCGGCTGTTCGCGGTGCGCTTGTTCTGGGATCTCCATCGCCCGCGTTCGCTGCCGGTCGGCTTCGCGCCGCGCAAGAACGTCGGCGAGAGCCTCGGCACCGAGCGGTTCGCGGATCTGTCCGCGCTGCGCGAGTTCGCGCGCATCGTGCTGTTCGGTTTGCCTCCGGGCCGCTTCGGCGAGCGCGATGCGCCGCTTCCCGGGGCGCCGGTGCCCGAGCGCGCTCTTGCCGCGAGCATCGCGAAGCGTCGGTTGATCGAATCGATGCGCGATGCCGCGCTCGAGGATGTCGAGCTCGCGCGCGCGATCACGCCGGTGCTCGAGGAGATGTCGTCGTCGATCGCCAAGGGCGAATGGCAGGCAAGCGTGCAAGCGCTCGTGCAGCTGCGCACCCACCACGCCGATCTGGAGACCGGCCCGTGACGCTGTTCGGTCCGTGGACCGAGCGCCTCGAAGCGATCGCGGTCTCGCAGAACCTCGTCGCGGTGGCAGGGTTTCGCGATGTGGCGGGTGGGCCTACTGGTGCAAGTGCGTCGCGCGTCCACGTCATTCCGATCACCCTGCTCGATGGCAAGGGAACGGGGTGGTCGCTCGCTGCAGGCGCGGCTGTCCGCGCGCTCGCGTTCGTCGGCGACGGTCTGTTGCTCTCGGGCGGCGACGATGGTCGGCTGAACGCGTGGGATGTCACCGGTCAGCAGAGCCTCGGTGGCTTGAAGTTCCCGGTCCCGGTGCGTGCGATCGCCGTCGATGAAAACGTCGCCAAGGCGCTGCCCGGCATGATCGCGGTCGGCACTGCTGACGGCATGCTCCATGTGCTGCCATTCCAGCTCGCGAATGGTGCTCCGCAGTTCGGCACGCCTGTCGGTCGCAAGCTCGGCGAGGGCGCGGTCGCGGCGGTATGTATCGACGCTGCGGGCCTCGTGCTCGCGGGTGCGGCCGAGGGCCAGCTGTGGATCGTCGCCGCGACTGATCCGGCGGCGCATGCGCGCGCGGTGACTCCTGGTGGCGATGGCGGCATTCGCGCGATCATCGCGATCGGTGATGGCCGTGCCGCTGTCGGTTGCGGTGATGGCTCGTTGCGCATGTGTTTCATCGTCGGTGATGTCGAGGCAACGGATCGCTCCGGCGACCACGGCCATGAAGGCGCCTTGCGCGGTCTGGTGCTCGGGCCGGTCGTCAGCGACGACAAAGGTCGCGAGCTCCCTCGCCGGATCTTCAGCGCCGGTGAAGACGGCACGATCAAGTCGTGGCTGCTCGACGGCCGACAACGGCCGCGCACGCTCGAGCCCGAGCTCGGCCCGCTGACCGCGCTCGCGTTTGCTCCCGGCGCGCCCGGCGCAAGCAAGAGTGCGGGCGCAAGGCCCGGCGTCGGTCGGCTGTGGTTCGCCTCCAGCGAGCGCGATGTCGGCGCGATCGTGTTATCAGCCGGGGCCGAGCCAGCCGACCCGATCAAGCTCGGCTCCGAGCTCGATCGCCTGGACCAAGTCCTGCGCGACGGCCGCGCTGCCGCGAAGGTCAAGGTCGCGGCGGTCGAGGCGGCATCAGGTCTCGAAGAAGATGAAGCGCGCGAGCTCCTCGATCTCGCGGCGCGCGATGGTGCGACCGAGGTCCAGCTTGCCGCGATCCAGGCGATCTCGCGATCGCGTCGGCGCGCGAGCCGACCCGCGCTGCGTGTGGCGCTCGGGGCAGCCGTGCCCCTCGTTCGTACCGCGGCGTTCGGCGCCTTGCTCGAGCTCGAGAGCGATCAGCCGCTCGCTGCGGTACGCGCGGGCCTTGGCGCGAGCGCGGAAGATGTCCGGATCCGTGCCGTTGGTGCCCTCGTGCCGCTCGCGACAACCTCGGTGATCGCGACCGGCATGGTCGCCGATGCGATGCGCGATGGCTCGATCGACGTTCGCCGCGCTGCGTTCCGCGCGCTCCGCCAGATCCAGCCGCCGCTCGAAGCGGTGCGCACCGCGCTGACTCGCGGCACGCCCGATGTTCGCGCCGAAGCGTTGCTCGTCCTGGGTTTCGCACTCCGTGCCAATGATAAACCCGCTCGCGCGCTCGTTCTCGGTGCACTCGACGACGCCGATGCCGGCGTGCGCACCGCCGCGTTCTTGACCGCGGTGATCCAGCAGCCGCGTCTCGCGCCCGTGGTCTACGCGGCGGTCCCGAGCCTGAAGCAGACCTTCGATCAAGTCGCGCAGCAACTCGACAGCCCGCTCGCGCTCGGCCCGGCGGTCGCGGCAAAGGAGCTCGTCGACTCCGAGCTCGAGCCATTATTCGCCTCGCTCGCGTGTCGCTGGGCAGATGCCGCGATTCGCGGTGCGGGCGCGCTGCTCGCGCTCGGCGATCCGCGCGCTGTCGGTGCGGTGCTCCAGCTCACGCGTGAGGCGGATCCGGCGCTGCGCCGTTGCGCGACCTCGAACCTGGTGCTCGCGATCGCGACATGGCCCGACGACGACCGGTTGACCGCGCGGCTCACCTGGCTGCTCGACGACGGCGATGCCGAAGTTCGCGCGTTTGCCTTCGATGCGCTCGCGAAGGGCGCCGCCGCACGCGGTCCTGCGGCCGAGCTCGATCTCGCCGAGGTCGCTCTGCGCTGCAGCCAGGAAGACCTCCGCGTCCGCGCGCTCCAGATCCTCGTGCGCGTCGGTGCGCCGCCGGGCGCCGCAGGCACACCGGCCTCCGCCCTCCACGATCGGGCTGACAAGATCCTCGGCGACGCGCTCGACGACGAAGCGGCGAAGGTTCGCAACGAAGCCTACCGCACGCTGTGGGCGTGGCACGCCGCCGACCCGCGGACCCCGATCGCGCGCGGCGCGGCGAGCCGGCACGCAGATCTTCGCGGTCAGGTCGTCAGCGAGATCGCGCGCCGGCGCCAGGCGAAGCAATCGAGTGCCGAGCTCGACCGTCAGCTGGTCACACTCGTCAAGGACTCCGTCACGAGCGTCGGTCTCGCTGCGTACACGGCGCTCACGTACCAGGCCGATGGCGACGAGACGCCGATCGATCCACAGATTCACCTCGCGGCGATGGCCTCGCCCGTGGTTGCGGTCCGAGCGGCCGGCGCGACCGGTGCGACGAAGTCGCCCGCCGGTGCGGTCCGCGCGCGGCTCGTCGAGCTCGTCAGGGACGATCGTCCCGAAGTTCACATCGCGGCGATCGAGGCGCTCGATGTCGTCGCGCCGAACGATGCCGAGGGCTTCGCGCTCGCGTTCGCCTCGATCTTCTGGGACCTGCAAGCTCGCGCCGGCGAGCTGTGTGGCCAGCGCCGCGATACGCGCGCGGTCGCGCCGATGGAGCGCATCCTCTCGGTCGCGAAGATCGATGTGAATCGACCACCCGATGGCATCCGGCAGCGCGCCGCACGTGCGCTAGCGGATGTCGGCGAGCCGACCGCGATCCCGTTCCTGCAAGGTCTCACCGACGACGAAGATGGTGTCGTACGCGAGATGGGTGCACGCGGCGTCACGACCGCGGCACGTGCGGGGAGCGAGCCGGTGTTGATGGCGCTGCTCGGTCACGTAGATCTTTCCGTCCGCTCGTGGGCCGGCGAGGGGCTCGCGAAGCTCGGTGACGTGCGCGCGCTCCCCGTGCTCGCGGGGACGCAGCGGCACGATCATCGCCCGCTGCGAATCGGCGCGATCGCCGGCTTCGTTGCGCTCGGTCCCGATGGCGTGCGTGGCCTGCGTCAAGGTCTCGAGGATGCGGATCGCGAGATCCAAGATCTCGCGTTCGCCGTGATCGTCGCGCGCGATGCCGCGCTCGCCGAAGCCGGCATCGCACCCGACCTGCTCGTCGATGCGATGTCGAGCCCGAACCCGGAGATCCGGTTCGCGGCGGCGCGGCTATTCGAGCGCCGCTCGGCGGGCGAGCCGATTGCGGGCGAGATCACCGCCGAGATCGTGGGCCCGCGCAAGCCGGCGAACGCGAAGGACATGAAGGAGTGGCCGACGGCCGCTCGTCGCGCCGCGATCCAGGTCGTGCTCGCCGATGCGATCGCGAGTGCGGATTCGCTGCAGCGCTACGCCGCGGCGCAGGTGCTCGCGGTTCGTACCCAGCCGCTCACATACTGGCGCGAAGCCGCGCGCCTCGCTGGTCCGGCGCGTGGCGCACCGAGGACGAATTGGTCCGATGAAGTCCGCATCACGCGCAATGCGGGGTGGTTGCGCCGGCTGGTTGCCGAGCGTCGCGACCCGCGCGAAATGGAAGCCTCGGGGCTCGAACGGCTCGCGCACATGTTCCTGCGTGCCGGCGCGAGCTCGGCGGCCGCGCCGGCGGAGCTCGCGGCAGCGCAGCGCCTGGTGTTCGGCGTGTATGCCGGCCTCGTTCGCCAAGCACCTCTCGCGGGCTCGAGCGCGCAGACCGACGAGACGCATCGCGTGCGCCGCGATGCGGTCGCTCGCTTGGTCGAGCTCGCGCGGGAAGAGGCGGTCGGCGCCGAAGCGGTGTTGCCGGT
The DNA here is from genome assembly GCA_043759355.1 of Kofleriaceae bacterium. Lineage (GTDB taxonomy): Bacteria > Myxococcota_A > Polyangia > Haliangiales > Haliangiaceae > JABFXX01. Next base: position 14,036 of record JAYVLQ010000043.1, read on the forward strand.
GCTCGATCACGCGATCGGCGATCCGCATCACCTCGTCCGCCAGGCCGCGATGGCCGCGTTGAGCTCGCTGTACCCGTCCGGCGCGCTGGCGCCGCTCGCGATGGCGATCGCCGCTGCCAGTGACCTGGGTAAGGCCGCGATCGACGAGCTCGTGCCGCTCGCGCGCGCGGGCGACGAGCGTGCCGCCGCACTCGTGCGCAGCGCGCTCGATGCGGATATTTCTGAAGTCCGCGTGCACGCCGCGCTGCGCCTGCCGCGGTTGTATCCAGCAGGCAGTGCCGAACCGCAACTGATCGCTGCACGCAGCAAGCACGGCGACGTGCGGCTCGCCGCGATCACGCAGCTCGCCTCGGCCGCGCAACCCACGCAAGCGATCACGGATGCGCTCGTTGCTGCGCTCGGTAGCGAGCACGCGGATCTCCGGTTGCGCGCGGCCGTCGCACTCGCGAAGGCAAACAATCCGCTCGGGGTCGACGTGCTCGGAACGTTTTTGCGCTCGGACGAGCAAGGTGCCGAAGCACTCGTGTCGCTGATCGGTCTCGCGAGAAATGCCACGAGCGCGGGCAACGCCGCCGAAGTGATCGGCGCGCGGCTCGACGAAGTGGACGGCGTTGCCGAGACCACGCTATCCCCGCACGCGCTGATCAGCGCCCTCGCGACGCTGCGCCATCCGATCGGTGCACCGGCGCTCGTCCGCTTGCTCGTCGCGGTGTGGCCGGGCAAGCAGGGCGAGGTCGATCAGCTCGCGGGTCCAGCGATCAATGCACTCCTCGCGATCCTCGTCGATCGCACGAAGCGGCCGCAGGTCCTGCCCGATGGCCGCGAACGCGCTCGCTACATCGAGGCACTCGCGGTGCCGCACCTCGCCGCGATCGCACGGAGCACGAACGCCCTCGTGCGCAAACGCACCGCCGAGGCGCTCGGCAATGTCGATGACCGCGGCGCCGAAGCGGTGCTCGAGCGCTTGCTAGGCGACCGCGATGCCGAGGTCCGCATCGCGGCGGCCGAAGCGCTCGCGTTGCGCGCGGAGTACGTGCCCGATGCCACGCTCGCCGCGCTCGAAGCCGCGCTGCGCGGTGGCCGTCGCGAGCTCGTATTGCCCGCCGCCCTCGGCCTCGCCGCGAAGAAGCGCGCAGAAGCGTTCCAGCCCCTCTTGCTCGTGATCAAGGCCGGCGAGCCGCCGGAGCGCGAGCGCGCGTTGCTCGCCCTCGGCGCGATCGGTGATCGTCGCGCACTCGCCGAGATCGAGCCACTCGTCGAGCCGCTGCCCGATGCTGACGATACGACGCGTGCGCTCGCGCCGGTCGCGGTCGAAGCGCTCGGTCGGTTGTTGCCGGGTCTCACCGGCGACGAAGCGACGGAGGTCCGCGCGCGTGTCGAGCGGCTCGCGATCTCGGGCTCGGGCCCCGTGCGGCAACGTGCCCTCACCGGCCTGCGCTACGCCGGTCAGCTCGGCATCGTCGAATCGGTCGCGGGTGATCGCGAAGCGCGTAGCGAGATCCGGAACCACGCGATCACCCAGCTCTCCCTCGCCGCGGCGGCCTCGAGCGAGACGGTGCTCGTGGACCTGCTGGCCGATCCTGATTGGAGTGTGCGTACGGCGGCAGTCACCGCGCTCACCAAAGTCCTCCACGGCGATCGCACGCGCGTCAGCCTGTATGCGCTCGGCTCGCCGTACGACAACGTCAGTGCACCCGCCGCGAGCTATCTCGCGAATGCGGGTGATGTCGCGACGCTCGTCGGTCGCCTCGGCAGCGTGAAGAGCGCCGAGCTCCGCCAGATGCTGCGCGAGGGCTTGATCCGGCGCGCGGCCTTCCCGCAGGCCGAGCTCGAAGCTGCGCTCCGGGGCGCCGACCCGCGACCGCGTGCAGAGGCTGCGTGGATCGCGGGCTACGCCGGCACCGCCGCGAAGCCGCTCGCCGATGCGGTGGTCGCTGCAGCGAAGCGCGGTGAAGCGGGCTGGCGGGACGCCGAGCCTGCTGCGCGCAAGAATCCCGAGGCGCTCGCGAACGAGACCCATGCGTGGCACGCGGCGCTCTGGGCGGCCGGTCAGCTCGACGCCGCGCGTGCAGTCGAAGCGCCAGCGACCGCAGCGACCGAGAGCGACCGCGTGCCGCGCGAGGTCCGCCGCGCTGCCGCGATCGTGCTCGCGAAGGTATCGTCCAGCACGGCGCTCGCGACGCTGCAAAAGGCGGTCGGCGACCGCGATCGCGAAGTTCGTGCGGTCGCGACGAATGCCGTCGCAGCGCATGCACCGCAACAGGCCGGCTCCGCCGTGCAGCGACTCGGCGCGCGTGCAGATGCGACGACGATCCTGCCGCTAGCCGCGCTCGCGTGGCCACAGCTCGCAAAGCCACTTCTCACCGATCCCAACACGCGTGCGTGGGCCGCAGCCGTCGCGATCACGAGCCGCGATCGGACCGCACAGTTGATCGCGGTCGCCGAAGCGCCGGGCGATGATCCGAGCCGCCTCGTCGCGATCGCGGCGCTCGGTCGCCTCGGTGGTCAGGCGGCCGAGGTCGAACTCGATAAGATTCACGGCGACAAGTCGCAGCCCGATCCGATCCGGCTCGCCGCCTGGAAGGCACTCAAGCGCCTGCTCCGCGCGAAGACGAAGAAGAAGTACGGCGAGAACGAGGACAAGGGCGGCCCGGGTGGCGGTGGCTCGTCGTCGAGCGATGGCGGCGATGGCGGCGATGGCGGCGATGGCGGCGATGGCGGCGATGGCGGCGATGGCGGCGATGGCGGCGATGGCGGTGATGGCGGTGATGACAGTGATGACAGTGATGACAGTGATGACGGTGGCGACGATGACGATGCGTCGGACGACGCTGACGCGCCGAACACGTCCAACCTTGCCACCCACACCAACGACGGTGTGCTCGAAGTTCTGAACATCGAGCGTTCAGAAGACTACATGTATTACGTCAAGCAAGACGGCGTGTATCGCACCGCGCGTCGTCAGCCCGGCAAGAAGGTCAGCACCGAGGCGGAGCGCATCGCGCCGATCTCTTTCAAGATGGACTTCGCGAAGTTCATCTACTACCTCGATCCCGAGGGCAACCTCTGCGCGAAGAGCCGTCAGCTCGCAGCGACGAGCCGCGACGACGAGGACGAGGATGACGAAGAAGACGAGGACGACGATGAGTAGTCCCATCGATCTGGCGCTCGCCGCACTCGAGCTCGAGGCCGCTGCCGAACACGCCGCGCCGAAGCGGATGACGATGTTGCGGCTGTGTGCCGCTGACAAAGTCGCATCGAAGCGGATGACGATGCTGCGCTTGCCCATCATGAAGCCCATCATGGAGCGTGATCGCTCGTGAGCACTGCGATCGACAAGCTCGAGGTTCCGGTCGCGTTCGCCGAACCGATCGTGAAGATTGCGGCCGACGGCGCGATGCGGATCTCGATCGCGACCGACGGTCAACGCGCGGGCGCTCATCTCGCGGCACGGCTGCATCGTCCCGGGGTCGCGCGCGATGCATTCCTCGCGGTCGGCGACGTGCTCGGCAAAGACCTCCGCCGCAAGGCCAACGATCGCGCGGACTATCTCCAGTACCTGATCGCGCGCGGCAAGGGCGTCTCGAAGGCCGTGTGGGACGCGCAGAAGGAGTACCTCGCGCTCCAGTACAGCGTCGCCGCGAAGCAAGACGATCCGCTCGATCCGGTCCTCAGCATCGGCGCGGACGCGTTGCGCTTCGAAGTGCTGTCGCGGGACGAATCGACCTATGCGCAGCTCGTGCTCAAGCGCCCGAGCGCACTCGTCGATGCCGACCACGCGGGGGACACGGGGCGCGCGTACGGCACCACCTTCGCACACCTCGATGCCGCGGCTTTTGCCGCGATCACGCGAATTCGCAGCTACCGCGCGACGACGTTGGAGTTTGCACCCGCGGCGACGCCGCTCGCGGCGAATCGCATGGTGCCCGTGAAGTGGCTGCGCGCGTTCGGCCAGATGCAGGCTGCATCGCTGTTGGCAGCCGATCGCTTCACGCTCTCGCCCGTCGATCTCTACAACGTCTTGCTCGCGCTGCGCATGCGCAAGGCGAAGGCGCCGCCGCGCGGGCTGCGCTACGAGCTGGTGCCCGGCGAGCGACCACGCCTGGTGCTCGAGCCGTGGGACCTCGTCGTCCACGGGAACGGTGGCGTCTACACGGGCTCCGCGCCGCGCGTGATCCGCACGTGGGGTCGCAATCGCTTGAACGTGCTCGCGCGCGTGTTGCCGCACGCGAAGTCGGTGACGGTCTCGGTCGCAGGGCAGGGCTTGCCTGCGCTGTACTCGGTCGACCTTGGCGATGCGACGTTCTCGCTCGCGCTCTCGGGTTGGACCGATGCGGGCTGGGCCGGCATCTCGACGTTCGATCTGCTCGCTGCCGACGACGACGCGAAGAACGTCGACGCGGTCGTGACCTGCCTCGCGCAACCCGCAACGCTCGATGCCGTGGCGACCAAGCTCGGCCGGTCACGCGGCGAGGTGCGTCGCACGGTGCTCGCTGCACTCGCGCAGCTCCGTATCGGCCACGATCTCGCAACCGGCGAGCTGTTCGCGCGGCCGCTGCTGGCACAGGCGCTACCGACCACGGCTCTCAAGTTCCGCGATGCACGCGAAGCCGCGGCGCATCGCCTGCTGCAGGGGCCCGGTACCGTCACGTTGACCAAGGTTGCCGAGACGCCCGAAGGTCGCGCGATCGAGGGCCAGGTTGTCGACAGCAAAGCGCATCGCACGTTCTATCCAGGCTTCACGATCGATCGTGAAGGCAAGACCTCCGGCGCGAGCTGCACGTGCTCGGCGTTCCGTCGCGCTGGCATCAAGGAGGGCCCGTGCGAGCATATGGTGGCGCTGCGTGTGCTCCTGGCGCGCGAGGAAGCGCGGCTCGAAGCGGACCGGCTCACGCCCGAAGGTCGTGCCCGGATCACCGCGGAGACCCGCACGTTGCTGCGCCGCACGAAGGCGGGCGCGGAGACCTATCGCTTGTCGCTCGACGGCCGCAATGTCGTCACGCGGTTCGGGCCGGGAACGGCCGAAGATGCGAGGGCGCGCATGCAGCGGTTACGCTTCGCAACGATCGATGCAGCAAGGGCCGCGTATTTTACGCGGCTCGAGGATCTCGCGACGAAAGGATATCTCGATGCAACCCAGGAGTAAGACGCTCCTGGGTGAGCCAGTTGTTTCGGAGGAGGGATTGGTCTCGTTAGCCTGTGCTTCGGCACGAGGGCGGCGTCGCGCCGTCCGGGTACAACCAGTAACCATTCACCACAAGGTAGGCTGTTCTTGGTCTGCTAGCCCTAGGCGGTCACCGTCGATGGGCTCAGCTGGACCAACCACACCACTGCGGTTCGAGCCCATCGACGGTGACCGCCTAGGGCTGCAGACCGGTGAGCCTACCGTGTCCCATGAGGGTGGTAACGAGACCGACCCCTCCTCCACTTTTTTCGAGCGCAGTACTTTTTTGGATCACTCGCCAACGTTGTTAGCCTGTGCTTCGGCACGAGGGCGGCGTCGCGCCGTCCGGGTACAACCAGTAACCATTCACCACAAGGTAGGCTGTTCTTGGTCTGCTCGCGCCGGAGACACCTGGTCATCGTGCGCAGCTGGACCAACCACACCACTGCGGTTTGCGCACGATGACCAGGTGTCTCCGGCGCGGCAGACCGGTGAGCCTACCGTGTCCCATGAGGGTGGTAACAACGTTGTCGAGTGGTCCGCTTTTTTTACGGTGATCGATGTCTGAGCCAGTGACCGATATCCCGCGGTGGGACGACGTCGCCGCGGCCGGCGGCATTCGCGAATGGGTCGATGCCGAGATCACGCGTCAGGGTCTTGCCGATCCGGGTGCGGGAACGATCAGCGAAGGCGAGAAGAAGGCGTACAAGGCGCGGCGTGACGAAGAGCGTCGCGTGCGGCGCGAGCTCTACAAGCGTGCGTGGGCCTCGTACAAAGCGACGCACATCGTGCACCTCGGTGCCGGCGTGTGGTGGCACGACACTGCGGACGTCGACAGGTTCGACGCCGAGGATCCGGAGCGTAAGCAGAAGGAGAACAACCTCCCCGCGATCAACGATGTCGATGCGTTCGCGAAGGCGGTCGGTCAGACCGTGCCGAAGCTGCGCTGGTTCGCATTTCATCGCGAAGTCGACACCGGTACGCATTACAAGCGATGGACCGTGCCGAAGCGCGATGGCACGCCGCGGTTGATCTCCGCGCCGAAGCCGGACTTGAAGGCCGTGCAGCGCTGGATCGCGAAAGAGATCACCGAGCATCTGCCGGTGCACGGTGCGGCGCACGGCTTCCTCGTCGGTCGCTCGATCGCCACGAACGCGCGCGTCCACGCCGGTGCGCGCGTGCTGATGAAGTTCGACATCAAGGAGTTCTATCCGACCGTGACCTGGCGCCGAGTGAAGGGCCTCCTGCGACGTGCCGGGTTGAGCGAGCAGCTCGCGACCTTGATGGCGCTGATCTGCACCGAGTCGCCGCGTCAAGAGATCGTCACGCACGACAAGACTCACTTCGTCGCGACCGGTCCGCGTTCGCTGCCGCAAGGAGCGCCGACGAGCCCGTCGATCACGAACGCGTTGTGCCTGCGCCTGGACGCTCGGCTCGACGGACTCGCGACGAAGCTCGGTGCGCGCTACACGCGCTACGCCGATGATCTGGCGTTCTCGTGGCACGGCGATGCGCCCGCGGAGATCGGCACGCTCATGAAGGCGGTCGGCGCGATCGTGAAGGCCGAAGGCTTCACGGTCCATCCGAAGAAGACTCGCGTGATGCGCTCGGGCGCCCGCCAGCAACTCACCGGCATGATCGTGAACACCGCGCCTGAAGGTCGGCCGCTCGCGCGCGTTGCTCGCACGCGCGTTCGCGAGCTTCGTGCCGCGATCAAGAATCGCGAGCTCGGCCGGGCAGGCAAGGGCGAGACATTCGAGCAACTCAAGGGCTTGTGTGCGTTCGTGATGATGGCGGATCGCGCACGCGGCACCGAATTGATGGCGCGCGTCGACAAACTGATCGCAGCTAGGAGCGCGGGAGCAGCAACATGAGCGAGTGGACGACCCACCTCGAATTCGAAGAAGGCATTTCCAGCAAGTTCTGGCGCGCGCGCGTCGAGGGCAAGACGCTGTACGTCAACTACGGCAAGATCGGCTCGGCCGGTCAGACGCAGGTCAAGGACTTCGCGACGCCGGCCGCGGCGCAAGCCGAGTTCGACAAGCTCGTCCGCGAGAAGCGCAAGAAGGGCTACAACGACGCGGGCGGTGGCGGCAGCGACGACGAAGACGAGAAGACTGACGACGAGAGCGACGAGAGCGACGAGGCCGACGAGGCCGACGCCGCGCCGAAGAGGGTCGCGAAACCTGTCGCGAAGCCCGCGCTCGCAGCGGCACTTCCTGCCGCTCGGCCCGCGGGCGATAAGCTCGTGCTCGAGGCGGGCAATCGCAAGGTCGAGACCTATCTCTCGATCGACGGCAAGGCCGTGCGGATGGAATCGATCGAGACCTACGCGTCGCCCGAGGCCGCGAAGAAGGCGCATGAACGGCTCAAGAAGATGCTCGCGAGCGAAGGCTACAAAGCCTGAGCTACAATCATGCATCTCATGGCTGACGACGAAGACGCAGGCGCGGCGCTCGAAGATGGCGACTCGGTCGAGGTTCAAGGATCGAGCTCGACCTACACGCTGACCCGTCAGGGCAAGGTCTTCATGTGCACGTGTCCGGCATGGAAGAACCAGGGCGCGCCGGTCGATTCACGCACGTGCAAGCACCTGCGGGCGCACCTCGGCGAGTCGTTCGAGACCTCGCGGGTAGGTAACGCCGCACCGGTTCGCGGCGCATCGAAGGGCGCCCCGACGGGAGGCGGCAGCGCGAAGGCGACGACCGATGGCAAGGCTCCCCCGGTGTTGCTCGCGCACAAGTGGGAGACCGACCACGATCCGACGGGTTGGTTGATGAGCGAGAAACTCGACGGCATTCGTGCGTACTGGGACGGCGAGACCTTCACCTCGCGGCTCGGCAACAAGTTCTATGCGCCCGCTTGGTTCACCGCGGATCTCCCCGCGGACACGCTCGATGGCGAGCTGTGGGTCGGGCGGAAGATGTTTCAGAAGACGACGAGCATCGTCCGCTCGGGCGCGCAGTCCGACGAGTGGAATCAAGTCACGTACGTCGTGTTTGATGCGCCGGAAGCCAAGGGCGGCTTCGAAGCGCGGCTCGAGCACATCGAGAAGGTGATGAACTGCGCCGAAGCTCCGCACGCGCGGTCGCTAGAGCAGGTGGTGTGCGCTGGCATGGATCACCTGCGGTCCGAGCTCGAGCGCGTCGAAGCGCTCGGTGGCGAAGGCCTGATGCTGCGGCAGCCTGGCTCGAAGTACATCCCGGGTCGCTCGACCACCTTGCTCAAGGTCAAGACGTTCCACGATGCCGAAGCCACCGTCGTGGGCCATGATGCAGGCAAAGGCAAGCACACGGGCCGCCTCGGCGCGCTGAGCTGCCAGCTTCCTGATGGCGTTCGCTTCAACGTTGGCACCGGGTTCTCGGATGCCGAGCGCGAGGTACCGCCAGCGATCGGTGCGGTGATCACGTTCCGCTACCAGGAGCTTTCGAACGATGGTGTACCGCGGTTCCCGAGCTACGTCGGCGAGCGCGTCGACGTGAAGACGCCTGCTCCGATCGCGAAGGATGCTCACGCTGCTCCCGCGGCGACCAAGCTCGCCAAACCCGCGAAGACGAAGAAAGCGCCTGAACCTGTCGAGGACGAGCCCGAGCCCGAGCCCGACGTCGAAGCCAAAGGCAAAGCCGACTACAACGTTCGCCTCGTCCACACCGGCGAGAAGAAATTCTGGGAGATCGAAGTCCGCGGCAGCATGTACTACACGCGGTTCGGTAAGCTGAATTCGCCGGGCCAGACCCGGATCACCGAGCTTGGCTCGAAGACCGCTGCAAAGTCCGATGCCGAGAAGCGTGCCGCAACGAAGCGTCGGGAAGGCTACGATTTCGCGAAGAAGAAATAGCCGGGATCACGTCCCGGCTTGTTAGTTAACTGCGTTGTTGCACGGCGCGAGCTCGCACAACATGTGGCTCACGTGGCCGAGCGTGCGCTGGATTCGGACCATCGGATCGACCGCGTCGAGCAGCTCCTGCCGTGCATCGGTATCCATCACGAGCGCAGCGGCGATCGCGTCGGCACACATGCCCGGGCTCTCGAACGCACGCACCAGATCGCGAAGCTGTGGACCGCCTGCTTCGATCACTTCGGCGAGGCGATCGCAGAGCTTGACGAGCTCGCGATGGTGATCGAACGCGTCGTTCTGATCGTGCGAGGTGTCCGCGAGGATCTTGGCTTCCACCATGCGATAGGCGTGATGGGTCTCGAGCTCGCGCGACATCTCGACGCGTGCGACGCCGCGCAACAACAGCGCGAAGTGCCCATCCGGTAGCTCCTCGCTGCAGATGATCTTGCCGACACCGAACCGCTCGTAGACCGGCGGCCGGCCGAGGTACGAGGCTTCGAAGCCGGGCCGCAGACGTGCAATGCCCATGTAGTGGTGGCTGGCGAGGCAGTCCCTAGTGAGCTCGCGATAGCGCGGCTCGAACACGTGCAGAGGCAGGAGGCCGCCAGGCAACAGCACGCAGTTCGCCAGCGGAAAGATCGGCAGGTTCGCGAGCGTATCGTGGTCCGGTGGGGACAGCATGTCGTGCATCGTGGATCCCTGTCCGCCTTCTGCTCTGGTTAACCGAAGACGTCGATGCACGAGCCCGTGAGTGCGGGCGGTGCGGTCACGGCGAGAAACTCGACCGTGCGTGCGATGTCGTCGGGAGTCATGTCTGGACTCGCATCGGGGAGGCCGGCTCGCAGCATGGGCGTGTCAACACTGCCGGGGCACACTGCATTCACAGAAATCTTACCAGCACCCAGCTCGGCGGCAAGCGCTCTCGTGAATCCGACGACCGCATGCTTGGCGGCACAATAGGCCGCGAGGAGAGGTGTCCCCTCGCGACCCGCGCGCGACGCGATATTGATGATGCGACCGTGCTCGGGCCCCTGCCGAGTGAGCAGATCCGGGAGAAATGCTCGCGTCACAAAGAACGTGCCGTTCGCATTGACTGCCATTACACGCTGCCAATCGGCATCGCTGGTCTCGGCCGTGGCGCCGCGCACTACCGCACCCGCATTGTTCACGACCGTGCGCACGCTCGGCATCGTGTCGCGAACTTCATCGCGAGCACGCTCGACGGCGGCGGAATCCGCGACGTCGACGACGAACACCTTTCCATGCCGACCGGCCGCTGCGAGTTCGCGCGCCACACCTTCGAGGGCATCGCGATCGCGCGCCCACAGCGCGATGTCCGCACCTGCATCACCGAGGCGTAAGGCGATCGCGCGCCCGATGCCGCGGCTCGCACCGGTCACGACCGCAGTAGTTCCTAGCAGCGGCGGCACGAAGCTCAACGCTGCTTATCTTTCTTGTCGAGCGCCTTCGCATCCGCCGGCTCGTCATCGCCGAGTTGCTGGCGACCTTGTTGCGAGAGTAGATCGAGCGGGTCCGTGATGTCGTTGTACGGATAGGGCATCACGCGGGTCTGGCACGAGAACGAGGCCGAGTTTTGATCGTCCTTGATGTCGAACTGATAGACCGGATCGCTCTTCGCGAGGCTGCCGTTTTCGCAATCCTTGAGGTTCGGCCAGCCGGTGCCGTCGATCTCTTTCCACACCCGATCGAACTCGCTCGGCGTGATCGGATGCGCATCTTCCTGACGCTTGCCGAGCTTGTCCGTGCGCCAGCGCTTGATCTGCGGACCGCCTTTGCAATCCATCAACACGCCGATCTCGTCGCCGCTGATGTGCTTGGCTGCCATGTACGAGACCGTGCGCTCCTTGCACAGGAACGGCTCTTTCTCGTTCTCGACTTGCGCGCGGCTTCCACCACAGCTCGTCAGCACCACGATTGCGGCCAGTAACTTCATTTTGAACTCCGCGCTCACTAATCTCCGTAGTCGGCAGCGAGCGAGGCTCGCAGGTCGTCAGAACACTCTACGCGGTGACGGTAGTTGGGATGGTCGATCTCGACCGTGATCGGCGTGCCCGGGTTGAGGAGCGCCGTGCGCGCCTCGGGAGACAGCTCGAACCGCAGGTATTGCACCGCGGAGATCCGATCGGACTCGGAGCGGCCAGCCTCGAACTTCGCGCGCAGCAAATGCGCACCGATCGACATGACGACATGCTCGTCGAGGCCGACGAGCTGACCGAGGACTTCCTTGGCATCCGCGCCGGCCGGCATCGGAATGAACAGCGTCGCCGCGAGCGAGTCTCGGGTCGGCATCAGCTCGTTGGAGAGCGCGATCTCGGCTTCGATCTGGTCGTCGCGCGTCAGGTTCTCGAGCCGGCAGGTCTCTTCGATCTGGAGCGTGAGGATGAAGCGGTTATCGAACACGATCTCGACGCGATCGCCGAGGATGATCCGACGGTGGAGCTTCATCGCGATCACGCGATTACGATAATCGTCGCGCATGCCCGCGTAAATTGCAGGGCCTTTGATGTCGTGGCGCGTGATCGGTCGGACGAGGTTCATGCCTCGTGTGTAGCAGCAAGTCGGGCTGCACTCCACGCCGACCGCACTCCACGCCGACCGCTTCGCGAGATGCGTCCCGAACGTGCCGGCTGCTAGTTGACGGAGTCGAGACCCTTTTGGAAACGACCCGCGTGCGAGCGCTCCGCGCGCGCCAGCGTCTCGAACCACTCGGCGATCTCGGTGAAGCCCTCTTCGCGAGCGGTCTTGGCAAAGCCCGGGTACATCGTCGTGTACTCGTAGGTCTCGCCAGCGATCGACGCCTTGAGGTTCGTCGCGGTGTCGCCGAGCGGCTCGCCCGTGGCCGGATCGCCAACGCGCTTCAGGTAATCGAGATGGCCGTGAGCGTGACCGGTCTCGCCTTCGGCGGTATCGCGGAAGAGGCCTGCGACGTCCGGGTGACCCTCGACGTCCGCCACTTTTGCGAAGTACAGGTAACGGCGATTCGCCTGCGATTCACCGGCGAACGCTTCCTTGAGATTCGTGTGGGTCTTGGACCCTTTGAGTTCGGACATGAGTGGGAGCTCCTTGGCCTCGTTGATACCACCGGCACCGACGGTGAACAACGCTGGGAGGCGAACAGATCAGTGCGCTGCTTCGAGGTAGGCGTCGAGCGAATTGACCATCTCGTCTGCCATCGCACGCACCGCATTACGCTGCCCCTGCGGGATGTCATTCACCACGATCGCGAAAGCGATTTCGTGCGAGCCATCGACGCCGATGTAGCCGGCGAGCGAGACCACCTTGTCGAGCGTTCCGGTCTTCGCGCGGATCCGACCGCGCGCGGGGTGGTCTTTCCAGCGCCGTGCGAGCGTGCCATCGACACCGCCCGTGGGAAGCGAGCTCACGAGATCGGGGCCGACCCGGAAATCTTTGTAGGCCGCGCGCAGGATCGCGACGAGCTGGTGCGGCGAGACCGAGCTCGCATCGAACAGCCCCGAACCGTTGTCCGCGCGATAGCTGCCGGCCGCGAAGCCGAGCTTGCCGAGATACGTCGCCACCGCGGTCGTGCCATCGGCCCAGGTCGCGGGGCCGGGGGTGGTGCGCGACTCGGCACCGAGCGTTTTGAGCAGGCTCTCGGCGATATAGTTGTCGCTCTCTTTGTTCATCGCGCGGAGTACCGTCGAGAGCGCCGCGCTGTCGTGCACCGCGAGCAACTTGGCGGTGACAGGCACGGTCGCGAAGCTGATCCGCTTACCGATCTTGATGCCGTGTGCGGCGAGCGCGGTCTCGAATACCTTCGCCGCGAACCGCGCTGGATCGTCGATGCGCTTGCGCGTGTCGTAGCTGCCGTTCGCGACCCGGATCTGCCCCGTCACTTCGATCGCGAGGTGATCCGATTTTGATTTCGCATCGATCCGGATCTTGGTGCGGCCCTCGGTGATCGTCTTGACCTCGGACTTGGTGACGCGCACGTAATCGCCGGCATCGGGTTCGATCGTGACCTTGCCGGGCCCGCCAGGCTCGCCGATCACCGTGACGGTAATCGCGCTGCGTGCGACGCCGAGGGCCGCGATCGGCGCGCGAAAGCCCGCGTGCTCATTCGGTTGTTCGGCGTAGTGAGGTGGCTCGGTGACGTTATCGAAGTACGTCGCATCGACGACGAGCTGGCCTTCGATCGAGCGAACGCCTCGCGCTTCGAGATCCGCGGCGAGCTGCGCGAGGTCATTCGCGGACAGCACCGGATCGCCGCGGCCGCGCAGATAGAGATCGCGCGCGACCTTGCCGGTCTTGTCATCGAGATCATCGGCGTACACCGCCGTGCGCCAGCGAAACCCACCGCCGAGCGTGGCGAGGGCAGCGGTCGAGGTCAGCAGCTTGGTGTTCGAGGCGAGGTTCAAGCCCTTGTCGGCCTCGTGCGCGAAGAGCTCTGCACCGGTCGCGAGATCGAACACCGCGACCCCGATCCGGGCGTGCGCGATCGGTGGATGCGCGGCGATCGCCTGGTTCAGCCGCTCGGTCAGCCAGCTCGCTCGTGTTTTGGGATCGGCGGGTGCCACGAGCACCGCGGCGCTTCCGGTCGCGCCTTCTTCGCTATCGACCGCGGGCTCCGGCGACTCGACGTCGCCCGAGCCGGCGAGCGATCCAGCGGCAGGCTTGGGTTGCGACTGCACGGCGCGCGTGTCGATACTGACAAGCGCGAGCGCGCCGAATACGGCCGTCACCGCAAACCGCGATGTCACCACGCCTCAACGCTATCACGGCCATCGCTACTGCAGCGCTGTGGACCAGCGCATGCGATCCGCGGCACAGGCGCACCGCGAGCGACACGCTCGTGGTGGTCCTTGCCGATAAGGCGATCACGGTCGATCCACGGTTCACACTCTCGAACTACGACGCCGCGGTCTCGAAGCTCGTGGCGGTCGGGCTGACCTCGGTCTCGACCGGAACCGGCGAGCCGCAGCTCGAGCTTGCCTCGGAGATCACGCTGAGTGATCCGGTCACTGTCGAGATCACGCTCGTCGATCGCAGGTTCTCCGACGGTACGCCGGTGACCGCCGACGATGTCGCGCGCACGTTCACGACCGTCGCGGATCCGGCGTGCGGCAGCCTCTATGGCCAGATCCAACGCGATCGCTGGTCGAGCGTCGAGGCGATCGATCAGCGTCACGTGCGCATGCACCTCGTCCGCCCGCTCGGCACGCTGCGCTCGGATCTCGAGTTCGGGATCGTCTCGTTCCATGGTGTGCCCGCGAACGCGTGTCGCCCGCCGACCGTGATCGGCGCGGGCCCGTACATCCTGCGCGAGCTCACGCCGTATCGCGCGAGCTTCGATGCGAGCCCATTCGCCACGCACCCACCGCAGCTCGCACACCTAGAGCTCCGCTTCGTCACCGATGCCTCGGCGCGGATCCTGATGCTCGTGGGTGGCTCGGCGGATCTACTCGAGAACTCGGTGCGCCCCGATCTGGTCGACGATGTCGGCGAGCGCCCGCGCGTGCACGTCGAAGCGGCGCACAGCCTGTTGCTCACGTACATGCTGCTCAACAACGACGATCCGATCCTGGGCGACCTGCGCGTCCGCGAGGCGATCGCGCTCGCCCTCGACCGGCCCGCGATCGTGCACGCCAGGTTTGCCGATCGCGCCGTGCTCGCGACCGGCCTCTTGCCGCCGACGCACTGGGCCTACAACGGCGACGTCGCGCACTGGGAACGCGACCTGCCACGCGCGCGCGCGTTGCTCGATCGAGCCGGCTATCCCGCGGGCCGCGATGGCGTCCGCATGCGGCTAACGTACAAGACCAGCGCGGATGCGTTTCGCACAGCGATCGCCCACGTGCTCGCCGCGCAGCTCGCCGAGGTCGGGATCGACGTCGAGGTTCGCCCGTTCGAGTTCGCGACGTTCTTCGCCGACATCAAGCAGGGCAACTTCCAGCTCGCGACGATGCAGACCACGCCGATCACCGAGCCCGATTTCTACTTCGCGTACTTCCACTCCTCGCGTATCCCGAACGACGCCGATCGCGACGCCCAGAATCGCTGGCATTATCGCAACGCCGAGCTCGACCGAGTCACCGAGGCGGGCCGGGCCGAGCCGGACCGCGAGAAACGCAGAGGCCTGTACGCCGAGGCCCAGCGGCTAGTAGCCCGTGATCTCCCGGTTATTCCGCTCTGGCACGAGGACAACGTGGTGCTTAGCAATGTCGACGTGCAGGGTTACGAGATCCTGCCGGATGGCCGCTTCACCGGGCTCCCGGCGGTGACCAAGATGTGATAGCTACGGTGGTCCGTATGGCCGCTATGGATCCTGTCATTGAAGAGCTGTTCCTCGGCCTCGCTCACGCGTTGTTCGTCAACCGCCTCCACGTGCTTCGGCTGACCGAAGTGGTCCGGCTCGGGATCAAACCCGACCCGCACGACCAGAACATGGAAGTGCCGAAGGACATCGACGGCGAGCTGATCCAACAGGCGTTCGCGTATGTCGCGCATCACTTTCCGCCGACCTTTGGCGGCAAGCTCGAGGCTGCGAAGGCTCGCTGGATCCGGCTGGCGTAGTCACGCGCAGCCACGACCGCGATCTCGGCTCCGAACTCACTTCTTCTTGAGTGCAGCGATCTCGGCGAGCCGGCGCTGATGTTCGGCTTCGTAACCCGAGGCCGAAGGCTCGTAGATCTTGGTGCCGACGAGCTTCTCCGGCAGGTAGTCTTCCGCGACGTAGTTGCCCTCGAAGTCGTGCGGATATTTGTAGCCCTGGCCGTGACCGAGGGCTCGACCCGCAACGCTCTCCGGGCGCAATTTCGGCGGCACGGGTAACCCACCGTGCTCGCGCACGAGCGCGCGCGCGGCGGTGTACGTGACGATCGCGCGATTCGATTTGGGCGCGAGCGCGAGGTATGTGACGGCCTGGGTGAGGGGCAGCACGCCCTCGGGCAAGCCGACGAGCTCGCAGGCCGCGAGGGCAGCGGTCGCGACGACGAGCGCTTGTGGATCCGCATTGCCGACATCTTCGCTCGCGAAGATCACCATCCGGCGTAGGACGAAACGCGGATCTTCTCCAGCCTCCAGCATGCGAGTCATCCAGTAGACCGCGGCATCGGGATCCGAACCGCGCATGCTCTTGATGAAAGCGGAAACGACTCCGTAGTGCTCGTCGCCGGCCTTGTCGTACATCAAGCTCTTACCCTGTGCGGCCTCGGCGACGTGCGCGGAGGTGATGTGCGCGGTGCCGGCCGGAGCTTCGCGGCGCGCGAGATCCGCAGCGACATCGAGCACCGAGTACAACCGGCGCGCATCGCCCGCGGCCGCGGCGACGACCCGAGCCACGGTCTCGTCATCGATCGCGACATCCATCGTGCCGAGCCCGCGCTCGCGATCGCCGACCGCACGGCTCACGAGCTCGGCGAGCTCGGTCTCGCTCAGTGCTTCGAGCCGCACCACGCGACAGCGCGACAACAGTGCGGCGACCACGCCGAAGCTCGGGTTCTCGGTCGTGGCACCGATCAGCGTGACGGTGCCGGACTCGACATGCGGCAACAGCGCATCTTGTTGGGTCTTCGAGAACCGATGGATCTCGTCGATGAACAGCAGCGTGCGTGCGCTGAACTGATCGCGACGCTGGGCCGCCTCGGCGACGGCCTCGCGGACCTCTTTGACACCTGCGTCGGTGGCGGAGAGCGACACCAGCTCGGACGTGAGCGCATCGCCGAGCAAGCGCGCGAGCGTGGTCTTGCCGCTGCCTGGCGGTCCCCACAAGATGAGCGAGGGGATCGTCCGGCCCGGCGCGAGGTTCGACAAGATGCGTCCTGGCGCGAGGAGATGGACCTGTCCGACGAGCTCCGCGACGGTCCTCGGCCGCATCCGCTCTGCGAGAGGTTCGCCGACATGGCGTTTGCGAGCGCTCTGGCTGAACAGATCCACGGCAGATTCTGCTTACCACTACTCGGGTCTTACGCACCGTGTCGAGACGTGTGGCTACAGGGTAACGCTCCCGCAGCCTGGTGACGCCACACCCGGCTGGCGCAGCATCCGGCGTTCACCGTCACCATCGAGTTTCAGCGAATTGGCCCGTTTTCCCACCGCAACGCACATGGCACGCCGCCTGCTCAAGCATCGGTACGTGATGGTCGAGACGATCTTTCGATATCGCATTCTCATGGGGAAGTGCGAGCTCGGATGTGGTCTCGACTGGGACGAAATCCAGGCCGTCTGCGACATCGAGCACGAGCTCGTCCGCGATGGCGGCAAGAGCGGTCGTCGTTACCAACGCGTCCCGGTCGCGCTCCTCGGCATCTTACGCGGCGATCGGATCAACGACCGGGTCGACATCATCGAGCTCGGACCCGGCGGGCTGATCTGTCGCAACGCACCGTTCGTCGCGCGGGGCGAGCTGGTCGAGCTCGTCGTGAATGTCGGCGACCAGAGCTATCGGTTCCGCGCGATCGGCAAGTGGCTCAGGGACGACGGCGACGACTACAAGGTCGGATTGCAATTCGTCGGCGTGCCGCTGTGCTTGAACATCGCGCAGGTCTCCACGCACGAGTTCGATCTGGTCGATAAGATCAACGCGGCCGCGTGACGAGTCGCTGCGCGAGGTGCAGCGTGCGCGGCGGCAATGTCTCGCCACGCCACGCGAGTGCGCGCGCCAGAACGATCGCCTTGTCGGCGGTGTTCAAGCGCGGGCGCTGTGCGAACAAGCGCTGGCCCATCGCTTCGATCTTGTCGAGGATCCGCATCCCGCCGTGCCACGTGAGCGCGAGCTCCATCGCGAGGTCGGCGCCGACCACGTCGACAAGCGGCCGCGCGCGCTCGAACAGCGCGCGCGTGCGAGCGACTTCGTAGCGCACCAGGTTGCCGACCGCGGGCGAGACCCGGCGCGACGCGATATCGGCCTCGGTCACGCCGAAGTGCCGGAGGTCCTCGGCCGGGAGGTAGACGCGACCGCGCGCCCAATCGGCGGGCACGTCCTGGATCAACCGCGCCACGGCGACCGCGCTCGAAAGATCATCGGCGAACGCATGGAGCTCCGGTGCGCGATAGCCTCCAATATAGAGCAGCAGGCGACCGACCGGCTCGGCCGATTGCCGGGTGTACGCCCTCAGCTCGTCGAACGTGGCGTAGCGGCGGCGTTCGAGGTCGGTGCGAAAGCCTGCGAGCAGTTCGACAAACTCGGTGATCGGCAGCGCGAACCGATCCGCGGTATCTGCGAGCGCGACGAACACCGGATGCTCAGCGCGACCGCGATACGCATCGATCAGCTGCTCTTCCCAGCGGTCGAGCTCGCGCGCGCGGCGGCCCTCGAACGCGC
This sequence comes from Kofleriaceae bacterium, assembly GCA_043759355.1. Taxonomy (GTDB): domain Bacteria; phylum Myxococcota_A; class Polyangia; order Haliangiales; family Haliangiaceae; genus JABFXX01. The sequence goes on from JAYVLQ010000043.1 coordinate 32,339, forward strand.
GCTCGTCGGCGAAATCATCGGCGACACGCGCGAACGCGAACAGCGCGAAGATGTGCTTGCGCAGCTCCGAGCGCGCGAACATCGAGCCGACCGGATAGTTGTGATGGCGCGCGTGAACGAGCGCCTCGCAGTAGCGGTAGCAGGCCTCGAGCTCGAGCGTGGCTGGCAGCGGGACTGCGAGCGCGGGAGAACGAATAACACCGAGGCGCGTGATCATCTGGACTCCTTACGTTCCCCGAGGCGCGCGAGGATTTCTCGCGCACGTTCGAGCTTCACATCTCCACACGCAGCGAGCTCCGCCGCGACGAGCTCGACGAGCTCGCCGGTCGCACCCGCCGCGCGCGCGACACCACGCGCATGTAGCGCCATGTGACCGCGCTGGATGCCTTCGGTAGCGAGCGCGCGCAGCGCCGCGAGGTTCGTCGCCAGACCTGCCGCGCCTGCGAGTGCGGCGAGCCGATCGGCGTGGCTGACGCCCGCGAGCTCGAGCGCGAGCCGGGCAGCGGGATGATTGTGGAGCGCACCACCCACGGTGCCGACCGCGAGCGGCATCACGAGCTCTCCGGCGAGCCCCTCCGGCGTCGATCGCCACACCGCGAGCGGGCGATACGCGCCGCTGCGGGCCGCGAAGGCGTGCGCACCGGCCTCGACCGCGCGCCAGTCCTGGCCGGTCGCGACGAGCACGGCATCGACGCCGTTCATGATGCCTTTGTTGTGCGTCGCGGCGCGATAGGGGTCGAGCTCGGCGAACCGCGAAGCGGCAGCGATCGCTTCTTTGATCTGGGCGCCGTTGCCTTCATCTCCGAGGTTGGCATCCGGGATCGAGACGCGTGTGGTGACGGTGCGGCCATCGGTGAGGTTCGTCAGGATACGCAGCCCGGCGCGTCCGCCTGCAACCTCCGCGACTCGCTCGGCGAGTGCCTCGCACAGCGTATTCACGAGGTTCGCGCCCATCGCGTCGCGGCAATCGACGTGGAGATGGACCACGATCATCGCGCCATCGGGGCCGGAGCGCGCGAGCAACCGCTGCTCCAGCGCGACTGGACCGCCTCCACGTTCGGCGAGCCGCGGCACGAGCCGGCGCGCATCGGCGAGCAGCCCGGGCGTCGCATCGGCGAGCGCGATCATTGCCGCATCGACATCGGCGATATGGGTGACCTGGATCTGGCCGATCATCACCGGCGCCGACATGATCGAGACGAAGCCCGCGGGTCGCGCCATCCGTGCTGCGTTCGAAGCCGCGGCGACGATCGAAGGCTCTTCGACCGCCATCGGCACGAGCGCTTCGATGCCATCGATCACGAAGTTCACCGCGACCGCGAACGGCAGCGCGTACGTGCCGATCACGTTCTCGATCATGCCGTCTGCCGCTTCGAGCGTCAGGCCACCCGCATCGATCGCCTTGAACGAGAACACGTTGATCGAGTCCCCCGCGATCTCGGCAAGCCGCTTCCGGCGCTCGGCGATCGGGAGCCGGTAGAACCCGGGGAGGCGGGAGGTCACGGATACCTTTTTACTGCCCGGAGGGCTGCAAGTCCACGCCGGTCGTGTCGACGGAGAGGCCTAATGGGTGGCACCCCGCTTCGATGAGCAAACGCTCGGCATTCGTTACATGTTCCTTGAGCTTGGCCGGGTACGGAGGAGCCGGAATCACGGCGATCGCGACGTCGCCGCCACCGGCACCGGTTGTCTTGGCCGTGCCCCCCAGGGCCGCCATCGCCTTGCGAGCGGCGGTGACACAGTTTGGAACAAGGGGTAGCTCGGTCGCGGTGGCGAGCTGGTCGGTCGCCGCGCCCGCGAGCCTGAGCGCGGCCAGCAGCGCGTTCGCGGCGACCTCGGGCTGCTTGACCGCACTTGCCTGACACGCGGCGCGCGATGCCGCCGCGATGGCCGCGAGGGCTGCTTCGACGGCGGCGCGATTCGCCTCCCGCGCGGCAGCCACGCGGATCACGAGCTCCGCGGTATCGGCGGCGGCGCCGGTGAAGAACGGGATCAACACGAGGCCCTCGGGCCACACGAGGCGCGTGACGTTGCCGGTCTCGAACATGATCACGCCGCCGTGGACCGCGGCCGCAATATCCGCACCGGAGCCGCGGATCTTCGCGCTCGGTGGTCCACCCGCGGTGTGAACACCGGCGGTCGTCGCGGCAAGCACCTGCGCTGAAAGATCGCTGTACGACATTGCACGCTGTTGCCGCACACCCGTGAGGTCCGCGCTCGAAGGTCGTGGCCGCGAGCTCTGCGCGGTGCCGTGGGCGGCCGAGGCGATCGCGAGCACGGCTTCACGATCGATCATCGGCACCTCGCGCGTGATCGTGAGGGCGAGGGCGGTCGCGGCGACGGTCACCGCCGCCGACGAGCCGAGGCCGAGCTTGGTGTTGCCAAGGAAGAAGCTCGAGCTATCGACGACGATCTCCATCGCGGCGCGCGCCTCCGGAGCGTCGACGCCGTAGCAGCGTGCGATCTCTTCGGCGACGGCGACGAGGAACGGCGACGAGCCGCGCGGCCCGGTGTGCCGGCTCGCGGTGACGCGGCGATTGACCGCGACGACGAGCGCGGGCGCGCCATCGAGCACGGCGTATTCGCCGGTGAGGATCAGCTTTCCAGGTGCGGTGGCCTTCATGAAATCACCTCGACGCCGTTGCCCGGCGTACTCACGGTGGTTGCGGTCACACCTTCGACGCCCGCGAGCGCGCGCGCGACATGATCGGCATCCTCGACGGAGGTCAGCACCTTGACGTGCGGCCCGCCATCGATCGTCGCCCAGGCTGCACGCCCGTTGCCGCGCAGCGTGCGGACCGCAGTAAGCAGGGCGAGCGTTGCTGGCTGCCAGTAGATCACCGCGGGCCGCGCCGCCATCGTGGTCGCGTGCATTGCGAGCGCATTGGCTTCGGCGACCGTGCCGAGCTGTTCGAGATCGCCCGCAGCGAGCGCGGCCTCGGCGGTCGCGAGATCTGGGGGCACCGTCGCGAGCCACGCCTTGTACAGGGGCGAGGTCTCGGCGGTGTGGTCCATCGCGTCGCGGGAGCCGTATGACTTCGGTGCACCACCGCCGACGATCGCTACCACCATGCGCACGCGATCGAGGAGCGGCGAGGTGATCGGCTCGGCGAACGCGTCCTCGTCGCGAGCGCCCGCATGCATGCGCACGAACCCTCCAAAGATCGAACGCGCGGCCGAGCCCGAGCCCTTGCGCGCGAGCCGCGTGAGCGCGCGCGGATCGATCGTGACGCCCGCGGCCCGGGTCGCCGCGACCGCGAGGGCGGCGAAGCCACTCGCCGAGGAAGCCAGGCCCGAGGCGGTGGGAAACTTGTTGTGCGTGACGACGCGCGCGCGCGCCTGCGCGCCACCGAGCGCGCGCACGAGATCGAGAAATTCAGTCGTGCGCACAGCGTTCGCGGGCTCGCCATCGAGCACGAGCTCGTCGGCCGCGAGCGCCGGATCGAACGTGACCGTGGTCTCGGTGACGAGCGCGGCGAGGGTGAGCGACAGCGAGCCTTCGGCGGGCAGGTTGCCGGGCCCGGGGCGCTTGCCCCAGTACTTGACGAGCGCGATGTTCGCGCACGCTCTCGCGGTCGCTGTCGTCATTGATCTCCGTCGAGATACAGGACCAAGGTGAGCGCAGCCTTCGCTGTAGCCGCCGTCCACTTCGCCATCTGCGCGAGCATCGGCACGAGCTCTGCCTTCTGATGGCCGATCGCTTCGGGCGACGCGGCGTGCCGCTTGGCAGTGAAAATCTTGTCGGGCAGTCCGGCGACCTTCGCCTTCCACGGCGTTGCGAGCTCCTTCGCGCACGCTGCCAGCGCTGCGCCCTCGAGCGCCATCGCGATCGGCCAGCCCGAGTCCGCTGCCTTCTTGAAGGGAAAGCCGAGCGACGAGCGACCGTACAGCTTCGCGAGCCTCGGCATCTTCAGCGCCTCGAATACGGGATTCATCAGCCCGAACGAATCGCTCACGATGTAAGGCACCTCGGCTACGCCGAGCGGTTTGCCATAGGCGTCGACGACGAGCTGGCTCGCGCGCACGAGGTCGTAGACATCGTCCTTGACGAGCTTGCTCGTCGCGAGCTGGGTGAGGGCGGCGTCGACCAGCGTTTTGCCGTGCTTGCGATCGCCATCGCCGAGCGTCATGTCGATGTCGCCGACGTTCGCCTTCGTCGCCTTCGCGCGAATCACTTTCGGCGAGAGCTTCGGCGTGCCGAGCATCGCCCGGAGCTTCGCGAGATCGATAGAATAGCCAACCAGGAACCGTTCAGACATCAGGCACCGACTTTCGCAACGAAGCCATCGACCTTCGCCGCACGCCATGCGGCGAGGACGTCACTCTCCTTGTCGCGCGGCGCGATCGCGATGATCGCACCACCGCCGCCCGCGCCCGTGAGCTTCGCGCCGTACGCACCGGCACGGCGGGCGGCTTCGCACAAGCCGTCGAGCAGCGGCGTCGAGACCCCGAGCTCGGCGAGCAGGGCATGCGCGCGATCCATCGACGTACCCAGGCCGACGTGATCACCGCCGAGCAGTGCGTTCGTGCCGTGATCGGTCAGCGAGCCGAGCTCGGCGAGCCGCGGGTCATCGGCGTTGTTCGAACAGGCGCGGGTCACGCGCTCGATCATCGTCGCCGTCGAGCGGCTCGCACCGGAAGGCCCGATCAGCACGCGGAGCTCGGCCTTGATCGGGCGCAGGCCACTCGCCTTGCGAAACACGCCGATGCCGCCGTTCGAGGCGAGCGCGACATCGACGCCCGAGGCCTTGCCGTGGATCAGCGCTTCGCTCGCATTCGCGGCGGCGGTCACTTCGCCGAGCGTCGCCGGCATCGTGGCCCCCCCTGCGGCGGTGATCTTGCGATCGCGAAAATCGATCAGGGCGCGCGAGATCGCGACGGCGAACGCGGCCGAGGCGCCGAGCCCTGCGCCCGCCGGAATCTGCGCCTCGCCGACGAGCGTGAGCGGGGGACGGCCGATGTCGAGCTTGTCCGCGATCGCACAGAGCGCAACCGCGAGCGGATGATCGTCATCGGCGGTGATCCGGAGATTCCACGAGGGAATGTCGACGCGCAACGCGCCGCCCGCCGGGGTGGGGACCGCCGCGACGCGGACGCCGCGATCGAGCGCCGCTGCGAGCGCGGGGTAGCCGTAGACGACCGCGTGCTCGCCGAGCAGGATGATCTTGCCGAGGCCGTGAAAACTCATCTTGTCTCCGCGAGCTCCAGGTCTGCGAGGAACGTCGCGAGCTCACTGCCGAGATGACGAGGCGCACGCTGCAGATCTTTCGGCGTGCGGCTGCCGGTCAGCAAGCACACCGCACGGACAGCTTCGATCACGCGATCGATCGCTTCGAGGATGGCCGCTTCGCCGCCGGCGCGTTGTGCGCGGAGCATCGGTACCGCCATGCCGCCGGCCGTGGCGCCGAGCGCGATCGCGCGCGCGACGTCGTATCCGGTGCGGAGGCCGCCCGAGGCGATCGTGGCGAGCCCGGCGCGTGCGCACGCGACGACCGAGACCGCCGTCGGAAGGCCCCAATCCCACAGCTCGGTGCCGAGCGCTGCCGCCGCACTACCGTCCGCCGCGCGGACCGCCTCGACCGCCACCCAGCTCGTGCCACCGGCACCTGCGACGTCGACCGTCGTCACGCCCGCACCGAGGAGCGCGCGTGCCGCTTGCGGGGACAGGCCGCAGCCGGTCTCCTTGACGATCACCGGGATGGGAGATGCGCTGACCAGCGAGCGGATCGTCGCGACCAGGCCGCCAAAATCGCGATCGCCGTGCTCCTGGATCAGCTCCTGGCCGGTGTTGAGGTGGATGCAGATCGCGTTCGCTTCGATCCGCTTGGCGAGCTCGATCACCGCGGCCGCGCCCATCGCCTTGGCCTGAACCGCGCCGACATTGCCGAACAGGATCACGTCGGGCGCGACCGCGCGGACCTGGTATGTCGAGATGAGCTCCGGGTGCTCGGCCATTGGTCGCTGCGAGCCCAGGCCGAGCGCGATGCCTCGTGCGGCTGCGGCGCGCGCGAGATCGCGATTGATCTGGGCGGCCTCGGCCGTGCCACCGGTCATGCCGGTGATGACGAGCGGCGCGGCGAGCCGCTGGCCCACCAGCGTGGTCACGAGATCTATATCGGCAACCGCGAGCTCGGGCAGCGCTTGATGGACGAGATGGACGTGCTCGAGCAACGTCGACCGCACCGCTTCGGCGCGACCCGACGCCGCCACCTCGAGGTGGTCGGCCTTGCGGCGAGAGATCGAGGGCTCGTCGGTAGTCACCTACCAATGTTCTAGCGCCTAACCGTAAATGATGTACAGGATCGTGGCCGTGGCGGCGGCCAGATCGAGCAAGAACCACGGATCCCTGAGCATCGCCTCCGTCGGAGACTCGTCCTTGGGCCGAAACAGGGCGAGCCAGATGAACCGGATGATGCCAAGTGCGACGAACGGCGTGCTCGCCACGAGGCGCTCGGTGTGGAACATTTCGACCGTGTGCGCGTCCAGCGTGTATGCCGCGTACGCGCAGGTCGTCGCGACGGCGAGCACCATCATCGCGATTTGCACGGACCGGATCCGGTAGCCGGCGAGGGCGGCGCGGGTCGCGGTCGTACCCTTGCCGGCGCGCTGCGCCCAGGCGAGCTCGTGCGCGCGCTTGCCGAGCCCCAGGAACAGGGCGAGGAGGCCCGTACACGTGAGCAACCAGCCCGAGGCCGGTACGTCGATCGCCGCGGCGCCCGCGAGGACGCGGAGCAGGAAGCCACTCGCGATCAGGCCGACGTCGAGAAACGCGACGTGCTTGAGCTTCACGCTGTAGGCGAGGTTCTGCGCGAGGTAGAGGCCCGCCCACACCGCGAGCATGGGCGAGAGCACCACGCAGCCGGTGAGCGCAACGGCCGCGAGCACGCCGGCTGCGATCAGCGCGGACCGTTCCGACAGCGCACCGGAGGCGATCGGCCGTCTGCACTTGGTGGGGTGGACGCGATCCGCTTCGACGTCGCGAACGTCGTTGAACGCGTAGACCGCTCCTGCGAGCAGGCAGAATGCCAGGACCGCAATCGCCTCGCGCACCACGTACACTCGATCGAGCAGGTGATGCGAGAACACCAGCGGCGCCGCGACGAACACGTTCTTGACCCACTGGTGGGGTCGAATCGTACGGACCAGCGCGAGCACGCAGAGAGAGTTACTCGGTGCTGTAATTCGAGTCCACCCAGCTGGTGGTTTTGTCCTTGATACAGTGATCTGCGCCGTCCACGGGCGGGCTGATCTTGCAGTTCGAGGCGTTCACGAACAGCTCTCGACAATCGCTCTCGCTCTTGGCCTTCTCGCATTCCGAGACCTTCATCACGACCTGCTTACCGGCCTTGTCCTTGATGATCGTGTCGCCCGAAGCGAGTGGAATTTCGGTCACGACGATGAATTGGGTCTTCGCGTCGTCGCCTTGGTTGTTGACGACGTAATCCGCGATTGCTTTGTTCGTGCAGTCCTTCTCGGTCGGTTTACCTTTGCACTCCTTGATCGCGAAGAACGGGCGCTGGCAGCCATCCTTCGCGGTCCCGTCGAGCTTGTTGCAGTCGTCGAGCTTTCTCACACTCGGCTTGCCATCGGAGCCGGACAGCGCCACGCCGCTGGCATCGACGAGGGTGATCTCTTTGACCGCGGAGAGCTCCTCGGCCGTCGAGTGGACCATGCTCGTGAGGTCCGCGATCCGGCCGCTGCGCGTCGGATCGTAGGGCGAGAGGTTCGTGGATATGGCGGTGAGCGCCGGCACGTACGTGATCGTGAGCAGCGCGAGCAACATCGTGATGAGAAACGGAATCGTCGCCCACATCACCTCGGTGATCGGGCGCTGGAACTTCACGCTCGTGATGAACAGGTTGAGGCCGACGGGCGGGTGGAGATAGCCGACCTCGAGGTTCAACAAGAAGATCACGCCGAGGTGATACGGATCGACGCCGTACTTCTCCGCGATCGGCGCGAGCAGCGGCAGCACGACGACGATCGCCGAGAAGATATCCATGACCGTGCCTACGAGCAGCAGGATCACGTTGATCGCGAGCAGGAACACGATCTTTGAATGAACGTGATCCTGCGTCCACGCGACGATCTTTGCCGGCACCTCCGCGTTGATCATGAAGTCGGTGAGCGCGGTCGACGCGAAGATGATAATGAAGATCGCGCCGATCATCGCGACGGCTTCGCGACTCGTGGTCCACAGCACCTTCGGCTCGAGCGGCTTACCCCAGCCCGGGATGATGCGCGAGATGCCGACTTCGAGCAGGACGACGTAGGAGACCGTGAGCGCCGCGATCTCCGGCAAGCCAAAGCCGACGACGACGAGGCCAAGGATCACCCCGAACGGCACGAACAGCTCGGGCAGCGCGAGCGCGAAGCTCGTGCCGAGCTCCTTGAAGTTGAACCTCTGGCGCGGCAGCTTCTTCCTGATCGCGACCGTGATCGCGACCGCCGAGAGCATGCCGATGAGCACGAGTCCCGGCACGATGCCAGCGAACAGGAACCGGCGCGTGTCCCACACCGCCTGCATCGGCTTGGAGGCGGCGAGGCCGTAGACCGTGCCGTAGATGAACAGCGGCAGGGCAGGCGGGAACAGTAACCCGACCGAGCCGGTGCCCGCGATCAGGCCCATCGAGAACCGCTCGGGGTATCCGTTGCGCACGAGCGCGGGCATCAGCACGCCGCCGAGCGCGATGATCGTGACGCCCGAGGCGCCGGTGAACACCGTGAACAGGGCGCAGGTGCCGATCGTGACGATCGCGAGGCCGCCAGGGACCCAGCCGAGGAGCGCGTTCGCGAACCGGACGAGGCGCTCGGCCGTGCCGGACTCGGCCAGGAGATAGCCCGCATAGATGAACAGCGGGATGGTCGACATGGTCTCGACCTGATCGCCGAGGCCGACGTTCTCGATCTTCTCGATGTTGCCGTTGAACTCGTTCCAGAAGGGCATCGAGCTCGTCCCGATGTGGACGATGCCACTGTAGGCCCCGAGAATCGTGGCGCCGAGCATGATCGTGAACAGCGGTGCGCCGCTCACGAATGCGAGGAGGAGGACCGCGACCGGCACGCTCACGAACACCGCGCACAGAAGCACGAGGACGCCGAGGATCGCCCAACCGAACGGGCTGCGCTTGGTGGCCGTCATGTTAGTGGGCCCTCATCCGCTCGGGGGGGGTCACGCCGCGGATCAGATAGTCCACGTCGATGATGAAGTGCAGGATCGTGTGGAAGCCGATCAGCGTGGCGGCGATGAAGATCGTGGAGACCACGTCGACGTCGTTGATGTGGAAGCTGAACACCGACAGCGTCTCGCCGGCGCCGACGAGCGCCGAGCACGCCTGGAATTCGACGACATGGAGGCCATTGGGGCCAAACCACACCGGGGTGCAGAACTCGAGCTGGGCGCGACCTGCCTTGTAGAGGTACCAGCACACGACGAGCGTGAGGATCTTGAGCGCGAGCCCGAGGATCAACCGGCCCTTGCCGGAGAGCTTGCGCGACACCAGATCCATCGCGAGGTGGCGCTCTTCCTGCGTGGTGTACGCGGCCGCGAACATCGCGATCGCGAACGTGCCACCACGCACGATCGTGTGCCACCACCGACCGAGGTGGTCGGTCGTGACCTTGTCGTGGATCGCCGCGAGCGACGCGACGACCACGACGAGCGCGAGCAGGAAGAAGACGAACCCTTGTTCGATACTTCCTGCGACGTGGTCGATCTTGCGAACTCTCGCAGACAGCTTCGAGTCATGCGGGAACCGCGTCGGGTCCGGATCGATCGTCAGGTGGCTCTCGCCGGCAACGGCGACCACCGTTGCAGTTGGAATGGGCTCGACAACGTCCTCGCTCACGAGGGCAATCGTAACCCTACTTCTTGTGCTTCGCGCGGTACTCGTCGCGGTACTTGATGACCATGTCGAGCTCGTCCTTCGAATAGATCTTGCCGGCCATTTCGGTCCACGATTCTTTCGATTGCTTGGTGAACTCGTCGACCATCGCGACGGGCGTCTGGACGACAGTCACGCCCTTGCGCGTCATGGTCGCCTTCGCGTCGTCGTTCGCCTTGCGAATGACCTTGCGGAGCTTCTTGGACCAGGTCTTCGAGACGTCCTCGACCGTCTTTTGATCCTCGGGCGTGATCTTCTTGAGCGAGTCGAGCGACACGACGGTCGCGCCGATCGCGAAGCTCATCGGCATCGAGGTCATGTACTTGACCTTCGAGTACCACTGCAGCGCGACCGCAGCGACGGGCGAGCCGTAGCACGCGTTGATCTTGCCGGACGTCAGCGCGGCATCGACCTCGGGCACGCCGAGCGGCACGCCGTTGAGCGCGAGCTTTTTGAACATGGCGCCAACCAGCTGGTCATCGCCCCACATCCACAGCTTCTGACCCTTGAGATCGTTGATCGATTCGACCTTCGAGGTCGACAGGAAGTAGATCCAGCCGACCTCGCCGCGGTCCTGGAGCCGGAAGCCCTTCTTCTCGAACTTCTTCTGGAAGTAGGGCCACATTTTGTCGGCGACGTAGTCGACCTCTTCGGCGGTGTCGAACATCATCGGCAGCTCGAGCACGCGGATCGACTCGTCGATCATCGCGAGCCCGATCGAGGTCACCGCGGCGCCGTCGAGCTGGCCGAGCTTGATCTTGCGAACGAAGTCCTTCTCGTCGCCCTGCTGGCCACCTTCGAAGTACTTGAGGCCGACGCGGCGGCCGGTCTTCTCTTTGACCTCGGCGTTCGCCTTGTCGAGCGTCTCCATCCACGGGCTGCCCGAGGGCGCCAGCGTGGCGATGCGGAGCTCGACGTTGTCGGCATGTGCGGAACGCGCGGTCAGCGCGGCGAGGGTCGAGACGGTGAGCAGTTGCAGACGGTTCATGGACGCTCCTTGAGGACTCGGTAGACGACGATAGCGAGAGTTACATTCACTCTACTGGAATAGGTCTTTTTCGTGGCTGAGGTAGCGCCGGGCGCGACGCTGCGCGACCTCGTTGGCGAGGCGCTGCTCCGGCCAGATCGCGGGGTCGGTCTCGAGCACCTTGACCAGCTGATCATGGAACAACTTCCGGTCGTTGGTCTGCAAGCCGACGCGATACGCCCATAGGGTACGAGCGAGCAGCATCTTACCGTCTGGATGAGCCTTGTCCGCCGTGATGCGGAGCGCGGTCTGGAACTCGTCCGCGGCCTTCTTGGGGTCGCCACCGAACTGCGTGGAGGCGCCGCTGTAGACCAGGCCGAGCGCGAGGTGGGGCAGCGCGAGGTGGGTCGTGCACGTCGCATCGCACGGCACCTTCTTGGTGCCATCGATCTCGCCGCGCTGCGCCTTGTCGATCGCGACCACGCGATCGAGGCCGGCGCGCACGGTCGGTAGCAACGAGAGCATCTCGACCCGCGTGAGGTTGTGATTGATCATGCCGCCCATGCCGATCACGGCCCACATGAACGCCGTGCGCTGGCCAAGGCCCATGCTGCCGATTCGCTTCGCGACCCCCTCGGGTGCGCCGAACAGGTCCTTTTCGGTGCCGCCCGGGAGATCCATGAACGCGTAGTTCATGCAGCGCGCGAACATCTTGCTGGCCCGTTGGTTGTGATAATCAATCTCGTCGATCTTCTTTGCGAACTTCGCGATTTCCCATTCGTCTTCGACGAACGCGGTCGCGTACTGGCAATAGCCCTCGGTGAGGATGCCGCGCAGAATGACGTTCTCGTCGGCAACGTAGAAGCCTTCGATCGTCTTCAACGCGCCGGGGAGCGCGCGCGCGGCGAGCTCGTAGTCCGACTCCATGTTGAGCGACGGCTGTGCCATCGCCAGCAGCTGCGCCGTGGTGCCTGCAGCGAGATGGCCGGCGGGGCCAGGTTCGCCACATCCCGCTACGACACTACCGAGCAAACCAAGGACAAGACCAAGTCTCATGGGCGGACGCTAGTGCAGGGGTGAGCGAGAGTCAATCGACCGGACGCGAGCGATGGTATGGTGCGCGTGATGAGGACGCCCGTGGTGGCCGTCGGCATGGCGATGATCGTCTGCGGCTGCGACGCCAGCCGCGAGCTTCATCGCAAGCGCGATCCAGGTGTGCTCGTCGTCGCCGAAGCGGCCGACGTGATCTCGCTCGATCCGATCCTCGTCGTCGATAGCGAATCGGTGCAGGTCGGCGAGCTGATCTACGAGAGCCTCGTCGGCTGGCGCCCTGGGACGACGGATATCGAGCCCCAGCTTGCCGAGAGCTGGGATGTCTCGGGCGATGGGCGTACGTGGACGTTCCACCTGCGCGATCACGTCGCGTTTCACGATGGCTCGCCGTTCGATGCGAGCGCGGTCGTGTTCTCGATCGAGCGCCTGCTCGATCGGAAACATCCAAGCTTCGTCGGCGCGAACGTCGCTGGCTACTGGCGCTCGCTGCTCAAGGATGTCGACTCGGTCGTGGCCGCGGATCCGCACACCGTCAAGATCATGGTCAAGCGGCCGTACTCGCCCCTCCTCGGCGAGCTCGCGAAGTACCCGATCGTGTCGCCGACCGCGGTCGTCCGCTACGGCGATGGCTTCAAGGATCATCCGATCGGCACCGGCCCGTTTCGGTTCGAGACCTGGTCGCCCGGCGAGCAAGTGATCGTCAAGCGGTTCGAAGCATACTGGGGCACCGCGCCCGCGCTCGATCGGATCGTGTTCCAGGTCGTCGTCGACGCGCGCCAGCGGTTGATCGAGCTCGAGTCTGGATCGGTCGACCTCGCGACGTCGATCCTCCCGGACGAGACGCCATTCGTCGAGCTCCACCCCGATCTCGTGCTCTATCGCGCGATCGCGAACGACGTCAGCTACCTCGCGTTCAACACCCAGCATCCGCCCTTCGACGATGTGCGCGTTCGCCGCGCCGTGAACTTCGCGATCAACAAGGAGCCGATCGTCCAGCTCGCGTACTCCGGCCACGCGACCGCGGCCGATGGCCCGTTGCCGCCGCAACAGTGGGGGTATCACGCGCCTGCGAAGCGTTACGACTACGATCCGGTGATGGCGAGAAAGCTGCTCGCCGAGGCTGCCGCCGATCACACGTTTGATCCGACGAAGACCTACAAGCTGTATTCGATGACCACGCCGCGGCCCTACCTGCCGTCACCCGAGCGCGTCGCGCGGTTTCTGCAAGGTGCGCTCGAGCAAGTCGGGCTCCACACCGAGCTCGAGCTCGCGCCCTATCCGGTCCATCGCGCGGCGCTCTCGCGCGGCGATCACGACATGGCCGTGTTCGGGTGGGTCGGCGACACCGGCGACCCGGATAACTTTCTCTACGTCCTGTTCTCGAGCGAGAGCACGGTGCCCGGCGATGTCCAGAACGTCGCGTTCTACCGCGAGCCCGCGGTCGACAAGCTGCTGCTCCAGGCGCAGCTCACGAGCGACGAGCGCCAGCGCAGCATGCTGTACGCCGACGTCCAGGACCGGATCTTCGCCGATGCGCCGTGGGTCCCGCTCACCCACTCCGAGCTCGTGGTCGCAGGTCGCGCCGAGCTCGAGCATGTCGTGATCTCGCCGACCGGTCATCCGATCTTCGCGCAGATCCGGCGCACCGAGCTCGCGCGATGAGCGTCCCCGCCGACGAGTCCCACGAGTCCCGCGACTCCGCCGAGCGCCGCGAGCTGGCCGGGCCCACCGAGCCCGAGCCGACCGAGCCGACCGAGCCGACCGAGCGGCGAAGGGTCGATCGCAGCACCGGCTCGTTGCGTCGGTTGTCGAGCGGATTGTTCCGGTTGCCGCGCCCGACCCCCGTCGATCCCGAGCGCAGCCGCGGCGTTCGCCTTGCGACGAAGCTCGTCATCGCGATGGTGCTCGCCGCGCTCGTGCCGGTGACGATCGTCGCGGCGATCGCGACCGGCGTGATCTTCAATAACCTCGAGGCGGGCCTGCGCGAGGATGCCGATCGGCAACTCACGGTCGGGCTCAACCTCGTGCTCCGCTCGGTCGAGCGGTTCGGCGATGAAGCGGTCCAGCTCTCCGAGGGGAGCGATCTCGTCGTGGCCTTGCGTACCGGCGGCGATCTCGACGCGTGGCTGTCGCGCCAGGTCTCGCACGTACCCTCCGTGCGGCTGCAGATCCTCGACGAAAAAGGCGAGCTCCGGTTCGACCGCATGGTCGTCGGCTCGCTGACCTGCGATCCAAAACAGGCCGCCGATGCTAGCCATCCCGAGTGCGTCGCGTCGGAGCGCTTTCGCGAGCTCGTCGTCACCCCGAACGATGGAATCGCGACCGATCCATGGCGGCGGGGCGTCGCCTTGGTCGCGATCAACGGCAAGGTCGTCGTCCGCGCGGTCTCGCCGATCGTCGACGGTGGGCTCGCCTTTCGCGGCCAGGTCGTGTTGTCGATGCCGCTCGATGGCGATTTCGCCGACAGTATCAAAGGTGCGCTCTCGGCCGATGTCCTGATCGGCGGCACGGATGGCCGGTTAGCCGTCACGTTCCGCGCGGCGCTCGGCAGCCGCGGCAAACCGGTCACGCTGTCGCAGCGCGATCGCGAGACCGTGCTGCGCGGCTTGCGGATCTCGCGCACGGTCGATGTCTCGAGCGGCCACTACTTGCTGTCGTCCACCGGGCTCCTCGATCACAACGACAAGCCGATCGGCATCGTCGCGGTCGCGGTCGAGCGGGCGCCTCTCGCGGCGACGCGCCGGCTCGCGATCCGGTCGCTCGCGATCGGCGGCACGGCGGCCGTCGCGTTCGCGGTGATCCTCGCGCTGTTCTGGTCGCGCCGGCTCGGCAAGCCGATCGCGGAGCTCCAGCGCGGTGCGACAGCGGTCTCGCGCGGCGATCTCGATCACCGGATCGAGGTGCTCGGCGCCGACGAGCTCACCGATCTGGCCGCCGCTTTCAATCAGATGACGTCGACGCTCAAGGACAATCAGGGGCGGCTTGCGGCTCGGATGCGCGAGATCGTCGCGCTTCACGATGCCGGTCGCGCGGTGTCCTCGGTGATCGATCTCGATCAGGTGTCGCGCAAGATCGTCGACGCGGTGGCACGCACCTTTGACGTCCAGCTCGCCGCGCTGTGGTTGACCGAAGACGGCGAGCTGCGCGCATCCGCGGCGCGCGCGCGGCGGAGCGATGTCACGAGCGCGCTCGCGAGCGATGAAGCGCTCGCGGCGGCCGAGCATCTACGACCGCTCGTCGAGCTCGTGCGCGCGGATCGCAAGCCGCTGCGCATGGTCAAGGCACTGTCGGATCCGCGCTACGGCGAGGCCGCGAAGCTGGCAGGGGCAGGCGGGCCGCTCGTCGCGCTGCCGCTCGACCGCAAGAACCGCGTCGTCGGCGTGATCGCGGTCGCACGCGCCGAAGCCGCCCGCGAGTTCTCCGATGCCGATCTGAATCTCCTGACCACGTTCGCCGATCAAGCGGGTGCGGCCGTCGAGAACGCGCAGCTCTATCACGAGGTCCGCGGCGCGAGTGAAGAGCTCGACCGCAAGGTCAAGCTGCGCACCTCCGAGCTCACCGCGATCAACAGCGAGCTCGGCCGCGCGCTCGCCGATCTCCGCGAGACCCAGGCGCAACTGGTGCTGTCGGAGCGCATGGCCGGCCTGGGCCTACTCGTGGCGGGTGTGGCACACGAGATCAATTCGCCGACCGCCGCGATCCGTGGCTCGATCGATTCGCTTTCGAGCCAGCTCTTGATCGCCGCACGGCACGGCGTCGAGCTCGCCGGCCACCCCGCACTCCAGAGCTACATCGACACCGTCGCGCCCGGGTTCGCGGAGCGCCCGCTGACCACGGGGTTGACCGCCCGCAAGACTGCGCGCGAGCTCGAACCACTACTCGCCGCCGGCGGCCTCGCCCGGCCGGCCGACCTCGCCGCGGGGCTCGCGGATGTCGGCGCTTCGGCCGTGGATGCGGCGCCGTTTCTCGCCGCGCTCGGCGAGGACAAGCACGTCGCCCCGCGCGTGGTGGCCGCGCTCACCGACCAAGTCTATCTCCAGCGGACCTCGTCGACCGTCCGCCACGCCGTGATTCAGATCCAGCGAATCGTCGGCGCGCTCAAGAGCTACTCCCACCTCGATCAGCAGGCGACCCGAAGCGACGCAGATCTACACGAGGGGCTCGAAACAACCCTCACGCTTCTTCACCACGCGCTGCGTGATATCGTCGTCGAACGGCGCTACGGCACCGTGCCCAGGGTGCCGGTGTTTGTCGACGAGCTCAACCAGGTGTGGACGAACCTTATCTCGAACGCACAGCAAGCCCTCGCCGGCAAAGGCACGATCGCGATCGAAACTGACGTGATCGACGGATGGGCGATCGTGCGCGTGATCGACGACGGTCCGGGAGTACCGGCCGATGCGCTGCCGCGAATCTTCGAGCCGTTCTTCACGACGAAGCCCAAAGGTGAGGGCACGGGCCTTGGCCTCGGCATCGCGCGCCAGATCGTCGCGAAGCACGGTGGCGAGATGACCTGTGTCTCGGACGTCGGTCGGACCGTATTCGAAGTTCGTTTGCCGGTGACCGCATGACCAGCAAAGAGATCATCGTTTGTGTCGACGATGAAGAAGGCGTGCTCCGGGTCCTGCGCGCGCAGCTCGGCACCCGGTTTGGTCATGAATGCCAGATCCTGACCGCGCGCTCGGGAGACGAAGCGGTGGCGCTGTTCGACGAGCTCGCGCGCGAAGGCGAAGCGATCGCGCTCGTGATCGCCGATCAGATCATGCCCGGCATGAAGGGCGTCGAGCTGCTCGAGATCGTCGATCGCCGGTGGCCGGCGACCACGAAGATCCTGCTGACCGGTCAGGCCGGGCTCGATGCCGTCGTGGACGCTATCAATCGCGCTCACCTCAACCAGTACATCTCCAAGCCGTGGGACGAAACCCAGCTCCTTCTCAGCGTCGAAAATCTGATACGCCAGTACCGGCTCAAGCACGAGAACGAGCAGCTGATCGCGTCGCTGTCGGCGAAGAACCAGGCACTGCTCGAGATGAACCGCGAGCTCGAAGCGAAGATCCACGAGCGCACGTACGAGCTCGCCGAGGCGAACACCCGGCTCGCGCAGCTCGCGGTCACCGATGGTCTCACCGGGCTCTACAACCACCGCCACTTTCACGAGCGGCTCGCACTCGAGGTCGAGCGCAGCCAGCGCAGTGGCATGCCGCTTTCGCTGCTCATGCTCGACGTCGACAACTTCAAGCACTTCAATGATACTCACGGCCACCCGGCGGGCGACGAGGTGCTGCGCCAGCTCGCGCGCGTGCTCGCCGATACGCGCCGCGCGAACGACGTGGTCGCCCGCTACGGCGGTGAGGAGTTCTCGGTGATCCTCGTCGACACCGCAAAGTTCACCGCGGCGAAGGTCGCCGACCGCGTGCGCGAGCGGATCGTCGGCCACGATCTCACCGAGGCGGTGCCCGGCGCGGTCCCGATCACCGTGTCGTTCGGCGTGGCGACATTCCCCGAGGATGGCAACGATGCCGAGGCCCTCGTGCGGTCGGCCGACACCGCGCTCTATGCCGCAAAGCGCGCGGGCCGAAATCGGGTGGTTTTGTACACGCTTGCGCTCGGCGTGACCCCCTCAGTCGGGTAGCCATATGATAGCGTTTGTCCCCGTAGATGAGCGACATCGCGGTCATCGGCGCAGGTAGCTACGGCTCGTGTCTGGCCATGCTGTTTGGCCGCGCCGGCCATCGCGTGAGCCTGTGGTGCCGCAGTGCGGAGACCGCCGAGGCGTACCAGCGCACACGCGTGAACGAGAGCTATCTGCCGGGCCACACGCTGCCCGAGTCGGTCACGGTCACGAGTGACCTCGCCGCCGCGGTGCGCGGCAAGCAGTTCGTCGTCGGCGTCACGCCGTCGCACGGGATTCGCCAGGTGTTCGGCCAGGCCCTGGCCGCGATGGATCCCGATGCGATCGTGATCAACGCGTCGAAGGGTCTCGATGAAGGCTCGCTCGCGACGATCGATCGTCTCTATGCCGAGATCTTGCCCGCGCGGATCGCGGCGCGCGCGACCTATCTCTCGGGCCCGACGTTCGCGAACGAGATCGCCGCCGGCACGCCGGCCGCGATCGTGCTCGCGGGCCGCGATGAAGCGACACTGCGGCTCGCGCAAGAGGCGCTGACCTCGCTGCACTTCCGGATCTATCGCACCGACGATGTCATCGGCGTGCTCGTCGGTGGTGCCCTCAAGAACGTCGTCGCGATCGGCGCGGGTGTGTGCGATGGCATGGGCTTTGGCTCGAACACGCGCGTCGCGTTGATGACGCGTGGCCTCGCCGAGATCACGCGGATCGGCGTCGCGCTCGGCGCGCATCCGCAGACGTTCGCCGGGCTTTCCGGCATGGGCGACCTCGTGCTGACCTGCTCGGGCGATGCCTCCCGCAACCGCCGCGTCGGGCTCGCGCTTGGGCGCGGCAAGAAGATGGTCGACGTGCTCGCCGAGATGAAGCAGGTCGCCGAAGGCGTCAAGACCGCGAAGGTCGCGCACGAGCTCGCGACCAAGCTCGGTGTCGAAGCTCCGATCATGGCGGTGATGCACGCCGCGATTCATCTCGACATGCCGATGCGCGAGGCGGTCGAGAAGTTGCTCGCGCGACCCGTGGGATCCGAACGCGACTGATGCTCGGCTACGTTCTCGACGAGATCTTCGTCCAGCATCGCGCGCCTTCGGGGCACCCCGAGCGACCCGCGCGCGTCGAAGCGGTGCGCGATGCGTTGCTCGCCGCCGGGATCAAATCACGCGGTACGCAGATCGCCACGCGCGCGGCCACCGACGAAGAGCTCGCGCGGATCCACGCCGGCAACTATCTGTCCGAGCTCGAGCGCCTGGTGCCGGGCAGGACCGGTTGGCTCGATCCAGATACGTACTTCTCGCCGCAGACCTGGACCGCGGCGCGCGCGGCCGCGGGTTCGGCCTGCGAGCTCGCCATCCAGGTGCTCTCGGGCGAGCTGACCAGTGGCATCGCGGTGGTGCGGCCACCCGGGCACCACGCGACGCGCGACTCCGCGATGGGCTTCTGCTTGCTCAACAACGTCGCGGCGGCGGCAGCGGCGGCGCGTGCGGGCGGCGCGGCGCGGGTCGCGATCGTTGATTGGGATGTCCATCACGGTAACGGCACGCAGGACATCTTCTGGGACGATCCGAGTGTCCTGTACATGTCGGTGCATCAGTTTCCGTACTACCCGGGCACGGGCGCACCGACGGAGATCGGGGGCCCTAACGCGCTCGGCGCAACGCTGAATGTCGGCTTGCCTGCAGGTTCGCGCGACGGCGATTATGCCGCGGTGTTCGATCACGTGTTCGCACCGAAGCTCGCGAGCTTCGCGCCGGACCTGATCTTGATCTCGGCCGGCTTCGACGCGTTCGAGCACGATCCACTCGCCGGCATGCGCGTCACACACGCCGGGTTCGCCGGGATGGCGGCGCGGTTGCGGCGCTCGGCCGAGCAACTCGCGAACGGTCGCATCGTCGCGGTCCTCGAAGGTGGCTACGATCTCGAAGGCCTCGGTGGGGGCATGACCGCGACGTTGAACGCCCTCGTTGCCGAGCACCCCGCACCGATCACACCCGTCGCGATGCCCGCCGCGCAGACCCTCGCGCGCGCCGCGATCGAGGGCACGCTCGCCGCGCACCAGGGAACGAAATGACCCGGCACCGCACCGCCGATCTCGAGCCCATTGAGTTCGGTGGCCGCTACACGCTGATGCGCCGGCTCGCGGTCGGCGGCATGGCCGAGATCTATCTCGCGCGGCAAGCCGCGATGGCGGGGTTCGAGAAGGAAGTCGTTATCAAGCGGCTCCGTCCGGAGCTCGCCGATGACCCGCGCGTCGTCGAGATGTTCCTCGACGAAGCGAAGATTGGCGCTCAGCTCAATCATCCCAACATCGTCCACGTCTACGACGTCGACGAGAACGATGGCATTCCGTACATCGCGATGGAGTACATTGTTGGCGAGGAGCTCAACGAGCTCTGTCGCCGCGGCATCGCTCACGGCCGATTCTTGCCGCTCGAGCACGCGGTCGAGGTCATGCGCCAGGCCGCGGCCGGCATGGGCTACTTCCACGCCAAGCGCGGCGCCGAAGGCTCGGCTCTCGCGAACGAGCCGCTCGATATCGTCCACCTCGATATCTCGCCGACGAACCTGCTCGTCACGCAGGACGGCTTTCTCAAGGTGATCGATTTCGGCATCGCGCGAGCGCGTGGCCAGACCGTGCGCAGCGAGGTGCTGCCCGGCAAGCTGAGCTACATGTCGCCGGAGCAGGCGGCACGCAAGGACGTCGATCACCGCAGTGATATCTTCTCGCTCGGCATCGTCCTGTACGAGATCACCGTCGGCAGGCGGCTCTATCGCGGTCCCGCGCACGAGGTCGTGAAGAAGCTGATCGATGGCGAAGTCGAGCCGCCGACGTTCGCGCGCCGCAACTTCCCACCCGCGCTCGAATCGATCGTGATGCGCACGCTCGAGAAGCACCCCGAGGATCGCTATCAATCGGCGTACGACCTCGCCGATGATCTCGAGAGCTTCCTGCGCGACGAGCGCCTGCACTCGGGCCCGGTCCGGATCGCGCGCTATCTCGACATGCTCGCGCTCGCCGGTGGTGGTGCACGCAGGCCCGAGCTGATCTCCGAGCAAGAGGCGCGCGCCGGCGGCGACGATCTCGATTTCGATAGCCAGGTCTTCGACGGCTTCGCTCCGAGCGAAGGTGCGCCCGGTCCCGAGCAAGCGCCGATGTGGGAAGATATCGAGCAGCCCGAGGCCGAGGTCGCGCAGGCGCTGCAGATGGAGCTCGCCGAGCTCCGTGCGCTCCGCACGCCGGTGCCGATGCGTCCCGCGGGGATGGCGCAGGTGCGTGGGGATGGCGAGCTGCCGGTTGCGTTACCGACGCTGTCCTCGCACGACGATCGCGACACCCACGACGCTGCGGTCGACCTCTCGATGGACGTGGATCTCCACACGCCGCCGAAGCTTCACGCCGCGCTTCCGCCGCGCGATCCGGAGGGTAAGCCGGTGGTCGTGCGGCCGGTGAAACGGAGGCAGCCTTCCGGGGTGCCCAGCGAGGTCACGGACAAGCCGCCGAGCATCAGCCTCTCCGGCCCGGTCGGCTCGGCCTACCTCGCGCGCAGTCAAAGCGCCTCGAAGACGCCGTGGATGATGGTGGCGCTGCTCGGAATCGTCGTGCTCGCGTTGTTTGCGTATATCGTTGTCAAGTGACGCGCTTTGCCTGGCTCCTGCTCGCGCTGATCGCTTGCTCGGATCGTGATCGCCCGCATCCGAGCGAGACCACCGATCGCACGCCGCGCGTACTCGAGCCGCCGCCGCAGCAAGTCCGCGCATTGCCACCGCACGCGATCCGCGCCGATGGGGTAGGGCCGTTCAAGCTCGGGCTCACGCTCGAACAACTCGGATCGCAGGTGCTCTCGGGGGGACGCAGTGCGCAGGTCGATATCCCGAACGTCACCCACCTGAGCGTGCTGCACGCCGAGGACGATGCGATCCAGGTCGGCGGCGAGCCGCTCGGCCGTGCCTCGTTCGTCGCGGTCGTCGGCCCGAAGATCGCGCGAACCGAAACCGGCATCCAGGTCGGCTCCACGCGCGACGAGCTCGTCACCGCGCTCGGCCCGCTCGCGGGCGACCTCGATCGGCTTCGCGATCCGCGCATCGTGGTGCCTTCGCAGCTGCGCGAGCTGCGCGCCGTGATCGATAGCAACAAGGTCGTCGGCCTCGTGATCACGACGAGCGAACCGTCGCCGAAGAACGAAGGCTGCATACGGCCGAACGAGACCGACAAGCGGTTCGGTGCGTGCCTCACTGGCGAACCGGAGCTCGTCGCGTTCGAGAACGACGAGCTGCAAGTTCGCACCGCGGATGACAAGAAGTTGATCGATCGCGCGCGGCTCGCAAACGCCGTGTTCGTCGGTCCGGTCCGCGCGAGCGATGGCAAGGACGAGCTCGTGGCGATCGCGCGGACCGAGGATCCGCAGACACGAACGTGGTCGCTCGTCACGTTTCGGTTCGAGGGTGGTCACCTCCTGCGCATGCCGGACGCGCCCGTGTACCAGCTGACGGCCACGAACGCCCGCTGGATCGGCTCGTCCCTCCGCGATCTCGACCTCGCGCTCGAGGTCTCCAACCACGGCGACATGTACGAGGTTGGAGGTCTCCTCCTGCACCGGACGGGTACTCAGCTCCGTGATCTCCTGGTCCTGTCGCCGGTACAAATCCCGCGCAAACGCGCTAAATCTGTGATGCCGGACCCGGAACACGAGCTGATCGATGCCGGCGTCCCGGCGGACGCCATGGGCTCGGCCGCCGTGAACGGATCAAACAACAGCGGCAACTCACCTTAGTTGCGGACGTTGGAGGCCTACCCCTTTGCGGCTCCAAGGGTTTTTGGGCACAATGAGGGTCGGGTCCGGTGAAATTTCTCTGCGATCGATGCAAGACGCGCTACTCGATCGGGGACGACCGCGTCCGCGGTAAGATCCTCAAGATCCGCTGTAAAAACTGCGCGAACGTGATCACGGTCCGCGAGGGCATGTCGGTCGACGAAGGCACACTTGCCGATCGCGGGCGCCCGACCACCGCGGCTCCGATGGCCGCTGTGGCGACGCCTGGTGGTGGTGCGCTCGCGTCGGCGTTCGCCTCTCAGCTCGCGAAGCCGCCGGCGGCGCTCGAGGAAGAATGGTACGTCTCGATCGACGGTGATCAATCGGGGCCGTACTCGCTCGCGGATGCGCAGCGTTGGATCACGAGCAAGGCGACCGATGCCGACATCCATTGCTGGAGCGAAGGCTTCGACGACTGGTTGCCGGTCGATAAAGTCAGCCACTTCCGCGGACTGCGGAAGCGTGCGACCCCGCCGGCACCGCCGATGCCGCGTGGTCGCTCTGGTCCGGCCGCACGTCCGATGCCACAGCCGCAAGCCGGATTGCCGTCGTTGCGAGACGACGACGAGCCGAAGCCACTGTTCGCCGCGACCATGGCATCGATCGAGAAGGACGCAGGCGTTGTTCCTTCGACTCCCGCGACTCCCGCCAACGGGGTCGTCGCGAAGGCGAACGGTACCGGTTCGAAGCCGGTTCCCAAGATTTCGTCGATCCCGTCGATCCCGTCCGAAGGCTCCTTTCCGGTTAACAAGAACGGCACTGGGCCGAATCGTCCGAGTACGGTGCATGGACTCGGCGAGCAAAGCGCGGGAGCCAAGGCGCTCACCGCAGCCTTCGAGTCGAACGAGAAGGTCGTCTCGCCCAATGGCGAAGCGCTGACCTCGATCGATTCGCCCGGCAAAGGCGAGCCGAATGCCGCGAAGCGCGCGTTCGAAGCCGCGCTCGACAAGCGTGCCACCGAGCAAGCCGAGGATTTGTCGAACGGCGCACCGCCAGATTTCGACGACGACGACTCGATGGAGATCGGCGAGGTCTCTCGCGTCGTCAAGCTCGCCGACCTCGTGAAGATGGCGAACCAGCCGCGCAAGACGCGCACGCCGGTCGCGAATCCGATCGCGCTGCGAGCCACCGGCTCGACGCCAAAGATCGATGCGGCAACGCTCGGGATAATCGACGCTGCGCAGGCTGCCACTCCGGCTGCGCCGCTCGAGCCCGTCGCCGCACCGATCGTCGCGCAGATTCATCGCCGCGGGCTGATCATGCTGATCGGGATCGCTGCGGTGCTGCTGATCGGCGTCGCGGCGCTTGTCATCGTGATGGTGCAGAAGAACGGCGACGACACCGTCGGCGGCCTCGGGACCAAGCGTCAGATCGATACGTCGCGTCCCGACGAGCTCGTGTTCCACACCATCAATGATCAAGGCTCGGCCTCGTTGATCCCGAAGCCGAACGTGCCGCGCAATCCGATCAATCGCCCCACGCTGCCCAAGGCCGGCGACGACTCGGGGGGCGAAGCCAAGGGCGACAAGCTCAAGGGCGAAGAGATCGAAGCGATGGCGAACAAGAATGCGACGGGCACGCAGCGTTGCTACATGCGCGCCCAGCGTGGTGCCGAGGGCATCGAGATCGCCGACCTCAAGAAGCTCTCGGTGACGTTGAACATCGGTAAGGACGGCGCGGTTACCGATGTCACGCTCAGCGACCACGGCACCGATTCGCTCGGCACGTGTCTGATCGGTCAGATCAAGCGCTGGAAGTTCCGCGAATCGCCGGGCGGCCTCGTCCGGATCACGCTCGCGTTCGGTGGCTAGCTCTTCGCGAGCGATCGGATCGTGTCAGCCAGGATCGTCCCCGCGCGCGTGACCTCGTCATGCGTGGTGTCGTGTCCGAACGAGAGCCGGAGCATACCGTCTGCTTCGGGCAGCCCGATCGCGGTGAGCACGGGCGAGGCCTTCGCGTCTCCGTTTGCGCACGCGGAGCCCGTCGATACGTACACGCCGCGCGACGCGAGTACGTTGCGCAATGCGGTTGCCGGGGTCCTCGGGACCGCGAGCGCGAGGATGTGCGGCGCGCGGCGATGATCGGGAACGAGCTGGCGTACGGTCACGTTGCGAGCCTCGAGCGTCGCTAGCAGCTGTGCCGCGAGCTCGAGCCAGCGCGCGCGTTGCGAAGGCAGCGCGCTGACCGCACGCTCGGCCGCGAGCCCGAGCGCCGCAGCAGACGGCGCATCCTGCGTGCCGCCGCGCATGCCGCGTTGCTGACCACCGCCGATCCACAGCGGTTCGATCGTCGCGGTCTGCTTCAACCACAGCGCGCCGACACCCTTCGGCGCGTGCAGCTTGTGGCCCGCGAGCGAGAGCGAATCGGCTCCGCTTGCCACATCGAGCGTGATCTTGCCGAGCGCTTGCGCTGCATCGATGTGGAGGTGCGCGTGCGGTGCGCGCGCGCGAACCGCGGCGATGATCGCGGCGATCGGTTGGACGACGCCGATCTCGCTCTGGACCGCGATCACCGAGACCACGCCGGCGCCTTCGGCGGCGCGCGCGACCTCCTCGGGTTCGAGGACGCCATCTCGACCGGGCGCGACGCGCACCACCGCACGGCCTTCCAGCGCGAGCCGATCGGCGAGCGTCGAGATCGCCGCGTGTTCGAGGGTCGAGATAACGATCGCACCTCGATGCGTGCGCGCGGCACCGAGCACGGCGAGAGCGTTCGCTTCGGAGCATCCGCTGGTCCAGATGATGTCGCCGGTGGCATCTTTGTCACCGAGCGCGGTGAGCAGCCGCTGGCGTGCCGTGTCGAGGTGACCGCGCGCGGCGGCGCCTTGCGGGTGCTGCGAGCTCGGGTTGCCCCAGGCGGTGCGCATCACCTCGGTAACGAGCGCGAGCACTTCATCGGAGACCCGGGTCGAAGCGGCATTGTCGAGGTAGATTGCGGTCATCCAAGTAGGGGTCTACGTCCATTTCCCGTGGTGCCGCAAGGTCTGTCCGTACTGTGACTTCGCGGTGGAGACCGGTGCGCCCGATCACGACGCGTATCTGACCGCGATCCTTGCCGAGCTAGCCGCGCGCGCCGACCGGTTCCCCGGCGAGCTGGTCTCGATCTATTTCGGCGGTGGAACACCCTCGCTGTGGCGACCGGACTGCCTCGCGGCGGTGATCGCCGCGGTGCGCGCGCGGTACGTGGCGAGCGGCACGCTCGAGGTCACGCTCGAGACCAATCCGACCGACTGCCAGCCGGCGCAGCTTGCAGCATGGCAGGCGGCGGGGATCAATCGCCTGTCGATCGGCGTCCAGTCGCTCGCGGCGGACGAGCTCGTCGTGCTCGGTCGCGATCACCGGTTCGGCGACGGCCCCGCGGCGCTCGGACGCGTGCTAGCGGCGGGCGGGTTCGCGACCTCGTGCGACTTTATCTTGGGGACGCCGACCGGGAGGCGCTCCGACACTTCGTGGATCGATGCGATCGCGGCGACCTCCGTCGACCATCTGTCGGTCTACGAGCTCACGATCGAGGAGCGCACCGCTTTCGGTCAGCGGGTGCGCGATGGTCGGCTCGTGCCGCGCGACGAGGACACACTCGCCGAGCTCTACGAAACCACGCACGCGGCGCTCGCCGCGAAGGGCTTCGAGCACTACGAGATCAGCTCCTACGCGCGCGCTGGCAAGCGCGCGGTGCACAACTCATTGTACTGGCGTGGCCAGCCGTTCCTCGGGCTCGGGGTCGGGGCCGCGTCGCTCGCGTTGGCCGCCGATGGCACGGGCGAGCGGGCCACGAATCCGAGGCGCGCGGCTGCCTACATCGCTGCACCTGGGCAGCCCGCCGACGTCGTGACCTCCTCGGCGGCCGAAATGGCCATCGATCGAGCGTGGTTGGGGATGCGGACGCGCGACGGCGTCGCCGAGGAGGACGTGCCAGGCTCGCTCGTGACCTGGCTGATCGAGCAGGGCCTCGCGAAACGGGCCGGGCTGCGGATCTCACCGACGCTGCGTGGCTTTTTGATGTCCGATCGGATCGCAGCGCGCATCTCCGAGGCGATGTAAGCTCGACGGAACATGGCCGGCGATCTGTCCAGACGCGCGCAGAAGATCCTGCACGCTGTCGTCACCGAGTATCTCTCGGTCGGCGACGCGGTCGGCTCGCGCACGATCACGCGCCGCCACGATATCGGCCTGTCGCCGGCGACGGTGCGCAACGTGATGGCGGACCTCGAAGAGCTCGGCCTCCTCGAGCAGCGCCACACGTCCGCGGGCCGGGTGCCCACGGCGACGGGCCTGCGCTTCTTCATCGATAGCCTCTTGAAGGTCCGCGGCCTGACACCGCGCGAGCGCGAAGAGATTCGCGAGCGGGTAACCGCGCCGTCGCCCGACGAAGTGATGCAACGCGCATCGCGCTTGCTCTCGGATCTCACGCATCACGCGGCGGTGATCCTCGCGCCAAATCCCGATGAAGCGCGGCTCGAGCGCATCGAGTTCTTGCCGCTTCGCGACGGCAAGTTGATCGCGGTCCTGGTTACCACCGACGGGCGGATCGAGAACCGGCTCGTGATGGATGATGTCGATCCGAGCCGCCTCGATCGCATCCACAACTATCTCAACCAGCTGCTCGCCGGGATGACCATCGACGAGGTTCGCGAGCGAGTGATTCACGAGCTGGGAGAAGAGCAGAACAAGTACGACGAGCTCGTCGCGCCCGCCCTTCGACTGGGCCATGCGGTGTTCGTCAAGACGCCCGAACGGTCGGCCGAGGTGGTGATTGCCGGTCAGTCCAACCTGCTCGACGACGTCCAGCCCGAGCAGATCCGCGATCTCTTGAGGACTCTCGAGGACAAGCAGACGCTCGTTCGGCTCCTCGACCGGACCCGGACCGCCGACGGGCTCCAGGTGTTTCTCGGGACCGAGACGGCGATGCAGGCGCTCTCGAACAGCTCGATCGTTGCCTCGTCGTACGGGCCCGAGGAGCAGCCGATCGGCGCGCTCGCCGTGATCGGCCCGATGAGGATGAACTACGGCAAGGTGATGTCGGTAGTGGACTTCACCGCCGATACCGTCTCCCAGCTGCTCGCAGACCTGGCCAAAGCCTAGAAAAGACCGCGTTTCGTGGTTAAGGTCATGCACGATGACGAGCGACCCCGCCAAGCCAGACGGAACCCCCTCCGGCGGTGACAACCTTGAAGACCAGGCCGCCGATCAAAGCGGGGTCATCCCCGTCGAAGTCGAGCCGCCGGACTCGCCTGCCGGCTCGGCCGAGGCCCAACCCGCCGAGAGTCCACTCGCCGTGCTCGAGGCCAAGCTCGCGGCCTCCGAGAAGGAGAAGAAGGAAAACTGGGATCGCTATCTGCGCTCGGCCGCAGATCTCGAGAACACCCGCAAGCGTCAGAAGCGCGAAGCGGAGGATGCGAAGTTCGAGACCAAGACCAGGATCTTGAAAGAGATCCTGCCGGTCGTCGACAACCTCGAGCGTGCCGTCGAGCACGCGGGCGCCGGGATGGAGAACAGCCCGATCGTCGAAGGTGTCCAGCTCGTGCTGCGCCAGCTGATGACCGCGTTCGAGCGGCTCGAAGTCACGCCGGTCGAAGCGCTCAATCAGCCGTTCGATCCGAACCTACACGAAGCGATCTCGCAGCAGGAGAGCGACTCGCCTCCAGGCTCGGTGGTCACCGTGCTGCAGCGTGGCTACAAGTCAGGCGAGCGGTTGCTTCGCCCGGCGCTCGTGATCGTCGCGAAGCCCAAGGCCGCCGCTGAATGAGCCCAGCCGAACGGTCTTGCCATGAGTAGAGTCGTCGGGATCGATCTCGGCACGACGAATTCCTGCGTCTCCATCATGGACGGCGAGGCAGTCGTGGTCGCCAATGCCGAAGGCACGCGTACGACACCGTCGGTCGTCGGCTTTGCGGCATCGGGGGAGCGGCTCGTCGGTCAGTCGGCACGCCGTCAAGCAATGACGAACGCCGAGAATACGATCTACGCGGTGAAGCGCCTGATGGGGCGTAAGTTCGAGGCCGCCGAGGTCCAGCGTCACTTGCTCACGTGCCCGTACGAAGTCGTCGCCGCGCCGAACGGCGATGCGTACGTCCGGGTCCGCGGCCGCGATTACTCGCCGCCCGAGATCTCCGCGATCGTGCTCTCGAAGATGCGTCAGACCGCGCAAGACTGGCTCGGCGAAGAGGTCACCGAAGCGGTGATCACGGTGCCCGCGTACTTCGACGACGCGCAGCGCCAGGCGACGAAAGACGCCGGCCGGATCGCGGGCCTCAACGTGCTTCGCATCGTCAACGAGCCGACCGCCGCTGCCCTCGCGTACGGCGTCGAGACCCAGAGTGCCGCCCGTGTCGCGGTCTACGATCTCGGCGGTGGCACGTTCGATATCTCGATCCTCGAGCTCGACAACGGCGTGTTCCGGGTCCGCTCGACCGCAGGCGACACGTTCCTCGGCGGTGAGGATTTCGATAACGCGA
This sequence comes from Kofleriaceae bacterium, assembly GCA_043759355.1. Taxonomy (GTDB): domain Bacteria; phylum Myxococcota_A; class Polyangia; order Haliangiales; family Haliangiaceae; genus JABFXX01. The sequence continues at coordinate 61,128 of JAYVLQ010000043.1, forward strand.
TCGTCGAGGCGATGCTCGTCGCGTTCGCGCAGCAGAACGACGGCATGGATCTGCGCGGCGATCGCCTCGCGCTGCAACGCCTCAAAGACGCCGCCGAACGCGCGAAGATCGAGCTGTCGAGCGCGGCGGTGACCGAGGTCAACCTGCCGTTCCTTGCAGCGGGTAGCGATGGCCAGCCGCGCCACCTGATGATGGCGATGGAGCGCAGCCAGCTCGAAGCGCTCGTCGAGCCGCTCGTGCAAGCGACGCTCGAACCGTGTCGCCGCGCGCTCGACGATGCCGGCATGACCGCGAAGGAGATCGATGTCGTGATCCTCGTCGGTGGTCAAACCCGGATGCCGCGCGTGCACGAGGTCGTCGCGGAGATGTTTGGCAAAGAGGCGAGCCGCCGGGTCAACCCCGACGAGGTCGTCGCCGTCGGCGCCGCGATCCAAGGTGGCGTGCTCACCGGTGACATCCAGGAAGTGTTGCTGCTCGACGTCACGCCGCTGTCGCTCGGCATCGAGACGATGGGTGGCGTGTTCACGCGCCTGATCGGTCGCAACACCGCCCTACCGGCGCGCGCGACCGAGATTTTTTCGACAACGATCGACAACCAGCCCTTCGTGAACGTCCACGTGCTGCAGGGCGAGCGCGAGATGGCCCAGGACAACAAGTCGCTCGCGCACTTCGAGCTCACCGGGATCCCGCCCGCGCCGCGCGGTGTGCCGAAGATCGAGGTCGCCTTCGATATCGATGCCGATGGCGTGTTGAATGTGACGGCGCGCGATTGCGGGACCAATCGCGTCCAGAACGTCACCGTCCAGCCGACCACCGGCCTCACCGAGGACGACATCAACCGCCTTGTCGCCGAATCGAGCGAGCTTCAAAATGACGATGCCGTGCGCCGGTTACTCGTCGAAGCGCGCAACAAGGCCGAAGGCTTATTCTACTCGTCGGATAAAGCAATGGCCGAGTTCGGCCCGATGATTCCGCCCGAGGAGCACGAGTTTCTCGTCAACGAGCTCGCCGAATGTCGTGCCGCACTCGAGACCGATGAGTTGATGCTCGTCGAGGATGCGGTCGCACGTCTCGAGGTCGCCGCACAACGCATCGGTGAAGCGATCTACGCGGCCGCAGATGTGGGTGGCGGAGACGCCGAAGGCGGCGCATAAAGCACCATGGCCCGCCGCAAGCGCGACTACTACGTAGTGCTCGGCGTCGCCAAAGACTCCTCGGACGTGGAGCTCAAACGCGCGTTTCGCGAGCTCGCCCGCAAGCACCACCCGGACGTCAACCCTGCGGATGGCGGCGAAGCATTCCGCGAGATCAACGAAGCGTATGCGGTGCTCTCTGACCGCGACTCGCGCAACCGCTACGATCGCTGGGGCCACGGAGGTGACGATGCCTCGTCGTCAGGCATCGGCGCGGTGGTCGATGCCGCGCAGGACATGCTCACCGAGATCCTGCGCCGCACCCGCGGCAAGCAAAAGGGCACAAATTCGCGCTACACGCTCGAGGTCACGTTCGAGGAAGCGGCGTTCGGCACCGAGAAGACCATCACGCTTCCGGCGCAACAGCCGGGCGGCACGTCACGCGAGCTCAAGATCGTGGTGCCGACCGGCACAAAAGAGGGCGCGACAAAGATCGTCCGAGGCGAGGGCGAGCCGGGCAAGACGGGCGCGCAACCTGGCGACCTCAACATCATCATGCGCGTCGCCGAACATCCCAGGTTTCGTCGCGACGGCCTCGATGTTCACAGCGATTACACGATCACCTTCACGCAGGCGGCGCTCGGTGCGGTGCTCGACCTGCCAACGATCGACGGCGAAGTCAAGATGCGCATCCCCGAGGGCACACAACCCGGGCGCGTGTTCCGGATCCGCAGCCGTGGCATCCCGCAAGCCTCGGGCAAGAATGCGCCGCGTGGCGATCACATGGTTCACGTCCAGGTTGAGGTGCCGACCGAGCTCACCGCGAAGCAGCGCGAGTTGATCGAGGAGCTCGCGCGCGCGAGTGGCGAGGAGACCGGCGTGGTCGCGCCGAAGAAGCGCCTCCTCGATCGCGTGCGCTCGCTGCTCGACGAATAACGCGAAGTCAGCATGAAGCGCGCGTTGCTCGTCTTGCTCGGCGCCGGTGGTGCATGCGGTCCCAAGCCGGGAGCCACCTGGGTCGAGCATGAAGGCGCGCAAGCCCACGAGAGCAATCCCAACCGGGCGCGACTCCCATCGCAGTTGTCGCAACCATCGAGCGCACGGCTGGTCAATCTCGCGAAGCTCTCGCCTGCGACGATCGACGAGCTCGACGAGGCGACCGCGCGCCTTGTCGTCGAGCGCCTCGCGAACGCGGCACCGGCTGCCGCCGTCGCGCTGCGCGCGGCACGCCTCGCCCATCATCGCGGCGACGACGCGACCGCACGTGATGACCTCGCGCACGCGACGACGGCGGCGGATGCTGCGACCCTCGGAGCTCCGCTCGCGGAGCTCGCGAGCGAGCTTGTCGACACCCCGATCCATCCCGAGCGCGTCGCGGTCCTGCTGCCACTTTCGGGCAAGTACGGCGCGGTCGGCGCCGAGCTTCGCGCCGCGATCGAGCTCGCCCCTGCGCAGGGCACCAAGTGGCTGTTCCTCGACACCAAGGGCGAGCCGGCCGGCGCGACTGCCGCTGTCGAGGCTGCCGCGAGGCAAGGCGCGATCGCGATCCTCGGTCCCGTCGGCGCACGCGAGATCACCGCCGCCGCGCGCGCGGCGGTTTTACACGCCATCCCGATCGCGCTGCTCGGTCCCGAAGATGGGGCCGATCCAGCGGCGGGTGTGTTCCGCGTCGTCGGATCTCCCTCCGACGAAGGTCGCGCGGTCGCCCAGCTCGCGAAGGCCAACAATTTCGGCATCGTCGCCGTGTTCGCACCGCGCGACGACATCGGTGCCGAATCCTCCGATGCCTTCACGACCGCGGCAGTGCGGCTCGGTCTCCAGGTCGTCAAGCAGGGCACCTACGATCCGACCGGCGGTGACGTCGAGCCCGACGTGAAGCAGTTCCTCGATCTTGTCCCCGCTCGCAACCCCGAGCTCGCGGAGCATCTCCGTCGCGCGAAGACCACGAAGATCGGCTGGGAGACCTTCTCTCCCGACATCACCTACTCGTTGCTCTACATCCCCGAACGCTACGACCGTGCCGCGATCGTCGCGGCGTTCTTGCCGTACTACAACGTCGAGCTCCGCACCTCGGAGTTCCCCGACGTCCGCATGCTCAGCAAGAAGCACGGTGGTCATGTTCCGACCGTCGTCCAGCTCGTGGGTGGAGCAGGGTGGCACCATCCTTCGCTGCCGCTCCGCGGTGGCACGGCCGTACAAGGTGCGCTGATCGTCGATAGTTTCCCCGGAGACCTCGGGGCTGACATCGCCGCTTCGTTCACCGCCGATTTCCAGAACCGCACGCAGCGTTCGCCAACGTCAGCCGCGGCGGAGGTCTTCGACGCCGCGACCTTGATCGCTGCTGCGCGCGCCAAGGCTTCGACGCGCGCGACGATGCGAAGCGCGATCGCTCGCGGCTCGCTCGACGACGGCGCCTGCGGCTCCGCGAAGATGGACGTCGATGGCGAGCTCTACCGGACCTACACGACGCTCGAGGTCCAAGGCGACGAGCTGATCATCGCGCCCTGAAATAAGCGCCCTGAAATAAGCGCCCTGAAATAGGTACGGGCCATCACAGGACAGTTCGATCGGTGCGAACGAGCTGATCGCGGAGGCAGGCATTGCCGAGCTTGTCCTCGCGGACGCCGACGAACACGGGCTGGAACAGCTGGTGGTCTTTGGTCGCGTAGAGGTACTTGACCTCGGCGACCGGCTTGTCACCTCGCGCGAGGCGCGCGTCGAGGTCCTTGCGGCTCGCATTGGTGGTGCCGGCAAACACGTTGCCGCAGTCGAACAGGGCTCGGCCGTCCCACACGCACATGCGATAGGCGTTGCCGACGTTCTCGACGATCATCACGTCGGCCGACTTGATGAACTTGAACTTGCGCTGGGTGGTGTTGCGGCCACTCGTGTAGGGCGCCTCACGATCTTTGAACACGAGGCCCTCGGCGTTCGCCTTGCGGAGCTTGTCGTGGAGCGCGCGCTTCTGCTTCTTGCCGGTCGCGATCTGGAGCACGCGCACTTCGTCGGTGAGTGCGGGTTCGAGCTCGTTCGCGAGGATATCCCAGCGCTCGCGATAGCCGCGGTCGCGGACATCGTCGCCCGCGAGCTGGAGCACGTCGAACAACCAGTACGCGTTGCCGAGGATCTCGCCGTCGATGATCGTGCCGTGGGGCAGATAGGCGAGCCCGCCGAGGGCGTTGCCAGCGAGCTGGGTGACCTTGCCATCGCGCTGGGTCGCGACGAGGCCGTCTTCGGTGACGTGGACGAGCACGCGGATGCCATCGAGCTTCTGCTGCGCGAGCATCGAGTCGTCGGTGAGGAAGGTATCGAGCTCGGACTCGTCGTCGATGGCGGTGAGCAGCTGGGCCGCGTGGCCGACCTTGGCGCGCTTGCCGGTCACGCGCGAACCGGAGCCGGTGCCCTCGGGCGGAGCGATCGCGGCCGGTTGGTGCTCGGTGGTGCGCTCTTCGTACCCCTTGCCGCGCTTCTCGCGGACGAGCTTGTCGAACATCTTGTCGGCGTCGGCGCGCGAGACCTTCACGGCCTTGCTGCCGGTGTTGAGCGTGGCGCCCCGCCGGCCCCACGCAACGGCGACGGTGAACCTGCCACCATCCTCCAAGATCTCGGCGTTGTAGACCTTGTCCGATGCGCCTTCTTGGAAGAACAGTTCGATGGTCTTGATCGTCGCCATGCGTCAGCGCCGATCCTGCCATAGACTGGCCGGGTGGAGATTTCCCGACGCGACGTCCTGATCCACGTCGGATTGTTCGTCGCGGCCTGCATCACGACCTCGATCAACGGTGGCCTGGCCGGCGGCGCGACGCTGATGACGATCCTCACGTGCCACGAATTCGGCCACTACTTCATGGCGCGGCGCCACGGCGTCGAGGTGTCGCTGCCGTACTTTATTCCGCTGCCGCCGTTCTTCGGGTTCGGCACGCTCGGCGCGGTGATCCGCATGGACAAGCCGATCAGCGACCGTCGCGCGCTGTTCGATGTCGGTGCGGCAGGTCCGATCGCGGGGCTCGTGGTCGCGATCCCGCTGCTCGTGATCGGTTTGTCTCTCTCGCCAGTCGGGCCATCCCCTGCGGATGGCTCGATCGAGGGCAACTCGATCCTTTACGCGCTCTTGAAGTACGCGGTCCATGGCCAGTGGCTGCCCAACAGCAGCGTCGATGTCCAGCTCCACCCGATGGCGATGGCCGCGTGGGTGGGCCTCTTGATCACGATGATCAACCTGATGCCGATCGGCCAGCTCGATGGCGGTCACATCGCGCGCGCCGCGCTCGGCCAGAGCCACGAGAAGTGGTCCGCGCGGCTGCACACTGCACTGCCGATCGTCGGCTTGCTCGTCGGTAGCGCCATGTTCGTCGCCGCGAAGCATCATGGCTACAGCAACTTCGCTGCACTCGATTACGCGAAGGCCGGCCTCATCCCGTGGTTGGTGTGGACGCTGCTTCTCGCGATCCTGCGCGGGCGCGCGGGCGAATATCATCCCGAGGTTGGCGACATTCCTCTGGACCGAACGCGGCGGTGGCTCGCGATCGGGATGTTGCTGGTCTACCTGCTGATCGCGACGCCAGTGCCGTTCCGACCGGTGCTGTGACAAACTCGAGGCTCATGCAGGCGCAAGCGACCGAAGCCGTGCCCGAGGCCGTGACAGCCGCCTGGGAACAGGTGGTCGCGCATTGGAACGTGCCGAAACGCCACGAGACCTTGCTTGGGCTCGTCGCGACCTGCAACTGCTACGCGTGGGTCGCCGGTCGCTATCGCGACCGCGTGGGTGATCCGATCGCCGAGCTCCAGCTCGACCGGATCCGCAAGGCCGCGACGTTCGCGCTGCTAGCGACCGCGAGCAACCGCCGCGGCGCTAGCAAGCCAGGCGGCCGCATCGCGGTGCTCGTCCTGCTCTTGATCGTGTGCGCGGTCTGCGGCGTCTTGCTGTACGGCAAGCTGCACGCTCCTGCGACGTGAGCTAGGCTGTCTTCCGTGGCACAGGTCGACTTTGCGGAGCGTCAGATGACGCTCAAGCTCGTCTACTTCGGCCCGCCACTCTCCGGCAAGACCTCGAACCTGCGCGCGCTGCACGCGAAGGTTGACAAGCTCAACCGCGGCCGGTTGATGACGCTCGATACGCGCGACGATCGCACGCTGTTCTTCGATCTGTTGCCGATATTTTTCCGGAGCTCGAACTTCTCGTTCCGGATCAAGGTCTACACGGTGCCCGGTCAACACGTGCACGAGGCGACGCGCAAGGTCGTGCTCGCGGGTAGCGATGGTGTGGTGTTCGTGGCGGACTCCGCGCCGAGCGCTGCGGGACCGAATCGCGACGCGTGGATCGGGCTGCAACAGAACCTCCACGCCAACTCGCTCGATGCCATTCCGATCGTCGTCCAGTACAACAAGCGCGACCTGCCGGATGCAATGCCGCTTGCATTGCTCGACCATTTTGACGACCCGAATCGTACGCTTATCGAAGCGCAAGCTCGGGTCGGCATCGGAGTAATCCCGACGTTTTTCGAGCTCGTGACCGCCGCCTGGGAGGCGCTGGATAAGGACGTCGGGCTGGCGAGCAAATTAGGTATCAATTCTAAGGTGTTTCGCGGGTCGCTGGCCGAACACGTCGGCGTCCCCGATGCGGTAGACTAGGCTGGTGAGCGGAATGCTCGATGTCCCGATCGAGCTGGCGCGCCTGATCGCTCCCGCAGAGCTCGATGAACTGGTCGATGCTCTTCGCAAGGCACTCGGCAGCGAACTCGCGATCTACGACCGGTCCGGCCGGCTGCTCGCGGGCACGGATCTACCCGGTCCACGCCAGCCGTTCGATCATGAAGGTGAGCGGGTAGGGGCGCTCGCCAGCGCAGGTCCAAACGCAGCAGCCACGCTCGACCTGTGCGCGACCCAGCTCGGTCTCTTGGTCCACCACGCGAACGCTCGCGATCTCGCCGCGGCCACGCACGAAGAAGCGATGCGGATCACGTTCGCGGAGCTGACCGAGCACAACCAGCGCTTGCAACGTGCGCTCGCTCGGCTCGAGGAGCTCGACAGGTTGAAATCGAACTTCCTCGCGACCATGTCGCACGAGCTGCGGACGCCGTTGACCTCGGTCATCGGCTACGCCGAGATGATGGCCGAAGGCCTCGCGGGCCCAGTCACGAGCGAACAACACGATTATCTCGTCACGATTCTGTCGAAGGCCGATCAGTTGCTCGGCTTGATCACGTCGGTGCTCGATGTCGGTTCCCTCGAATCGACGCCGCTAGCGCTCGAGCGCAGCGCGCTTTCGCTCGCGGAGGTCGTCGAGGCCGAGGTCGCGACGTACGTCCCGCAAGCGGCGAAGCGCGGCATCGCGATCCAGGTCGAAGATCGCTGTGGTCAGACCACCGTGCTCGGCGACAAGAAGAAGATGCGCCAGATTGTCTCGAGCCTGGTCTCGAACGCGGTGAAGTTTACCGCCGACCATGGCTTCGTCGCGATCGCTCTGCGCCCGGGCCCGCTAACGCCTCACGAATCCGACAGCGGTGCGGGCGCTGCGATCCAGCTCGTCGTCAGCGATTCCGGCATCGGTATCTCGCGCGAGCAAGTCAGCAAGATCTTCGAGCCGTTCTTTCAGGTCGATTCCTCGTCGACGCGCGCATTCGGCGGCACGGGTCTCGGGCTCACGCTCGCGAAGGCGTATGTCGAGGCGCACGGTGGCCGGATCTGGGTCGACACGTCGCCGGGCCAGGGCTCGGTGTTCGTGGCGAGCTTCCCGATCCATACGAGCGCGGACGACATCACCGAGCAGCTCCCCGTGCAGCTCCCCGTGCAGCTGGAGGGTGTTTGACCGAGCTTTCGATCGCTGTTCCGCTCGCCATCCTGTGCGTGCTGGTCGCAGGATTCTGTTCGGGGACCGAGGTCGCTCTGTTCTCGCTCCGGCGCGTCGACCGCGAGCAGCTCACGCGCAGTGAAGCGCATCGCGACCGCCGGATCGTCGCGCTGCTCGAGCGTCCGCGTCGGCTGATCGCGACCGTGCTGATCGGCAACGAGGCGTGCGCCGCGGTGCTCGCCGTGCTCGCGCTCGGCCTGGTCGAGCGATACAGCAACATCGCTTCGCCGTGGTTGTGCGCGCTCGTCGCGCTCGCGATTACGCTGCCGGTCTTCGTGCTGATTGCCGAGGTTACCGCGAAGACCCTCGCCGCGAAGGCACCGCTCGCATGGGCGCGCGCCGCCTCGGGACCGCTGCTGCTGCTGACCGCGGTCGTCACGCCCGTGCGCGTGCTCGTGAACGTGCTTGCCGAAGTGCTGCTGCGCCCGCTCGGCGCGAGTGCGCGGACCCGGCCCGCGCGGGACTTGTCCGAACAAGAGTTCAAGTCGCTCGTCGACGCGGGCTCGGCACGCGGTGAAGTCGATGCGCGCGAGCGCCGGCTGATCCATCGCGTGTTCGAATTCTCCGACAAGAATGTCGGCCAGGTCATGACGCCGCGCGACCGCATCTTCGGCTTGTCGTACGACCTGCCGACCCATCGCCTCGTCAAGGAGCTCGCGGCGCGCGGGTTCTCGCGCGTGCCCATCTACCAGAAGTCGCTCGATAACGTGCGCGGGATCCTCAACGCGAAGGATCTCGTCCGCGCGGCCGCAGGCCAGCTCGCGCAGAAGCCGCTCAACGAGCTGTTACACGAGCCACTGTTCGTGCCGCGCACCACGCCGGTCAAGCGGCTGTTCCTGACCTTCAAGCAGAAGAAGGTCCACATGGCGGTCGTCGTGAGCGAATACGGCAAGGTGCTCGGTCTCGTCACGATGGACGACCTGCTCGCGCAGATCTTCGGCGTGATCCGCGACGAGCGAGCCGATCTCCAGGCCTCGATGCCTGCCATCAAGGTCGCGCACGTGAAGGCCGAGCTCCAGACCGGCCCGGTCGCGAAACAAGACATGGATAGTGGCCCGGGGTCGAAGCTCGAGTCCGACCTGCGCGGTGACAGCGACCCGGACAGCGATCCTGGCGTCGTCTCGCCACCGGTCCGCCCGCTCTATCCAACCGACGAGGTCACGCCGCCGGCCGTCGACATCGACGAGCTCGCGCGGCTGCGAGAGCACCGCAAAGTATGATCCCGATGTCGACGATGGTGCTCGTCATGATCGGCTGCGTGTTCGCGCAGGCGTTCTTCGTCAGTGCCGAAGTCGCGCTCGGCGCGTGCGACCGCCATGCTCTCCACGCTCGTGCGGTGGCAGGTAGGAGCTCTGCCGCGCTCGTCGAGCGCATGCTGGCGGTGCCGCAGATCACGCTCGCGACCACACTGGTCGGTGCGAACCTCGCGACCCTCGTCGCCGTGATCATGCTCGGCGAGGCGCTGTCGATGCGTGGGCTCTCGGCGCTGTGGGCACCGCTGATCGCAGTGCCGCCTTTGCTGCTGATTGGCCACCTCGTGCCCAAGGCGATCGTGCAAGCGCAGGCGGACCGGGTCGTCGACGTGATGGCGAATCCGCTGCAACTGGCTTCGCTCGTGTTGCGCCCGATCGTCACGATCGTTGGCGGCTACGCGGCGCTACTCACTCGCGTCACCGGCAGCGACCGCGAGAAGGCGTTCGTCACGCGCGACGAGCTCGCGCTGTTGATCGAGTCCGAGCCGCAATCCGACAAGCCCGAGATCAGCGCAGACGAGCGCGAGATGATCGCGAACGTCTTCGAGCTCTCCGAATACAAGGTCGGCGCGCTGATGGTTCCGCTATCCGAAGTGACCGCGATGCCCGAGGACGCGCCGATCAAAGAGGCCGCTGCCGAGGTCGCCGACAAGCAGCACTCGCGCATGCCGATCTACCGGTCTCGCATCGACGATGTCGTCGGCATCGTCCACGTGTTCGATATCCTGCAGGCCGCGACCGGCAAGATCGTCACCCGTGCCGATGGCGCGCCCCTGACCGGCTCCTTGTCGGACCTCGCGCATCCGCCGCTCTACGTGCCCGAGACCATGAAGGCCTCGGATCTCCTCGTCCAGCTCCAGACCGAGCAGACCCACCTCGCGATCGTCGTCGACGAATACGGCGGTGCGGTCGGCATCGTGACGATCGAAGACTTGCTCGAGATCATCGTCGGCGAGATCGAAGATGAACACGATAAGGAACCATCGCCGATCAAGACCGAGCGCCCAGGCGTGTGGCGCGTCGTGGCGCGCACCTCGATCGCGCGGCTCAATGCCGAGCTGGGGTTTAACTTGCCAGAGAGCGATAGCTACGAGACCGTCGCGGGCCTCTTGATCGAGAAGTTTCGGCACATTCCCGACAAGGGCGAATCGCTGACGCTCGGACCGCTGATCATCGAGGTCGTCGCTGCGACCGACCGTGCGATCGAGGCTGTCCGCATCACGAAACGCAAGAAGTAGGGTAGAAGACTGCGTGGATCGCACGCAGCTCCTGACGCTACTCGACGAGGTCCGAGCAGGCACCGTGTCTGCGACGGTGGCTGCCCAGCAGATCGGCGACTTGCCCTACGCCGAGGTCGTCCACGCGGTCGGCGCTTCGATGGTCGATCATCACCGCGAGCTCCGCACGGGCGTGCCCGAGATCGTGTACGGCGCGAGCAAGACTGCGGAACAGATCGCTGGCACCCTTGGCGAGCTCGCGAATCGCGGTGCCGCGATCGCGACGCGTGTCGATGCCGACAAGGCCGCGCGCGTGAAGCAACTGTTGCCGGGAGCTACGTTCCACGAGCTCGCGCGGATCGTCTCGGCCGGCACGCCTGGGGTGCGGCCTGCCGCGGCCCGCATCGCGGTCGTGTGCGCGGGCACGAGCGACCTGCCGGTCGCCGAAGAAGCCGCCCTCGTCGCCGAATGGCTCGGTGCACCGGTCACGCGGATCAGCGACGTCGGCGTCGCCGGCTTGCATCGCTTGCTCGCGCGTCTCGACGAGATTCGCGCGTGCGAGGTCGTGATCGCGGTCGCGGGTATGGAGGCGGCGTTGCCATCGGTGCTCGGAGGGTTGACCGATCGGCCGCTGATCGCGGTGCCGACCAGCGTTGGCTACGGCGTCTCGGTCGACGGGCTCGTCGCGCTCGGCGCGTTGCTCGCCGGCTGCGCACCCGGGGTTTCGGTGGTCAACATCGACAACGGCGTCGGTGCCGCGGTCGCCGCAGTCAAGATCGCGCGCCTGGCGGTGCGAGGGCTGTGATGAGGCTGCAAGGCAAACACCTTCACATCGATTGCGCGAGCGGTGCTGCGGGCGACATGACGCTCGGCGCGCTGATCGATCTCGGCGTACCGATCGAAGCGATCGGTGATGCGCTCGACGCGATCGGTGCAGGCCGCGGGCGCCTCAAGATCGCGCGCGTGATGAAGCGCGGCATCGCGGCGATCGATCTCCAGGTCGATACGCGCGCGCAGCTTACCGAGGCCACGAACGTGCCAACCGTGAAGCTCTCGCCGACAACGTTTCGCCTGCAGGCGGACCACGGCCACTACCTTTACGGCGCGATCAGGAAGAACATCGTCCAGGCCAAGCTCACCGAGGGCACCCGGGCACGCGCTCTGGACATCTTCGATCGCCTCGCCAGAGCCGAAGCAAAGCTCCACGGCACCACGGTCGAGCAGGTCGAGTTTCACGAGGTCGGCGCGATCGATTCGATCGTCGATGTCGTCGGCACCGCCGCTGCACTCGATTGGTTGGCGCCAGCCTCGGTGAGTTGTGCGAGTGTCGCGATGGGCCATGGCACGCTCAAGAGCGCGCACGGCGTGCTGCCGGTTCCTGCGCCCGCGGCACTCGAAGTGCTGCGCGATGCGGGCGGCGTGATGGCCGACGGTGGCTTGGCGCGCGAGCTGTGCACGCCTACAGGCGCCGCGATCCTCGCCGCGACCGTGACGAGCTGGACCCCCGCACCGACCGGTCGTGCGATCGCGGTTGGCTGGGGGGCCGGGGATCTCGATCTAGCGGATCGCCCGAACGTGCTTCGCGTGGTGGTCTCGGAGCCGCTACCGACGCCGGCCGAGACCGTCTGGCAGATCGAAGCGAACATCGACGATATGTCTGGCGAGCTGTGCGCGGCCGCCGCCGAGGCGGTGCTCGCCGAGGGCGCACTGGACGTGTGGTGGACCCCGATCACGATGAAGAAGGGCAGGCCGGCGCTCGTGCTCGCGGCGCTCGCTACCACTGCCGAGCGCGATCTCGTGGTCGCTGCGATCCTGCGCGAGACCTCGACGATCGGGGTGCGATTCTCCCAGCTCCACCGCACGATCCTCACGCGCGACACGGTCGTGATCGAGACCCGCTACGGCGCGATCGCTATCAAGGTGTCGCGCGATGGGGACGTCGTTCGCAACGCGGCCCCCGAATACGAGACCTGCGCGGCCGCGGCGAAGCATCACGGCGTCCCGGTGAAGCTGGTCTACGCCGCAGCGCTGGCCGCTTACGACGCGAAGACCGCGTAAACTTGATACGCTGTGAGCAGTTTGGAGGCCTCGCACGTTCCGGTCGCGATCCTGGGCGGTACCGACGCCGAATGCGATCAGCTCGCCGCGTACCTGGTCTCGGCCGGGATGGCAGCGCGTTCGGCGGTGCGCCTCGCCGGTTCCGACGGGCTGCCTCCATTGATCGTTATCACCGGCGACAACGTCACCGAGCTGGTGACCGAGGCGCGCAGCGTGCCGGCCCTCGCCGAGGTCGCGATCCTCGCGCTCGTACCCGCGATGCCACAGACCTGGATCGCGAATGCGCTCGCGGCAGGCGCGACCGATGTGATGCGCAAGCCGGTGACCTCGGCGTTGCTCGCGGCGCGCTGTCGCAACCTCGTCAAAGCAACACGTCGCGATGTCGCGGGCGTGCTCGCCCGGATCAACGACGTGCTCACCGCGCACGGCGACGATGCCGAGGCCCTGGTCCAGGTGCTGCACCTCACGGCTTCGGCGCTCGGCTTCGATCGTGCGTCGCTCGTCGCGCACATCGAGGGGTCGGACCACGCGTTCGTGATCGCGGCGAGCGATGCGCCCACCGCGACTCGGTTCACGCTCGCGATCGCGGAGTATCCCGAGCTCGTCGAGGCGATGCGTACGGGCCAGCCGGTCCTGATCGATGACGCGGCCCAGCATCCGCTGACCCGCGAGCTCGCAGACATGTTCGCGTCGCGCAACATCACCGGCATCGCGGTGTTCCCGGTGCAATGGCGCGGTCGCTCGCTCGGCGCGATCCTGTTGCGCAAGAAGACCGCGGGCGTCCAGTACCTCGCGCCGCGCGGCACCGAGCTCGGCAAGTTGATCGCGAGCATCACGGCGGCGCACTTGCGCCACGGTCCGGTGCTCGAGAGCCTGCGCGATCAGACGCACCGCATCTCTCGCGCGCGCTACGAGGCGGAGCGTCGGTTGCGTGGCATCGATTCGCTAAAGGAGCACTTCGAGGCCGGCGCCGATGGCGTGGTTGTCCTCGACGACGGCGGTCACATCTTGTTCGTCAATCGCGCGGCCGAGCGGATCACCGGCTTCGCGCGCGATGGCCTGGTCGGCAGCGAGCTCGTCGATCTCGTGCCCACCGACCAGCGTGGTCAGATCAGCGACGCGATCACCCGGGTGCTCGCGGGAGTCAACGTCGATGCATTCGATCTCGAGCTGTCGACCACGTCGGGCTCACCGGTGTGGGTCTCGGCTTCGACGTCGACGGTGCTGTCTGGATCGGGCGCGGTCATCCTCGGGTTCCGCGATGTCACCGCCGAGCGCGCTCTCGAGAACGAGCTGCGGTCGAACAAGGCGTTCCTGGAGCGACTGATCGATTCGACGGTCGACGCGATCATCGCAGCGGACGTGCGCGGCCGCATCATCTTGTTCAACCAAGGCGCGGAGCGGCTGTTCGACTATCGCGCGCGCGACGTGATCGGCAAGTTGCCGGTATGGGAGCTATACGAGCCCGATGGCGCCCGCCAGATCATGAAGATGCTGCGCTCGCCCTCGCACGGCGGCGTCGGCCGGCTCGAGCAGACCCGACGCGAGATCCAGATCAACCATGGCGAGACCGTGCCTGTGAGCATGACGGCGTCGGTCGTCTACGAGGGCGGTCGCGAGGTCGCCACTGTCGGCATCCTCACCGATCTTCGCGATCGCATCCGGATGGAGCAGCGCTTGCTCGATGCGCAGCAGAAGTTACAGCTCTCCGAAAAGCAAGCGCTCGTGGCCGAGCTTGCCGCGTCCGCGGCCCACGAGCTCAATCAGCCGTTGACGTCGATCATCGGCTACGTCCAATTGATCCAACGCCAGAGCTCGCGCGATGCTCAACATCTGAGGGCCGCCGGGATCATTCTGTCCGAAGCGGAGCGCATGGCAGAGATCGTCAAAAAGATCGGTCACATCACGAAGTACGAAACGACCGACTACGTGGGTACTGCCAAGATGATCGATCTCGATCGCGCGACCTCGCGAATGGCCGCGATCGAAAAGCCAATCGATGGCGACGAAAACCTCACGGGCGAGTTTGGCGCGGTCTCGCCGCCGCGCAACGAGCTCGAGGCCGATGTCTTGCCCACCCCGAGCCTCGGCGATCTCGGCGATCTCGCGCACCGGAGCGACAAGTGATGCTCGTCGCTGTCACCGAGGCCGCCCAGCTCGCCGCTCAGCGGGAGCTCGCGAACGAGCTGTCGTGGGACACCAGCGAGCGTGGCGTGATCGACCGCGTCCTCGGCACGCTCGAGAAGCTCTTTCCAGGTCGAGCGTTCGCCGTGCGCGCGTCGGATCTGCGCAATCGCGAACCGATCCGCGCGTACGTCCGCGGCGCGCTCTTGCGCGACACCGTCACGACCGAACCGATGGTGTTGTCGCAGGCCGCGATCGGTCGGGCGCGGCTCAAGACGGCGGTCTCGGCGTCGGCGCGGCTCGTCGTGCGCGAGCGCTGGGATTCGCCGTTCACTGGCATCGCGACGGGCTTTGCCGTCGCGCTCGCGGCGGGTGGTGAGCTATTCGGCGTCCTCGATTGCGGCTATCGCCCGGGCGATGACCTCGGCGAGCACGACGAAGCCGCGGTGCGCACGTTCGCCCAAGCCCTCGCGCTGGCGTTGCGTACGGTCTCGCTGCAGGATGATGCGATCGGCCTGCGCGACTATCAGGCGCGCCTGCTCGATTCGGTGAGCGCCCTGATCCTCGGCATCGATCGCAACTGGCGGATCACGGTCTGTAATCGCGCGCTGCTCGATCTCACGGGCATGACGCGCGACTACCTGCTCGGGCGCGATATGCGCGACTTCATCTCCGCTGATCAACGCCAGCAGCTCACGACTGCGTTCTCGGCCGCCCTCTCGGGCCAGCACCACACCGCGTTCACCGTGATGCTGTCGACCGCGAAGGGTCCCGTTCGCAGCGTGTGGTCGATCGCGCCGGTCGGCCGTTCCGGTGGACCGATCGAAGCGGTCGTCGCGATCGGCCAGGATCAATCGCAGATCGACGCGCTCCAGCAGCAGATCATTCGTTCGGAGCGGCTCGCCACGCTCGGCGAGCTTGCCGCCGGCGTCGTTCACGAGCTCAACAATCCGCTGACCTCGATCACGGTCTACGCCGATTATCTCGTGCGCAAGCTCGAGGCCCAAGGCCAGGAAGCGCCGGATGTCGAGAAGCTCCGCCGGATCGGCGCGAGTGCGCAGCGGATCTTGCGGTTCTCGCGCGATCTTGTCCAGTACGCGCGCCCGAGCGGCAAGGAGCTCGAGAGTGTCGATCTCGCGGCGATCGTGCGCTCGTCGGTCTCGATCTGCGATCACTTGCTCGAGCGCGGCAACATCACGCTCGAGGTCGATATCTCGCCCGAGCTACCCGTGATTCACGCGGTCGGCGGTCAGCTCGAGCAGGTATTGATCAACCTGATCACGAACGCGGTCCACGCGATCGACTCGAACGGCAAGATCGCGGTTCGCGTTCGGCTCGTCGAGCCGAACCTCGCGCTCCTCGAGGTCAACGACTCGGGTCCGGGCGTCAAGACCGAGGACCTCGAGCGAATCTTCGAGCCGTTCTTCACGACCAAACCCGATGGCAAAGGCACCGGCCTCGGGCTCCCGATCGTTCGAAACATCGTCGAACAGCACAGAGGCGTAGTCAGCGTGGGCCAAAGTGATCTCGGCGGCGCTGCGTTTCGCGTGACGATCCCGGTAGTTTGAGATCTGATCTCGGCAGGGGCCAGGGTCCGGAACGCGGACAGATATCTTGCGCTGCTGATCGAGCCTGATAGTGTGGCCATCGGTATGAAGCCAGAAGTGATGCTCGGGCTCTTGGAAGGCATTGCCGACCAGCTCGCGATCAAGGTCACCTACGAACCGCTGCAGATGGCGAGCGCGATGGGCTCGATGCGTGGCGGCCTGTGCCGGGTGAAGGGCGCGTACCGCGTGATCGTCGACAAGCGCGCGACCGACGAGGAGCGTGTTGCCACGCTCGCCTCGGCGCTCGGCAAGTTCGAGATCGGCGAGCTCCAGGTTCCAGCCTCCGTACGCGCCGTGATCGCGATGTACGAGGGTGCCGGCCCGAAAAAGGTCGCCGCCGCCTGACCCGCGCTATGCTCGCTAGATGAGCGCGAGGTCCGCAAAAATAAGATGCGCGTTGACCGCCGTCCTGATGGTCGCGTGCGGCGAGCCCACGCGCCGCGAGCTCGCGTTAGATCTGATCAAGATCACCGGCGAAGGTAAGCTTCGTACCGATACGGTCGGCGACACCGTCAAGGAGACCGCGACGTTCGTTTTGGTCGATGCCGAGAACACCGGCAACGAAGGTGCGTTTGTCACGCTCGCGGGAGATCTCGCAGACGGCAGCGGTCACGCGGTCGGCACGTTCAAAGCAACCTCGTTGTGGATCCCGGCAGGCGAGAGCCGCACGTTCGCGCTCGTCGATCGCGAGCGCAAGGCGCGGCCCGAGGCGCACGCCGCGAAGATCCTCGTGCGCCAGGCAACGATTCCAGCCGAGCGCCCGGCGGTGTACGTCGATCACATCCGCGAGATCGAAGACAACGGCAACCTCGTGGTCCAAGGGGTCCTCCACAACGATGCGAAGCGACCTGGTCAGATCGTGGTGATCGCGTCGTTCCACGGGGCGGATGGGCGACCGATGACGCGGCCTTTTACGATCCAGCGCGTCGCCGCCGAGACGACGCAAGCGGTGCAGTTCGTGAGCACGTCGGGTGCGAAGCACGGCACGATCTACGTCGGCGACACGGCTTACTGACGCAGGCGGCTCGACTAGATGCGGCCGAGCAGACCCTGCAAGTGCGGATCGTTCGCGACGAGGTCCGCCATCATCTCTCGGAGCTCGGCGCGATCGGCTGGATCTAACGTGCCGGTGCTCGCCATCTGATCGACGAGCTTGTCGACTGCTTCTTTCGGTGTGAGCTTGCCGGCCGCGACATCCGACGCGATCGCCTCGAGGCTCGCATCGCCGGTACCGCTGACGCCCGCGGGCGATGACGCTGCGCCCGCCTCGGATGCGGCATCTGCCACGTCTGTACGCTCGGCCGCGTCGGGACCTTGCGGGCCCTTCGGTCCGCCAATTCCCGCAGGTCCACCGATGCCGCTCATCTTCCTCTCCCAGAATAATACATGGTTTCGCTTTCTCTCCCTCGCTCGGGGGTGCCAGGACGGACACCGAGCGTGGGCTTTCCCGGGCTATCGGCCGGCACCGGCCGCGGTTGCGTGACAAGCTCACGAGCGATGCGATGGACGACGAGTGCGCTGATCTCGCTAGTTTGCGGGTGCGGTGGCGGCGCGGTAGCCGTGTCGGGCCCGAAAGCCTCGGAGGATGTCGCCGAATTTGCGGCCCTGGCATTCGTGCCCGACCAGCTGACCTACCTGGCAACCGCCCACACGGTCCGCGAGGCCCAGCGCGGCGTCAGCGATGCGATCGATTCGTTCGGGATGCTGTTCGGCGCGAGCTCGCGCGAGG
>JAYVLQ010000044.1:0-2804 GCA_043759355.1 Kofleriaceae bacterium
TTGATCTCCGCAGCGATGCCCGGTGGCGGCTCGTCGGACTACGCGCTGTTCATGTACGTCGACGCCGTGCGCAAAGGTTCGTATGAAGCCTTCGCGCGCGCCGATACCCGCATCCCGTTGATGTACATGCCGGATGGCGTGCGCGCATTGCTCGAGCTCGCGTTCGCCGATCGCGAGAAGCTGTCGCGCACGATCTACAATATCGCGGCATTCTCGCCGCGTGCCGACGAGATCGCGACCTCGGTCCGGCGCGCGATTCCTGATGCGCAGTTCACCTACGCCCCGGATCCGGTGCGCCAGGGCATCCTCGATAGTTGGCCCAAGGCGATCGACGACGCGGCCGCGCGCCGCGATTGGGGCTGGAAGCCGACCTACACCCTCGATGCCATGACCGATGATCTCGTTCCGCGCGTTCGCCGGATGCTCGATCTCGGCGCCGTGCTATCGCACTAGGCATGTACACGAACGCGAAATCCGTCTTCGCCGCTTCGCTCGCCGAGATCGAACAAGCGGGCCTGTGGAAGCACGAGCGGCTGATCACCTCGCCGCAAGCTGCGCACGTGATCACCAACGGTAAAGAAGTCATCAACTTCTGCGCGAACAACTACCTCGGCCTTTCGTCGCACCCGCGCGTGATCGCGGCCGCGCGCCAGGCGCTCGAGGATCGCGGCTACGGGCTGTCGTCGGTGCGCTTCATCTGCGGCACGCAGGACAAGCACAAGGAGCTCGAGGCCGCGGTGTCCGCGTTCCTCGGCACCGAGGATACGATCCTGTATGGCTCGTGCTTCGATGCGAACGGTGGCTTGTTCGAGACCGTGCTCGGTGAAGAGGACGCGATCATCAGCGATACGCTGAACCACGCGTCGATCATCGATGGCATCCGGCTCTGCAAAGCGGAACGCTTGCGCTACGAGCATGACAACCTCGATGACCTCGAAGCGAAGCTCAAGGCGACGCAGGGCAAGCGCCTCCGGATGATCGCGACGGACGGCGTGTTCTCGATGGACGGCGACATCGCGCGCGTCGATCAGATCTGCAATCTCGCTGAAACATACGGCGCGATGGTGATGGTCGACGATAGTCACGCGACCGGCTTCGTCGGCAAGACCGGCCGGGGTTCCGCGGAGCTCCGCGGCTGTCTCGATCGCGTCGACGTGTTCACGTCGACGCTCGGCAAGGCGCTCGGCGGCGCTTCGGGTGGTTTCACCTCGGGGAAAAAAGAGATCATCGATCTCCTCCGCAATCGCTCGCGACCGTACCTGTTTTCGAACACGCTCGCGCCGCCGATCGTGGGTGGCTCGCTCGCCGCGATCGCGTTACTGACCGAATCGACGGCGCTGCGTGACAAGCTCGAAGCGAACACCACGCGCTTCCGCGCGGGCATGACAAAGGCCGGGCTCGCGATTCGCCCCGGCACGCACCCGATCACCCCGGTGATGCTCGGCGATGCCAAGCTCGCCGCCGAGATGGCAACGCGCCTGCTGAATCACGGGATCTACGTGATCGGGTTCTCCTACCCGGTCGTGCCCAAGGGCGCCGCGCGTATCCGGGTTCAGATCTCGGCCGCTCACTCCGAATCCGATATCGACATCGCGCTCGAGGCGTTCATCATGGTCTCGAGGGAGCTAGGATTGGAGCCCAAGGCGTGAAGCCTGACGCGATCATCGCGAAGATCCGGGTGGCACTCCCGGACGCCGAGGTTGAGCTGTCTGACCTCACGGGTACCGAAGATCACTGGAAAGCGTCGATCGTCTCGGCGGGGTTTGTCGGCCATTCGCTGGTGGCGCGCCATCGCATGGTCATGGCGGCCCTTGCCGAGGAGATGAAGGGGCCGATCCATGCCCTCACGCTCGATGTGAAAACGCCCGAAGAAACGAAGAAAGTCTGAACCTGTCGCACGCGGTTCCGTGCGAGGCTTTCGCGGGCGGGAGCCATGGCTGCGGACAGCGCGGTGGAACAAGATTTCGGCCCGTACCTCGTGTACGAGCGATTGGGCGTGGGCGGGATGGCAACCGTTCACCGCGCGCTCGAACGTGGTGTCGAGGGCTTCGAACGCGTCGTCGCGCTCAAGCGATTGCTGCCGCACCTCGCGGGGGATGCGAGCTTCATCAAGTCGTTCGTGCGTGAAGCGAAGCTCGCGTCGCTGCTCGCGCACGTCAACATCGTCCAGATCTACGAGCTCGGTCGCGTGGGCACCGAGTACTTCATCTCGATGGAGTACATCGAGGGTCACGATGTCCGGCGCATCCTGCGTCACGCGCGAAGGGTCACCGGCCCCGCACCGATCCACGTCACGACCGGTCTCGCGCTCCAGCTGTGCGAAGCGCTCGATTACGCGCACACCAAGCTCGATGAAGAAGGCCAGCCGCTCGGCCTCGTGCATCGCGACATCTCGCCGTCGAACTTGCTCGTCACAGGCTCCGGCCATCTCAAGGTCATCGACTTTGGCATCGCGAAGGCGCAGTCGTCGCAGCTGCGCACGCAGACCGGTCGCGTGAAAGGCAAGCTCGCGTACATGGCGCCCGAAGCCATCTCCGGTAGCCGCGATCTCGATGCGCGCTCGGATGTCTGGGCATGCGGCGTGATCCTGCACGAGCTGCTCACGGCGCGACCGCTGTTCGCGAGCAAGAACGAGTACCAGACCCTGATGAAGGTCCAGCGCGGCGACATCATGCCGCCCTCGACGTTCAACCAGGCCTGCCCTGCCGAGCTCGATGCGATCGTGTTCAAGGCGCTCGCGCGTGATCCGGATGATCGGTTCGGGAGCGCGCTCGAGATGCGCGACGAGCTCATGCGCGTGCGCT
>JAYVLQ010000045.1:0-4442 GCA_043759355.1 Kofleriaceae bacterium
GACGCGGCCACGTTCGTCAGCGTGATCGAGAAGCGTCAAGGGCTGAAGGTCAGCTGTGTCGAGGAGGTCGCGTTCCGGCTCGGCTACATCGATGCAGCGCAGCTCGCGCGGCTCGCCGACGGCTATCGCGGCAGCTCGTACGAGCGCTACCTGCGGAGCCTCGCGTGAAGGTCGTCGCGACGGAGCTGCCGGGCGTCGTGATCATCGAGCCGCGCGTCTTCACCGACGAGCGCGGGCGCTTCGTCGAGACCTATCGCGAGGAGGCGTATCGCGAGATCGGGCTCACTGCGGCATTCGTGCAGGACAACCTCTCGACCTCGGTGCGTGGCACGTTGCGAGGGCTGCACTTCCAGCGCGCCTACCCGCAAGGCAAGCTCGTGATGGTCACGCGCGGCGAGATCTTCGACGTCGCGGTCGATATCCGGCGTGACTCGTCGACCTATCGCCGCTGGGTCGGCACGCGGTTGACGAGTGAATCGGCGCGCCAGGTCTGGATTCCACCCGGGTTCGCGCACGGCTTCCTCGCACTTTCGGAGACGGCGGACGTGGTCTACAAGGTGACCGCGCCGTACGTCGCCGACGATCAGCACTGCGTGATCTGGAATGATCGCGAGCTCGGCATCCCGTGGCCGCTCGCCGAGCCTCTGCTGTCGCCGCGCGATCGGATCGCACCCTCGCTCGCGGAGCTGCCGTGAAGTTGCTCGTCACCGGCGGTACGGGTCAGCTCGGGCGCAGCCTCGTGAAGCGTGGACGCGCGAAGGCGATCGATGTCTTCGCCTGTCCCCGCAGCGAGCTCGACATCACGAGCTGGGACAGCGTGAGCCGGGCGCTCGACGCGACGGCTCCGACCTGCATCATCAACGCGGCGGCGTACAATGCGGTCGATGCGGCGGAGTACGAGCGCGACAAGGCGTTGGCGGTCAATCGCGATGGCGCGGAGCTCGTCGCACGCGCCGGCGCGGAGCGCGGCGTGCCCGTGATCCATATCTCGACCGACTACGTCTTCGACGGCATCGCGACCGGTCCCTTGAAGGAGACCGCGAACCCGCTGCCGATCAGCGTGTACGGCGAGAGCAAGCTCGCCGGCGAGCAACGCGTGCTCGAGGTGGGCGGCATGGTCGTTCGCACGTCGTGGTTGTTTGCCGACGGTGGACCTGGGTTCGTGCAGACGATCCTCGGCCTCGCACTGACGCGGCCGGTGATCGAGGTCGTGCGCGACCAGCGTGGCTGCCCGACCTGGGCCGACGACCTCGCGGATGCGCTGCTGATCCTCGCGGACGCACCGACTACCGAGATCCTGCACTACTGCGGTGGCCCGGCCGTCACGCGTGCCGAGCTCGCACAGGAGATCGTGAAGCTCGCGCGCCGCTACCGACCGATCACGTGCAAGATCGTGCCGATCGCGACCCCGGTCGGTGGTCGCGGTGCGCGTCGGCCCGCGACGGTGACGCTCGATACGATGCGCGCCTCACTGCGCGGCGTCCCGCCAAAGCGCTGGCAGATCGGGCTCGCCGACGTGATCGCGGGAGAGTTGGGCTCGTGATCATCGTCACCGGCGGCGCCGGCTTCATCGGCCTCAACTTCGTCAAGCGGATGGCGCCAACGACCCCGATCATCGTACTCGACAAGCTCACGTATGCGGGCAATCGCGCCGCGCTCGCGTCCGTCGACGGTGTGCGCTTCGTCGAGGGTGACATCAACGATCGTGCACTCGTGCGCGAGCTGTTCGCGGCGGGCCCCACGGCGCTGGTGCACTTCGCGGCCGAGAGCCATGTCGATCGCTCGATCGATGCCCCGGACCCCTTCATCACGACCAACATTGCCGGCACGTTCTCGCTGCTCGAGGAAGCGCGGCGCTACCTCGCCGCCGCGCCTGGTGCGCCGTTTCGGTTTCTCCATGTCTCGACGGATGAAGTGTTCGGTGCGCTCGGCAACACCGGTGCATTCACCGAGACCACGCGCTATGCACCGCGCTCACCGTACGCCGCTTCGAAGGCGGCGAGTGATCATCTCGTCCAGGCGTACCTCCATACGTACGCGCTGCCCGCGATCGTCACGAACTGTTCGAACAACTACGGTCCGTATCAACATCCGGAGAAGTTGATTCCGCTCGTGATCCAGCACGCGCTCACCGGCTTGCCGCTTCCCGTCTATGGCACCGGTGCGAACGTGCGCGACTGGATCTTCGTCGAGGATCACTGCGCGGCGCTGGCACGCATCCTCGAGCGCGGTCGGATCGGTGAGAGCTACGTGATCGGCGCGCGCAGCGAGCGCACGAACCTCGAAGTAGTCACCGCGATCTGCACCATCCTGGACGAGCTGCGTCCTCGGGCGGGAGGTTCGTATCGCGACTCGATCACGTTCGTCGCGGATCGCCCGGGCCACGATTTTCGTTACGCGATCGATCCGCACAAGCTCGAGAGCGAGCTCGGATGGGCACCCGAGACGACCCTCGTCGAGGGGCTCCGGCGGACGGTCGCGTGGTACGCGACCGCCGTTGCGACGAGGACATCGAACTAGCCATGGCGCGCTTGCTCGTCACGACGACCCCGCTCACCGGCCACGTCCAGCCGATGTTGCCGATCGCGAGCGAGCTCGTCGCGCGCGGCCACGAGCTCGTGTGGATCACCGGTGCGAAGTTCGCGCAGAGCGTGCGTGCGACCGGTGCGGAGTTCGTGGCGATGTCGGACGATTGGGACGATGCGGATCTCGAACGGGCCTTTCCGGCGCTCGCCGGTGTACGCGGCTTCAAACGCGTCAAGTTGCAGCTCCGCAAGATGTTCATCGAGCCGATGGCGACGCAGCTCGCGGATCTCGAAGCGCGCACGCGCCCGGACGCCGTGCTCTCCGATTCGGCGCACCTCGGCGCGGGTCTGTTCGCCGAGAAGCACCACCTGCCGTGGATCGAGCTCGGGATCAGTGCCTTGATGTGGCCGAGCCGGGACACCAATCCGTTCGGTTCGGGTCAGCCACCGGAGCGTGGTGGTCGCGGTGTTCATCGCTTCTTGAACTGGCTGATCTTTCGCGTGCTGTTCGGCAGCGTGAACCGCGCGTATCGCCGGGCGCGGGTCGAGGCCGGCATGCCCGCGGGGGATCGGATGTATTTCGAGGTGATGAGTCGCGAGCTGATTCTCCAGCCGACCGTCGCGGAGCTCGAATATCCGCGCAGCGATCTCCCGAGGCAGGTCGTTTTTATCGGGCCGCTGTTGCCACCGGCAGGAACCGCGCCGCTCCCGGCGTGGTGGGCCGAGGTCGAAGCGGCACACGTCGCGGATCGCCCGATCATCCTCGTCACGCAGGGCACGCTCGCCACGGACCCGAGCGAGCTCGTCGAGCCCGCGCTCGCGGCCCTCGCCGATCACGACGTGCTCGTGATCGTGACGCTGGACCGCGCGGTCGCCGTGCCCACGAATGCGCGGATCGCGGCGTACGTGCCGTATCAGGCGTTGCTCCCGTACTGCCGGATGATGATCACGAATGGTGGGTATGGTGGCGTTCAGATGGCGATCGCTCACGGCGTTCCACTGATCATCGCGGGCGGCAGCGAAGAGAAGCCCGAGATCGCGGCGCGCGTCGCGTGGTCCGGTGCCGCGATCGATCTGCGGACCGGCCGGCCGAAGCCGAACAAGCTGCGCAAGGCGGTCGATCGAATGCTCGCCGAGCCGGCGTTTCGCGAGCGCGCGCAGGCAATCCAGCGCGTGATGGCGGAGTGCGATGCACCGAGGCGTGCGGCGGAGCTCGTCGCCACGCTGATCCCCGAGACCGAAAGGCAGGCGCATGCGAGCTAGTTTGATGGTTGTCGCGAGTCTTGGTGCGAGCTGCGGCGGCTTCATCGATCATCAGGCTGCGATGAGCACGATGAAGATCTTGAAGGCTGCGAACGAGGTCGCAGCGCACGAGGCCGATCTCCAGCTCGCGCGCGAGGCTCTGCCCGCGGGCATCTTTCAGCTCGCCGCCTTCGCGAGGGCGTATCCCGACGAGCCGGTGTTCGCCGAGATGCGTACCGAATCGCTGTGTCAGTACGCGTCCGCGTTCGTGTTCGACGACTGGGAAGACGCGAGCCTCGGTGCGCGCGACACGGCCCCGAGCGCGGCCCGGTTGCAGCTCCTGCTCCGCGAGTGCGCTGCCGCGAACACGCCCGCGAACACCACGAACCGGATGCGCTGGCAGGCGACGACCGATGCGCTGCTGATCGCGATCGATCCGGCGCACAATCTCGGCAAGCTACCGGCGACGATCGCGACGCTCGAGAAGACGATCGCGGTCGCTCCGGGCGCGCACGAGGCCGACAGCGAGCTGTTGCTCGGCACGCTGCGAGCGGCGATGAGCCCGATCTTTCACGGCCCCGATGGCAGCGCCGAATTCGACGCGGCGAAGAAGCAGCTCGGCGAGGGCGCCTTGCTGGTCGATGTGATGTTCGCGCGCGCGGTCGCGGTCGCGCG
>JAYVLQ010000046.1:0-6019 GCA_043759355.1 Kofleriaceae bacterium
TCGTGCTCGAGCAGTGGCCATTTAATAAATGCTAGAGGACGCCGGTTTCAGCCGCCAATTTCCTACATGCGGGACCAGGGTGAACCCCGAAATCTCCTCTGAAACGTGGTACCTCAAATGGAGTTCATGACGTTGGACGTCAAGCGGTACCCGATCCTGATCGTCGACGACGAGCAGGACAACCTCGACGCCTTCCGGTTTAACTTCCGGAAGACGTTCGACATCCTCACCGCGACCAGCGGTCCCGAGGCGCTGGCGATCCTCGCCGAAAAAGACGTCGCGGTGATCGTGACCGATCAGCGGATGCCGAAAATGACCGGCGTCGAGCTGCTCCGGGAAGTCCGCAACAAGACCCCCGAGACGGTCGGCATCATCCTGACCGCATTCACCGACGTCGACGTGCTGATCGAGGCGATCAACCTCGGCCAGGTCTACCGCTACATCACCAAGCCCTGGGACGCCAAAGAAGTCCGCGGCGTCCTCCAGTATGCGCTCGAGCGTTATCACTTGCAGGCCGAGAACAAGCGGCTCGCGGCGCAGCTCTCCGAGTACACCGGCTACCTCAACCAGCAGCTCCACGGCGAGTTCGATTTCGGCAACATCATCGGCGACAGTGCGGCGCTCGGCGAGGTGCTCACCAAGATCGAGCAAGTCGCGCCGACAGCTTCGACCGTGCTCCTCCGCGGCGAGACCGGGACGGGCAAGGAGCTCGTCGCCCACGCGATCCACATCAACTCGCCGCGCGAAGAGAAGCCGTTTGTGCGCGTCAACTGCGCGGCGCTCGCGCCCGGTATCCTCGAGAGCGAGCTGTTCGGTCACGAGAAGGGCAGCTTCACGGGCGCGATGGAGCGCCGACGCGGCCGGTTCGAGCTCGCCGATGGCGGCACGCTGTTCCTCGACGAAGTCGGCGATCTGCCGATGGGAGTGCAGATCAAGCTGCTGCGCACGCTGCAGGAGCGTGAGCTCGAGCGCGTCGGTGGCAACGAGACCATCAAGGTCGATGTCCGCGTGGTCTCGGCGACGAACCGCAACCTCGAGAAGATGATCGAGGAAGGCGAGTTCCGGGAGGACCTCTACTACCGGCTCAACGTGTTCCCGATCAATCTGCCACCGCTGCGCGATCGGCTCGACGATCTGCCGGTGCTCGCGAATCACTTCGCCGCGAAGTTCGCGCGTCAGATGGGCACGCCACTGCAAGGCCTCACGCCCGACGGCATGGCGAAGCTGCGCGAGTACAACTGGCCGGGCAACGTGCGCGAGCTCGAGAACATCATCGAGCGCGCGATGATCCTCGCGCGAGGCGCGCCGCTCGCGTCGGTGCACCTCGATTTCGGGCGTCGCGCCGCGACCCACTCGAACACGCCGTCCGGCTCGGTGCCGGTGATCGTGACGGTTTCGCCCTCCGCACCCGTGTCGACCGACGATGGTCGCAGCCTCGCGGAGCGCCTGCTCGAGAGCGAGCGCAAGGAGATCGTCGCCGCGGTCGAGAAATCACGCGGCAACATCGCGAGCGCGGCACGCATGCTCGGGATCAATCGCTCGACGCTCTATTACAGGTTGCGCAAGCACGGGCTCGAGCACCTCCTGCCGACCAAGGTTCAGGTCGGTGGTGAAGATCCTGCCGTGGAGCCCGCCTTGGGTCCTGTCACGGTTCCGTCGCCCGGCGCGCTGTAGCCGCCGGTTGGGGTAGGTTGCGCGCGTGCGCTACCTCCACCCTTCTCGCGATGAAGAGCTCGAGCTCTCGACCGATGACGTGTTCATCAATCCTGGCTACTTCGCCGGGGAGTCGCGGCTAGACACCGATCTGTCACCGCCGGATTTTGCAGGCGGATCACACCCGATCGTCTCGGCGAACATGAACGCGGTGACCGGCAAGCGGATGGCCGAGACCATGGCGCGGTTCGGCGGGCTCGGCGTGTTGCCGCAGGACATGGAGCTCGCGACCGTCGAGCGGATCGTCAAGCACATCCACGCGGCCGACGCGCGCTACGACACCCCGCTCGAGGTCTCGCCGCGCGCGACCCTGCGCGATGTCCAGGGCATCATCCGGAAGCGCGCGCACGATCTCGTGGTCGTGGTCGACGAGCAGCGCCGCCCACTCGGCATCATCACGCACTCGGACCTGCGCGATCGTGATCAGTACACGCTGGCCTCGGCGCTGATGACTCCGCGGTTGATCTCGTTCCCCGCCGGCGTCGCGAACCGCGATGCATTTCTCCAGATGGACAACGCACGCGTCAAGGCAGCGCCGGTGCTCGACGACGAGGGCCGGCTCGTCGGCGTGATCACGCGCAATGACGCCGTGCGCCTCGAGCTCCTGCGCCCGGCGCTCTCTGCGAACGGTGATCTCATGGTCGCGACTGCGGTCGGCATCTCGGCGCAGGCGCCCACGATCGCGGCGCAGCTCGTCGAGATCGGCGTGTCCGCGATCGTCCTCGATACGGCCCACGGCCACCAGCGCCGGATGCTCGATGCGATCGCCGCGGTCGTGGCGGTCGTGCGCGGCCGCGTCCCGGTGATCGCCGGCAACGTCTGCACCGCTGCAGGGACGAAGGCCTTGCTCGATGCCGGCGCCGATGTCGTCAAGGTCAACGTCGGACCGGGAGCGATGTGCACGACTCGTATGCAGACCGGTGTCGGGCGGCCGACCTTCACCTCCGTGCTGACCTGCGCGCGCGAAGCGCGAGCGCGCGGCAAGCATGTGTGGGCCGATGGTGGCGTCAAGCATCCTCGCGACATCGCGCTCTACCTCGCGGCAGGTGCGGCGCGCGTGATGGTGGGGACCGCACTCGCGGGCACGTACGAGAGCCCCGGTGACGTCAAGGAAGACAAGGACGGCCTGCTGTTCAAGGAGAACTACGGCATGGCGAGCGGGCGAGCGGTGAGCGATCGCCACGGCGATCAGGACGCGTTCGAGCGCGCCAAGAAGGGCTTCTTTCGCGAAGGCATCTCGAGCTCGCGCATCTATATTCGCGAAGGCCAGGAGAGCGTTGGCGCGCTACTCGTCGAGATGATCACCGGCGTGCAGTCCGCGTTCACCTACGTGGGCGCTCGCACGCTCGCGGAGTTTCACGAGCGCGCCGAGGTCGGCGTGCAGACCTCGGCCGGCTACAGCGAGGGCACGCCACACGGCGCGATCCGGCGCTAGCTGCGCTAGAGTGGCGCGGTGAAGGCACTGTTCATCCTCGATTCTCTCGAGAAACTCGGGCTCGCTGGTGACACGTCGTACGGCCTCATGCTCGAGGCGGCCGCGCGCAACTGGGAGATCTGGACGTGCCAGCTCGAGCACCTCGGGCTCGAGGGCAACGATGCAGTGGTCGATGCGGTCCCCACCCAGGTGATCGATGCGGCGATGCCGGCGCAGGCGTTCACGATCGGCGAGCGCGCGGCGCGCCGGCTCGGCGATTTCGACATCGTGATGATGCGCAAGGATCCGCCGGTCGACGTGAACTATCTGCACGCGACGTGGATCCTCGATCACGCGCGCGGCAAGACGCTGCTCGTCAACGATCCGCGCGGCCTGCGCGAGCTCAACGAGCACCTCGCGGTGCTGAACTTCCCGCACCTCACGCCGCCGACGATCGTCACGCGCTCGCCAGAGCGGCTCCGCGCGTTCCAGAAGGAGCAAGGCGGCGTGATCGTCGTCAAGCCGGTCGATGGCTTCGGCGGCCTCGGCATCTTCGTGGTGCGCGATGGCGATCCGAACGCGTCGTCGATCATCGAGACCTCCACGAGTGCGGGCACCCGGTGGACGCTCGCGCAGGCGTTCTTGCCCGCCGTCACCGAAGGCGACAAGCGAATCGTGCTGTGTGCCGGCGAGCCGGTCGGCGCGGTGCTGCGCGTGCCGGCCTCGGCCGAGGCACGTGGCAACCTCCACGTCGGTGGCCGCGCGGTCAAGACAACGATCACGGCGCGCGAGCAGGACATCATCAAGGAGCTCGCGCCGTTCCTCGCGCAGCACGGTCAGATCTTCGTCGGGCTCGACATCATCGGCGGTATGTTGACCGAGCTCAACATCACGTCGCCGACTGGCATCCGCCACATCGCGAAGCTCGACCAGCGCAACGTCGCCGGTGAGGTGCTCGAGCGGTTCGAGCAGCTCGCGAAGCAGATCAAAGCATAGCGCAGGCGATCTGGTCGCCCAGATCGACGCACGCGTCGGCGCGACCATCGCCATCGAGGTCGCCGAGCCACAGCGCGCTCACGGTTACTCCATCCGGCAGGACTGCGACCGTGGTGCGCGGGCCAAAGCCACGGCCATTGCTGCGCGCGCAGCCGATCGCGCCGTCGATCGGCGAGCACAGATCGCCATCGCCATCACCGTCGATATCGGCGATGTCGGTGAGATCGGGGCCGGCGAGGAACGTGTCGATCACGTTGTTCATCGAGAAGCCCCAGGGCACACCGTCGGTGCTGAGCGCGGTCTCGGCCGCGAGGCCACATGCCGGACCGATGTCAGTCAGCGCGCACCAATCCGTTTGGTGATCGCCATCGAGGTCGCGCGGCAGTACGGCGCTGCTGATGGCTGGCCACGACGAGCGTAGCTCGGTCTTGTCGAACGCGGCCAGGCCCGCGGTGCAGAGCACCCCCGCCGCGGCGATGCCGCACAGATCGTTCGTGCCATTGCCATCGGCATCCGCGATCGCGAGCGAGGACGAGGTCGTCGCGCGTGCATCGCTATCGGAGAAGTTCGAAGTGAACCGCGTGGTCGAGAAGTGCGCTGACGACAGGGCGCACAGCACGCCGGCGCTATCGCGACCACACGCATCGGGGAGGCCATCGCGATCGAGATCACCGATCGTGAGGCTCTGCGGATCGATCGCGAGCGGCGCGGCAGGATTATCGATCCGGACCGAGGGCGCGAACGTGCCATCGCCGCGGCCGGGCGCGCACACGAGGCCGGTCGCCGTGATCGCGCACAGATCGGCGAGGTCATCACCATCGAGATCGCCGAGCCGGACCGCGCGGCCTGTCGCGGTAAAGCCGAGCTGCGCGCGGGGCGTGTACACGAGGGCCGGTGCCCATTGCCAACGTGCCGCATCGGGACCACCGCATGTCTCGGTGGTCACCGTATTGTCGGCCTTCGGCACCACGCAGCGCATATGCGCGTAGTCGAGCAAGGGGCCGGTCTCGGGCGCGAGCCCCGACCACAGATGATCTTCATCGTCGAAAAAGAATCGCTGCGCCGGGTTGTCGTTTTCGCAGGTCGCGAACACGGGCGTGCCGGAGTCATCGATCGCGAGGCACCCGCTGCCGAAGGCGAGCTGACCGTGCGCGAACGAGAAGCTCGGTGCGGTCGCGCACGCGCCGAGCCCCGCGCCGGTCAAGCATTGCGAGCCGGAGCGAAGCTGGCCGCGCGCGCGGTTGCGAAAGCCGACCGCATAGCGACGAGCGAGCCACGTATCGTGGCTCGCATCGATCTTGGTGCACGGCGAGCCGCATGCCGCACCGCAGTTCGTCGCGCAGGCTTCATAGTGCGCGAGCACGTCGTGCACGGATGCGATCACAGCGGGAAGCTTGTTCACGGGCTCGCTCGCGATGTTGTAGCCGCGATAGGTCAGCAGCTCGGGATCGAGGTTGGTGCGAGCGAGGGCGAGCCCGGTCAGCGCGCCGACGATCATGTGATCGGAGTGGTCGTAGCCGTGGCTCGCCGCGAGATCGAGCGTGCGCACCGTGGCGGGTGCGACCGTGCGCATGATCGCAGCGACGGTCTCGATCAGCTCGCTGCGCGAGTACACGGTCGTGCGATCGGCGACCGTGGTCGCGTTTTCGATCGAGCCCTCCCACAGCCGCAGCAAGCTGTGGTGGAGCTCGCCGTATTTGCCGCCATCCGGATACGCGACGAAGAGCAGCGAGACATTCTCGGCCTCGAGCCGACAGTGCTGGATCGGATGCTCGCGCACCGTGATCCAGCCACAGTCCCACGCGTGATCGTTCGCGGCATCGCCGTACGCGGCTTTGAGGCCCGCGTAGCGCGGGTTCGCGGCGTCGGTGCCCTTCTGGCCATTGCCCGCGGTGA
>JAYVLQ010000047.1:0-47629 GCA_043759355.1 Kofleriaceae bacterium
TTCGCGCTCGATCACCTGAACGTGCTACGCGATCTCGGCGGCCGGATGACCGCCGATCACATCGCGGCGGCGGCGACCGCGCTCGAGGCGAAGCTGCCGCGTCGCCTGCCCGCGAATCGCCAGAACCGCGGCGCGCGCGACACGCAGCTCGCCGACGAATCGCTCTATCCCGCCGGTGGGTTCACCGCGATCACGCCCGGCGGATCGAACGCGAATATCGAGAACCTCGTCTCCTCCGAGCTCGTCTACATGGACGACGGCCCGGAGACCGACGTGTTCACGCTCCGCTACGTCGAGGGCGAGCTGCTCTACTACACGCGCGACGACAGCGTGTTCCGTCGTCACCGCCAGGTCATCGGCATCGCGCTTGGCGCCGATCTCGAGGATGCCCGCGTGAAGGATCGCGACCTGCCGTGGCAGCGCCTGATCCTGTGTTTCGGCCTGCTCGTCACCGCCGTGCGTTGGCTGACCGAGCAGCTTGGTGACCAAGCGCTGACGATCCGGGTGGCGTTTCCGCCGCAGCTTCTCGAGGAAGAGCGCACGATCGTCGCGCTGTTGCTCGAAGGCGAGATCCAGCGCGGCATCGTCATCCTCGAAGAAACGCCCTGGCAGGCCCTGGTCGCCGCGACGGCCGCGGCGGGTTCGACCGCGATCTCCGACGTGATCGTGGTGTCGATGGGCCCGGTACCCGAGATCCCGAAATGCCTGCGCGCCCTCCACATCAACCTGGCAGCCGCCGCGCCTACTGCGGCACCTGTGGGTACATCCCCGGCCGAGCCGTCTCCGGATTCGTGGAACGAATGGTGCGAGGTCACCGAGGATCTACTCCGTTGGCTCGTGTAACGTTTCCTGCCCATGCCCCGTTACGAATTTTCGGAAGGTCCGTCGAACAAGTTCTGGGAGATCAACCTCTCGGGTAAGTCGTTCACCACCACGTACGGCAAGATCGGAACGCCCGGACAGACGACGATCAAGCAGTTCGGGTCCGATGCGGATGCGAAGAAGGAGCACGACAAGCTCGTCGCCGAGAAGACCAAGAAAGGCTACGAGCTCGTCGCTGGTTCGAAGGCCGCAAAGGCCGCGCCCGCCGCGCCCGCGAAGGCCACGAAGGCCACGAAGGCCACGAAGGCCACGCCGGCCACCGACGACGATGACGACAACGATGACGACGATGGCGAGGCGGCGCCGAAGAAGAAGGCCGCCGCCGCCGCCAAGCCTGCTGCGAAGCCCACACCCGCGAAGGCCGCCAAGGGCGCGCGCTACTTCGAGTTCAGCGAAGGCTCGTCGAACAAGTTCTGGGAGATCACGCTCGCCGGTACCGACGTGAAGACGCGCTACGGCAAGATCGGGACACCCGGTCAGCAGACCCTCAAAGAGTTCGGCGATGCCGCAGGCGCGAAGAAGGAGTACGACAAGCTGATCGCCGAGAAGACCAAGAAGGGTTACGAGGAAGGCAACGGTTGATGCCTCGGTACGAGCTCTCCGAAGGTAACTCGAACAAGTTCTGGGACATCAAGCTGAGCGGGACGTCGTTCTCCACGACGTACGGCAAGATCGGTGCGAACGGCCAGACCACGATCAAGACGTTTGGCTCGCCGGCCGACGCGAAGAAAGAGCATGACAAGCTCGTCGCCGAGAAGACCAAGAAGGGTTACGCGCTCGTCGGCGACGCGAAGCCTGTCAAAGCGGTGAAAGCGGTCGCCGCAAAACTAGCTTCGCAGGCCACCAAGGCCGAGCTAGCCGCGAAGCCCGCGAAGGGCAAGAAGGCCGAAGCCACGACCGGCGAGGCAAAGGGCGATGCGCGCAACCCCGCACTCGAGAAGGCGATCGCCGCGAATCCGACCGACCGCGATGCGTATGCGGTGTTCGCCGATTGGCTGCAGGAGCAAGGCGACCCGCGCGGCGAGCTGATCTCGCTCCAGCTCGGCTACAAGGACAAGTCCGCGAAGCAGCTGATCGACAAGAACGCGGAGTACTTCCTTGGCCCGCTCGCCGAGCATCAGAAGACCCGCGACGGTTTGAGCAACAACTCGACCTCGCACCTCCGCAGCTCGGCGCAGGAGAAGGAGTGGCAGAAGACCGGCGAGGACGCGTTCCTCTGGCGCAACGGCTACATTCACCGGGTCCGCCTCAGCCACGACACGTATCACGACAGCGTGTGGAAAGGAGAAACCTCCGACGTGCTCGAAGAGGTGTTCAAGCATCCGTCGGGGCGCTACGTCGTCGAGCTCTCGTTCATGTCGAGCGGTGATCCGAACGAGGGCAACCTCCAGTCGCTGATCGATGTGATCGCGAAGCAGGCTCCGCCGACGATTCGCAAGATCACATTCGGAGATAACGTCGATCAGATCAGCTGGCACCACACCGGCAACCTCGGAAAGATGTGGAAGGCGGTCCCGCACCTCCGCATCCTGGAGATCGAGACCGGTGACTTCGAGGTCGGCGCGATGGACGCACCGAACCTCGAGCGCGCGATCTTCATCACCGGTGGTCTGTCGACGATATGCGGCAGGAACATCGCAACCGCAAAGATGCCGAAGATCAAGCACCTCGAGGTCTACTACGGCGACGACGAGTACGGCGGTGACTGCACCGTCAAGGAAGTGAAGCCGCTGCTCGATCGCAGCGACCTCACGAACCTCGAGTACCTCGGCATCAAGAACTCGAAGTTCGCGAACGACATCGCGAAGGCGATCGGCGGCGCGAAGGTCTTGAAGACCCTCAAGACGCTCGATCTCTCGAAGGGCACGATGACCGATGAAGGTGCTGCAGCACTCGTCGCGGCGAAGGATTCGCTGAAGCACCTCGAGTGTCTCGACCTGTCACACAATTACCTCACGAAGGCCGGCACCAAATCGGTGCAGGGTCTAGCGAAGAAGGTCGTGACGGGCGAGATGCAAGAGGCCGATGAAGACGGCGATGATGCTAGTTACTACGTAGCGATCGCCGAGTGATCGTCATCGGCAACTCGGCGAACCGCCGGATCACCATGTTTCAAGAGGCCCTGGTCGCGCAGGGTCATCCGCCTGCGCGCATCGTCGACTGGATCGATCTGTGCGAGCCCGGTGCGCCCGCAGAGCTGCTCGCGGGCTACGACCTCGTCCGGATCGATTCATCGGGTGAGGACAGCGCGGTCGAGCGCGCGCTGATCCGGCGTGGCGAAGCGGCCGCGCGTGGCGAGAAGGTCTCGGTCGTCAATCCGAAAAAGCTCGCGCTGATTCCGGATCAGGTCGGCCGGATCCTGTATCCGCGCCAGCATCACCTCGGCTTTCTCGCGGTGCTCGCCGAGATCGAAGCTGCGACCACGCGCGCGCGCGTCCTGCCGCCACCCACGGCGATCCGAGAGCTGTTCGACAAACGAGCGGCCTCGGAGCGCTGGCGCGGCCTCGGGATCCCGATGCCGGAGGCCCTGCCCTTGATCCGCGAGCCGGAGGAGCTGCGAGCAGCGATGGAAGCGCGCGGCTGGCCGAGCGTGTACGTGAAGCTCACGTCGGGTAGCTCGGCCTCGTGCCTCGCGATCTTCACGCGCAGTGACGACGGCGAGGAGATCACGACGACGGTCGAGGACACCGGGCGTGCCCGGTACAACACGCGCAAGCTCCAGCACCTCACGACCCGCGAGGAGATCAACCGGCTGCTCGGGTTCATCCTCGCCGAGGGCGCTCAGGTCGAACGCGCGATTCCCAAGGCGCAGATCGATGGTCGCTACTTCGACCTGCGCGTCCTCGCGATCGATGGCGAGACCCCGTTCACCGTGATGCGCACGTCCGAGCACCCGATCACGAACCTCCACCTCGGCGGCACCCGCGGTGACGTGACCGCACTCCGCGAGTTGATCTCTGCAACTGCATGGGACGCCGCGATGGCGAGCTGTGTCGCGGTCCAGCGCGCGACGGGGGCCTTTCACGTCGGTGTCGATCTGATGTTCGAGCCGAATCTGACGGATCACCGCGTGATCGAAGGCAACGCATTCGGAGACCTGCTCCCGAACCTCGAACGCGACGGCCTCGACGTCTACGGGTGGCAGATCAAGCGTCTCCTGGGTACGGTGACGGCATGAAGCACCGCACGTTAGGAACCCTCGAGGTCGGCGCGATCGGCCTCGGGTGCATGGGCATGTCGGAGTTCTACGGCAAGGGCGACGACACCGAGTCGACCTCCGTCATCCACCGCGCACTCGAGCTCGGCGTCACGCTACTCGACACCTCGGACATGTACGGTCCGCACACCAACGAAGTCCTGGTCGGTAAAGCGATCAAGGGCAAGCGCGACCAGGTCGTGCTCGCGACCAAGTTCGGCATCGGGCGCGGCGAACGCCCACAGGACCGCTTCATCAACGGCAAGCCCGAGTACGTCAAGGCGTGCTGCGATGCGAGCCTCCAGCGGCTCGGCGTCGATCACATCGACCTCTACTATCAGCACCGCGTCGATCCCAGCACGCCGATCGAGGACACGATCGGCGCGATGGCCGATCTCGTGAAGGCTGGCAAGGTGCGCCACCTCGGCATGTCCGAGGCTGGGATCGAAACCCTGCGCCGCGCGAACAAGGTGCACCAGATCAGCGCGCTCCAGACCGAGTACTCGCTGTGGACGCGCGATCCGGAAGACGGACTGATCGCCGCGTGCCGCGAGCTGAAGATCGGGTTCGTTCCGTACAGCCCGCTCGGTCGCGGCTTCTTGACCGGCCAGATCAAGACGTTCGAGGACCTCGCCGCCGACGACTACCGCCGTCACTCGCCGCGCTTCCAGGGCGACAACTTCACGAAGAACCTGACGCTCGTCGAACGCGTCACCTCGCTCGCGAAGCAAAAGAACTGCACGCCCGGCCAGCTCGCACTCGCGTGGGTGCTCGCGCAAGGTGAAGACATGGTGCCGATTCCGGGCACGAAGAAGGTCGCGTACCTCGAAGAGAACGTGAGCGCGGAGGCCATCGCGCTCTCCGCGGCGGACCTCGCCGCGCTCGACGCGATCGCGCCGAAGGGCGTCGCCGCGGGCACCCGCTATCCCGAAGCCATGATGGCTTCGGTCAATCGCTAGAGCACGGGCAAGCGCACGCCGCCGGCACGCGCTTCGGGCGTCGGTACGCGCTCGAGGAGGCCGGTCGCGAAGACCTTGCCGAGCTCGAGGTAATCGAGGTGCACGTAGCCGATGTGGCAGTGGCAATCGAGCTGCGAGCACGGCCGCGGCGCGAGCGCGCGCTGCCAGTTGGCAGCGTAGAGGTTGCCGATCACGCCACTGATGAAGTGGCAGCGGCGCATCGCACCATCACCGTCGACGGTGATCGCGCGCTCGCCCGCGCCACACGCTTTGCCCAGGCTCGGGTAGCGCTGATTGTTGAGCTCGAACAGCGGATCGATCGAGCGCCACAGCTCGACCTCGTCCGGCGCGTAGCCGAGCGCCTTGACCGCGTTGATCCAGACGTAGGTGTTCGCGGGCAGCGCGGCCCGGATCGCGCGAGCGGCAGCTTCGTGTTCGCGCTGACCGACGATGCCGACCGAGTAGGCGATGCCGTGCTGATCGAGGATCCGGCACTGCGCGAGGAACTTCGCTTCGGTCGTCCACTCGGGATGGTAGGTGCACCACAGCGCGAGCCGGTCGGGGTTCGCGTCCGCGACCCATTCGAGCGGGGCGGAGAGGTTCGTCTGGATCGCGCAGCGCGTGACCTGGGGGAGGTGCGAGAGCTCGGTCAGACCTTCGCGATACCAGCGACGGATCAGGG
The DNA here is from genome assembly GCA_043759355.1 of Kofleriaceae bacterium. Classification (GTDB taxonomy): domain Bacteria; phylum Myxococcota_A; class Polyangia; order Haliangiales; family Haliangiaceae; genus JABFXX01. The sequence goes on from JAYVLQ010000047.1 coordinate 5,720, forward strand.
CTTCACCCCACGGCGTGACGAGGACGCCGAGTTGATCGGTGGCAGGTTGCGCGCCGACCCACGCGAGGAAGCGCTTCCACTGGGCTTCATCGCGCGCGAGTGCTTCGCGATCGTCTTTACGCTTCGCAAACGGGCAGTACGCACAACCATAGTTGCAGCTCGCGAGGGGGCCGCGGTAGAGGATGTCGAGCTTCACGCGAGCTCGTACTCCGCCATCCGCGCACGGACATCGAGCGAATACAGCCACGGGCCGATCGCATCGGCGCGTGCGAGGCCGGCTTGCGTGAGGATTAAAATCGCGCCTCGCTGTTCGGCGAGGCCGCGGGGGGCGAGCTCGGCGAGCTCGGGAAATAGCACGTCGATCGAGCTGCCGAACTTCGCGCGATACGCGGTGAGGTCGAGGCCCTCGTCGGAGAGGAGCGACAGGATCACCCAGCGGCGTCGTTGCTCGTCGGCGTCGAGAACAAAACCGTACTCGGCTGCGGCAAAATCGGCGTCGCTGCGCAGGATCCAGCGATCGATGATGTCGCGCACGCCGCGCGCGCCGACGGCCCACTCGGTCGAGTAGTGAAGGCCGCGCGTGTACGAACGCGCGCCGCAACCGAGCCCGACCATGCCGTCGTCCTGGCAGACATAGATCGGGCCCGGTGCGGAAGCGCCGCGGCGGAACATCCGCAGCGAGACCTGGCGATAGCCGGCTTCGAGCAGCCTCGCGCGGCCTTGGTCGTAGAGCGCGACGCGATCGGCATCGATCGCCTCGGCGCCCTTCTTGCCGAGGGTGGTGAGTGGCCGCACGTAGAGCGGATAGAGGTAGACCTCCTCGGGCGCGTACTCGAGTGCCGAGGTCAGCGTGATCTGCCAGGTCGCCGGCGTCTGGCCCGGCAGGCCGTACATGAGATCGATGTTGAGCGTTGCGGGGTTCGCATCGCGGATCGATCGCAGCGCGCGATGCACGTCCGCGGTCTGTTGCGGGCGATTCACGGCCTTGCACTCGCTCTCGATGAAGCTCTGCACGCCCATGCTGATGCGATCCGCACCGCCCGCGACGACGACGGCCAGACGATCGGGCAGCGCCGTCTCCGGGGAGGTCTCGACCGAGATCGGAATCCCGGCAGGCGCGCCGAGCTCCTTCACCATCGCGAACAGATGCTCGAGCTGCGCGGGCGCGAGCAACGTCGGCGTGCCGCCACCGATCGCGGCACGCGCGAATGTGAACGCCCCACCTTCATCGAGCGCGCGGCGCACGACCGTGGTCTGGCGCTGCAACGTCCGCATGTACGTCGCGATCAGCTCCTCCGGCGGGACCGGGCGCGTGAACAGGTTGCAGAACCCGCAGCGCTGTTCGCAGAACGGGATGTGAAAGTAAGCGAACAGCGAATCGCGCAGCTCACCCGCCCACAAGGGGCCGAGCTCGACACCGGGCTCGATTCGACGATACGCGGTCTTGTGAGGATACGCGTAGACGTACGACGCGTAGCGAGTTTGCGCGAGCGCTTCGTCCAGCGAGCTCATCGGACTACTTCGGCGTAGGGCACGTTCAAGACGTTCGGATGTGCGATGCGGTGACCCGTGAACCCATCGTCACCGTAGAGCGTACCGTGATCGCTGCAGATGATCGCGAACAACGGGCCGCGCCGACCGAGCACCTCGAGCAGCGCCGGGATGTGGTGATCGACGTAGCGCAGCGCCGCCGCGTGCGAGGCCCGGGTGTCGCCACGAGCGTTCTCGAGATAGAAGTGATTCGGCTGGTGCAGCGCGGCGACGTTGAGGAACGTGAACACGCGGCCACGCTGCTTCGCGAGCGCCTCGTCGATCACGCGAATCTGGTGCTCGAACGAGTGTGGATCGGTAACCCCGGTCTCGCGCGACCAGTGGGCCTCGGCGAACAGGCTCGGCAACACGCGCCCGAGCGGGTTCTGCTGGTTGAAGAAGCCGACGCCGCCGACGCAGAGCGTGTGATAGCCACGCGCCGCGAGCCCCTCGACGATCGTCGCGCCGTCGAGCACCGCGGTCGTACCGCCCGTGGTCTCGCTGCCTTCGAAGCGAAGTGCGAACAGGCGCGAGTGTCGACCCGGGTGTGCGGGCGTCGGCAGAAAGCCCGCGAAGAACGCGGTGTGGGCGGCATACGTGAACGTGCCCGGACTGTGGCGCAGCTCCCAGGTACCGACGAGGGCCGCGAGGTTCGGCGTGCGACCCGCGGCGAGTTCTTCGACCGCGACGTCGTAACGCAGCGTATCGAGCGTGATGAGCGCGAGGTCGTGCGTGCCGACGATCGCGTTCATGTCGCGAGCGTCGCGAGACTCACGAGACTCAGGCATGTCGCTCCAGCTCGGGGATCGAATGGATCGTCAGCCGTGGCGGCTCCGAGCCGACCCACGGGCCGCGCGGCAACCACGCCGTCGCCATGCCGAGCGCCGCGGCCGGTGCGATATCGTTGATCGGATCGTCACCGACGAACAAGCACTCGCCGGGTGCGGCCTCGCTCCACGCCAGCGCGCGCTCGAAGATGCCCGGCGCCGGCTTCGCGATGCCGAGCTCGCCCGAGATAAAGACCTGCTCGACGACATCGGCGAGGCCCGCCCGCTGGAGCTTGTCGCGCTGGGCCGCACCACCATTCGTGACGATCGCGACACGGCGATCGCGCGCCAAGCGTTCGACCGTCTCCCGCACGCCGGTCTCGGGCTCGACGTGATGCGCGAGCTCCGCCGGAAACGCGCTCGCGAGCTCGCACACGGTGCGGTGCAAGCCGAATCGCTCGATCACGCCGGCCGCGAAGTGCAGGCGCGGACGGCGACCGCGATCATCGAGAGCGAATATCCACGCGAGCGCTTCGGCATCGAGCGAGCCGAGATGCGACGTGACCCAGCCGCGAAGCGCGACGGTCCGATCGAACAGCGTGTCGTCGAGATCGAAGAAGATGACGCGATACAACATCGCAGGTGTACCCGGTGTTCATGCGCGAGTAAACCGCTGGATCATCGTCGAAGAAGCGGCATCAGGAACGCGCCGCCCTGCGCCGGTCGGGACGAATCCAGGCGAGCTGTCGCTCGGTGCGGCGATCGTTCTCGCCGCGCAGTGGGCCGCCGCGGCCGAGGCGTCGGCGCGCGGACCCTATCGCTGAACGGCGGCTCGTCGGAAATCACGTCCAGCCAGTGACGGCTTTGCACCCCTCGCGTGCTATAGGAACCGTCCCAGATGGCGGAACCGAACACTCCAAACATCACGCCGATTTCCATCGAAACGGAGATGCGCAACTCGTTCATGGATTACGCCATGAGCGTGATCGTGGCGCGCGCGCTGCCCGATGCGCGTGATGGGCTAAAGCCGGTGCACCGCCGCATCCTGTTCGCCCAGCGCGTGTTGAACAACACGTGGAACCGGCCGTACGTGAAGTGCGCGCGCGTCGTCGGCGACGTCATCGGCAAGTATCACCCGCATGGCGATGCGTCGGTCTACGACGCGCTCGTCCGCATGGCCCAAGACTTCTCGATGCGCTACATGCTCGTCGACGGCCAGGGCAACTTCGGCTCGGTCGATGGCGATCCACCGGCCGCCTACCGCTACACCGAGTGCCGGATGAGCCGGCTCGCCGGCGAGATGCTCGCCGACATCGACAAAGAGACCGTCGATTGGCAGCCGAACTACGACGACAAGGAGTTCGAGCCGACCGTCCTGCCGGCGAAGGTTCCGAACCTCCTGATCAACGGCGGCACTGGCATCGCCGTCGGTATGGCGACGAACATCCCGCCGCACAACCTCGGAGAGGTCATCGATGGCACGCTCGCGCTGATCGCCGATCCGAAGCTCCCCGATGAGGAGTTGTTCAAGCTCATTCCCGGTCCCGATTTCCCGACCGCTGGAGTGATCCAGGGCCGCAGCGGCATCCTCGCCGCGCACAAGACGGGTCGCGGTGCGATCCAGCTGCGCGGCGTCGCTCACACCGAGGAGATCCGCAAGGATCGCTTCGCGATCGTGGTGACCGAGCTGCCGTTCATGGTGAACAAGGAGCGCTGGGTCTCGCAGACCGCCGCGCTCATCATCGACAAGAAGCTCGAGGGCATCTCCGACCTCACCGACGCCTCGGATCGCAACGGTATCCGGGTCGTGTTCGAGCTCAAGCGCGATGCGGACGACAAGGTCGTCCTCAACAATCTGTTCAAGTTCACGTCGCTGCAGACATCGTTCTCGACGAACATGCTCGCGATCGTCGACGGTCGCCCGGTGATGTTGACCCTGCGCAAGGCGCTCCAGGTCTTCATCGATCACCGCCGCGAAATCGTCACGCGTCGCACCCTGTTCGACCTGCGCGAAGCGCGATCGCGCCGCGAGATCGTCGAGGGCTTGGGCCTCGCCGTGATGAACGTCGATCGCGTGATCGAGATCATCCGCGCCTCGAAGGACACCGACATCGCGCGCGACGCCCTGATGAAGGAGAAGCTGCTCGGTATGGGCGGCTTCCTCGAGCGCGCCGGTCGCCCGGCGCCCGAAGTCGATGCCGCGAACGTCAAGGGCTTCGTGTTCCTCACCGAACGCCAGGCGCAAGCGATCCTCGACATGCGGCTCGGTCGCCTCACCGGCCTCGAGCGCGAAAAGCTCGAAGCCGAATACAAAGAGCTGTGGGCGCTCACCGATTATCTCGAGGGCTTGCTCGGCGACGATAAGAACCTCATGGCCGCGATCGTCGCGGAGCTCAAGTCGCTGCGCGACGAGTTCGCGGATCCGCGTCGCACCCAGATCGTCGACGCCGAGGGTGAGATCCTCACCGAGGAGCTGATCGACGAAGAAGAGACCGTGATCACGCGCAGCCACCTCGGCTATATCAAGCGCACGCGCGCTCGCGAGTACTCGGCGCAAGGCCGCGGCGGTCGCGGCATCACCGGCGCGACCTCGTCGGAGGGTGACTTCGTCGCCGACATGTTCGTGGCGTCGACCCACGATCACCTGCTGCTGTTCACCGATAAGGGCCGCGTCTACTACAAGAAGGTGTTCGAGCTGCCCGAGGGCGCACGCACCGCGAAGGGTCGTCCGATCGTCAACGTGCTCGATCTCCAGGATGGCGAGCAGGTCGTCGCGATGCTCCCGTTCAACGAGTTTCGCGCAGACACCAGCATCTTTTTCGCGACGCAAGGCGGCACGGTCAAAAAGACCGAGCTCGCCGCGTTCGAGAACGTGCGCTCGAGCGGCATCAAGGCGATCACGATCGACGAAGGCGATCGGCTCGTCGGCGCCGCGCTGATCACCACGGCCGATGACGTGCTGCTCACGTCCGCCAAGGGCTACGCGGTCCGATTCACCGAGGCCCGCGTCCGCACGATGGGTCGTACCGCCGGTGGCGTCCGTGGCATCACGCTGCGCGAAGGCGACAAGCTCGTCGGCATGTGCACGTTCGCTCGCGATTCAGCGGCGACGATGATCACGGTGTGCGAGCGCGGCTACGGCAAGCGAACGCTACTTGGCGACTACCCGGTCAAGAACCGCGGAGGTAAGGGCGTCATCACGATCAAGACCACGGCCCGCAATGGCCTGGTCTCGGGTGTCCGCATCGTGACCGAGGACGATCACATGATCTTGATCTCGGATCGCGGCAAGCTAATCCGGCTCAGGGTCAGCGACATTCCGGTCCAAGGCCGCGCCACCCAGGGCGTCCGCATCATGCGCGTCGACGATGGCGAGCATGTCGCGGCGATCGAGCGGCTCGCGGATCCGACGGACGAGAGCGTCATCGCCGAGGGTGCGCCGATCGATGCGGTCGACGACACCGATACCGTCCCGAACGAAGCCGTCGACGACGAGGACGACGCCGACGCCGACGACGCCGACGACGCTGCTCCGGACGACGAGTAGCCTACCGTCGTAACCGCAGCATCGCGGCGACCGGCTCGGCCGACGCTGTCGCGGAGATCAGCGAACATCCAAGCCAGAGGAACCGGATCTCTTCTTGGTCGGCGGAATCCTCGTGACCAGCACGAAGTTTTTGCGTGCTATACGCCGGCCACGATGCCCAGGCGAGCCGGCCCAGGACCCTTCCCCGGAGACGACCCGGATCGGACCCGCGTCTCGATCATTGATCCGTTGCTCGGCCAGGTCGTCGCTGAGCACTATCGGATCGAGCTCGGCATCGCCGCCGGTGGATTCGGGGCGATCTATCGCGCGGTCGATCTGCGCGACGATCACGACGTCGCGATCAAGTTGCTCCACCCGAACCTCACGCAAGATCCAGCGGTGCTCGCGCGGTTTCGGCGCGAGGGTAGTGCGCTCGCGCAGCTCCACGATCCGCACACCATCAATGCGTACGAAGTCGGCGAGATGGAGGACGGCACGCTCTACATCGTGATGGAGCTGCTCGATGGAGAGAACCTGTACGAGACGTTCAAGCAGCTCGGCCCCCTGCCGTGGCGCCGCGTCGTCACGATCGCGCGGGCGGTGTGCAGCTCGCTCTCCGAGGCACACACGCTCGGCATCGTCCATCGCGATCTCAAGCCCGCGAACATCCACCTGGGCCATGCCGGCCCGCACGGCGATACCGTCAAGGTGCTGGATTTCGGGATCGCGAAGATCATCCGTGGCGGGAGTGGGCTCGATAGCTCCGACCTCACTCAGGCCGGTCACATGATCGGCACGTTCGATTACATGCCGCCCGAGCAGATGGTCGGCGGCGAATGCACCGGTCAGACCGACATCTTCACGCTCGGCGTCGTGATGTACGAGATGATCGCGGGCCACCGCCCGTTCGGCGAGCACGACACCTCGACGCAGATGCTGGCCGCGTTGCTGTCGAAGCATCCGATGCCGCTCGGCGCGTTCGCCGAGGTGCCGCCCGAGCTCGATCGGATCGTTCAGCGTATGCTCGCGCGCAAGCCCGAGCATCGCTACCCGCATGTCGAGGCGCTCGCCGACGACCTCGAGGGCTTGGTCCCGCGCCGGCCCGACGCCACCAATCGTATGGACGCGGTGACCGTGCACTCGCTTCCCGACGACCTGATCACACCGCTCCAGTCGCTCGAAGACCCTCGCTTCGAAGATACGACGATCGGCGTTCACGCACCCGAGCTACCCACGCCACTGCCGAGGAAGTTCATCAAGGTCGAGACGCTGTCCGGTATCATCGCGCCCAAGAAGAAGCCTTAGCTGCTACGGTCCCGCGCATGGCGAGCGACTCTCGGACCGAAAAGAGCCACGCGATCTTCGAGCGTGCGAAGCGAGTGATTCCCGGTGGAGTGAACTCCCCCGTGCGAGCGTGCCGTGCGGTCGGTGTCGATCCTGCGTTCATCGCACAAGGCGATGGCTCGATCATCACGGACGTCGACGGCAACCAGTACGTCGACATGATCGGCAGCTGGGGCCCGCTGATCCTCGGCCACGCGCAGAAGGTCATCCTCGACGCGATCGCCGAGCAGATGGCGATGGGCACGACCTTCGGTGCACCGACCGAGATCGAGGTGATCTTTGCCGAGCGCATTCGCGAGATCTATCCATCGATGGACATGGTCCGCACCGTGTCGTCGGGCACCGAAGCGACGATGAGCGCGCTGCGACTCGCGCGCGGCTTCACCGGTCGCGACAAGATCATCAAGATGGACGGCGGCTATCACGGCCACGCCGATTGCTTGCTCGTCGCGGCCGGCTCGGGCGCGGCCACGCTCGGCATCCCGGGTTCGGCCGGCGTGCCCGAAGGCGCCGCGCGCGACACGATCGTCGTACCGTACAACGACCTCGTCGCGGTCGAGCGAGCGCTCGTCAAAGGCGATGTCGCGGCGGTGATCGTCGAACCGATCGCCGGCAACATGGGCCTCGTGGTGCCAGTGCCAGGCTACCTCGAAGGTCTTCGCGCGATCACCGCTGCTCACGGCACGGTCCTCATCTTCGATGAAGTGATGACCGGCATGCGCGTCGCTTTCGGCGGCGCCCAGGCGCTCTACAACATCACGCCCGACCTCACCTGCCTCGGCAAGATCGTCGGCGGCGGCCTACCCGCCGCGGCGTTCGGTGGCCGGCGCGACATCATGGAGAAGCTCGCGCCGCTCGGGCCGGTCTATCAAGCGGGCACGCTGTCGGGCAACCCGGTGGCGATGGCCGCGGGCCTCGCCGCGATCGAGATTCTCGCGCGCCCCGGCACCTACGAGCGGCTCGAAGAGCTCGGCAAGAAGCTCGAGGACGGCTTCGTGGCGGCGGCCCGGGCGGCGAACGTGCCGGTCCAGCTCAACCGGGTCGGCTCGATGCTGACCTTGTTCTTCACGGCCACTCCCGTGACCGACTACGTGAGCGCGAAAACCTCCGACACCGCCAGGTTCGCTTCGTTTTTCCGCTCGATGCGAGAAGCCGGAGTGTTCATGCCACCTTCGCAGTACGAGGCGATGTTCGTGTCGCTCGCCCATACCGACGAAGATCTCGCCAAGGTGATCGCGGCGGCGAAGAGTGCGCTGGCGAGTATCGGGGCTGCCTAGACCAATTGACGCTGAAAAAACGGTGTGTTACTCGGGCCCGGCCACGATGCAGTCCGCGAATACGGTACCTACCCACAGCGGCGAAATGTCGCAGGGTTTGGCCATGTCCGAACGGCATCCCAAGGGCGTGCCCCCCGCGGTGATCGACCCCGCAGCCCGTAAGACCAAGCGCGCGTACAACGCGCTCTCGGCGAGCTCGGTCGGCCTCGAGCTCGGCATCGCCGTGATGGTGGGCCTGTTCGGCGGCATGTGGCTCGATAATCGGTTCGGCACGACTCCGTGGTTGATGCTGGTATTCCTCGTGCTGGGGCTCGTCGCGGGCTTCCGCAATGTGCTCCGCGCCGTCGAGCGCGCCGAGCACGCGGGCGATGCAGAAGATCAGGAGAACGGCCGTGGCTAAGCCCAGCATTCTCCGCATCGAACGCCTCAACTACGCCGTCGGAGCGGTGACGGCGATCGGTGGCTTCATCACGCAATCGAACCGCGTAGCCCTCGGCCTCGCGATCGGCTGCGCGTTGACCTGCGCGAACTTCCTCGTCCTGCGCAAGCTCGTCTTCAAATGGACGACCGATGCGGCGCGCGGCGAGACCGGCCCGGCGCCGTATCTGATGCTGCCCAAGATGGTCGGCCTGATGGGCGCGGTGGCGATCGCAATTCTCCTGCTCCCGATCGACGCAGTTGCTTTCGTGATCGGTTACTCCATCTTCCTTGTTTCGATCCTGATCGAGACTGTTTACTCGGCGGTCACCCCGACGCCGATGCCCACGACCACGAGCGAACAAGAGAACACCGATGGGTGAACACGGAACCTGGTTCGACTACCTCAACCGCTTCGCCGGTTGGCGCCACCTCAACGACTCGCTGCACCACGCACTGGGTCGCAACCATCCCATGATGCTGCTGTTCCAGGACAGCGGGTGGTCGTTGACGCACGTGCTCGTCGAGCTCGTCGTCCTCGTCTTCGTGCTGTTCGGCGCCCTCGCCTTCGCGAGAGGCATCAAGAGCACTAGCGACAAGGGCCTGGTCCCTTCGCGCACGATGAACCTCCGCAACTTCTTCGAGTACACGGCCGAGTCCGTGTACGGCATGGTCGAAGGCGGCATGGGCGAGAAGAACGCCGCTCGCTTCTTCCCCATCATCGGCGCGCTATGGATGTTCATCCTGTTTGGCAACTTGATCGGGCTCGTGCCTGGCTTCATCTCGCCGAATGACACTCTCAAGACCAATATCGGCATCGCGCTGCTCGTGTTCTTCCTCACGCACTACTTCGGCGTCAGGGAACATGGCCTCGCCTATTTCAAGCACTTCCTCGGTCCCAGCATTCCGCTCATCCCCTTGATGCTGCCGATCGAGATCATCTCGCACATCGCCCGGCCCATCTCGTTGGCGGTACGCCTCATGGGCAACATGATGGCCGACCACAAGGTCGTGATGAGCTTCTTCGCTCTCGTGCCGATTCTCGTGCCCCTGCCATTTCTCCTCCTGGGCCTCCTCGTCTGCATCATCCAGGCGATCGTCTTCTGCTCCCTGGCGATGGTCTACATGAGCATGGCGATCGAGCACGAAGAGCATTGATTCTCGACGGGAAAGTTTCTAAAAGCGCTTCGCGACCAGCCCCTTTCGAAAGACAAAGACCATGAAGCTCAAGCACCTCTTTTCGTTCGCCGCTCTGTTCATCATCACCGCGTTCTCGACGCTTGCCTCGGCGCAAGGCGCAGACGCTGCCGCTGCCGTGAAGGCCCAGGGCCTCGCGTCTAACTTCGGCATCATCGCCATCGCTGCGGGCCTCACGATGGGCCTCGCCGCGCTCGGCGGTTCGCTCGGTCAAGGCCGCGCGGCGGCCGCTGCCCTCGAGGGCATCGCTCGCAACCCGGGCGCCGCTGGCCAGATCCGCGGTCCGATGATTCTCGGCCTCGCGCTCATCGAGTCGCTCGTCATCTACGCGCTCATCATCGCGCTCCTGCTCGTCCTCAAGGTCGGCTAGTAGCTCCTGGTCGCGTCGAACAACGGCGTCCTCCGCGAGGAGGCGCCGTTTTTGCGTTTTCGGAGGTGGCGTGGGACGCTGTGGAGAGATGGCAGACGAGGATAGCGAGGTCAAGCCGGGTGAGCTCGACCTCAAAGGCAAGTCGACGCTCGAAATCCTCGCGCAGATCGATCTGTTCTCGGGGCTGCCGCAAGGGCATCTCCGCCGTGTCGTCGACATCGGCGTCGAAGAGCAATACCGGATGAACGCGCAGGTGTTCGGCGAAGGCGAGCCGGGCGACAAGTTCTATCTGATCGTCGAGGGTGCGGTCCGGATCAGCCGCATCGTCCCCGGCATGGGGGAAGAGGCGCTCGCCGTGCTCCGCCCGGGCGCGTATTTCGGCGAGATGTCGCTGATCGACGATGCGCCGCGCTCGGCGACCGCGATGTGCCACGAAAAGTGTCGTCTGTTCGTGGTCAATCGCCGCGACCTCGAGGATCTTCTGTTCGTCGATCGCGACCTCGCGTACGAGCTGCTGTGGAACTGGGTCCGTACGCTGTCGCGTCGCCTGCGCGCGACAAACGACAAGATGACGTTCCTCGCGACCACCTCGAAGTTCTAGATGCGGGCGCTGCTCGTCGCGCCCATCTTGATCGGTGTCTGGATGACCGGACATGCTCATGCCGAGCCCCTGCCCTCCGGTGCGATCGGCGTCACCGCCGGTACGATCGCGGGCGCGGGCGCCGATACCAAGCGCCTGGGCTACGGCCCCGCGTTCGGTGCGCAGGTCTCGTGGCAACCGACCACGACCGAGCGACGCTGGGGCTGGACGCTGCGCTGGTCGACGTTGTTCGGCCTGATGTACACCGGAGACGCCGCGCACTTCGACACGCTCCGCACGGTCCAGATGGATCTCACGCTCGGCATTCGGCTGCGCCCGTGGAGCTCGGTGCGGCGCTACCTCACGCTGCGCGGCGGTGGCCAGCTGTTCCTCGCGAACCAGCGAATCCAGTCCGCCGGCGATACCGTTGGCGAGCGGCAATTCTTCGGCGGCGTGTTCAGCGTTGGTATCGACCAGTACCTCGGCTCGGTGATGTTCAACTTCGATGTTCGCGCCGGCATGATCGGCAACGGTCCCGGCATGGTCGGTTTGATGGTCGGCATCGCGGCCGTAGGTCCATGAAATGCCGGCGATCGAGACTGAACGGCTGCGCCTCGTTCCGATCACGCTCGAGATGGTCGAAGCCGTACTCGCGCACGACAAGCAGGAGGCCGACGCCGCGCTCGACCGTTCGATCGCGCGGTTCGGGTGGCCGACCGGCGCGAAGTTTCCAGACTCGTGGCCAAACGATGACCTCGTCTCGCGCGCGTTCCCGTTCTCGCTCGAAGCGATTCGCTGCGCGCCAGAGATCCGGCTATGGGGCGACACGATGGTGCTGACCCGCGAGGATCCGCCACGCGTGATCGGTAGCGTCGCGTTCAAGGGCCGCCCGACGGATGGCATCGCCGAGATCGGGTATGGCATCGAGGACGCCTCGCGCGGCCAAGGCATCGCCACCGAGGCGACGCTCGCGTGCGTCGAGTGGGCGCTGGAACAAGACGGCATCGTTGCGGTTCAGGCGACCACATTCGAGGGGCACCTCGCATCGCTCGGGGTGATCAAGAACTGCGGAATGATCGTGTGCGGTGCGCGCGAGCATCCGATCTTCGGCGAGCTCCTCGTGTTCGAGCGCCGGCTTTAAAACGGGAACGCTTGCGCGACCGGCACCGCACCGGTGACCGTGCTCGCCGATCGGGGTCGCCCTGCAATCGGCGCTGATCACGCGGAGCTGGCCGTTGTCGAAGCGAGGTACGGCGGCTGCGGATGGATTCGGGTTGGCGAGCCAGCTACGTCGCACGCCGCGCTCGCTTCGCGATCACGAGTACCAGCGCGATCAGCGTGGCGAGCAACAGATAGTGCGAGTAGCGATAATCCGCGGCCGGCGCGAGCAACAGGATCGTGAGCTCGTAGCCGAGGCTCGAGCCCAGCACCACGAACGCTGCGCGATTGCCGCGCACGAAGCCGAGCAACACGAGCGAGACGACGAGATACGCGAGCGGCCCGTACCAGATCGCGCCGCAGTGGCGGACCCACCAGAACCAGCCGCGCTGGACGATGGACGGCTCGCCGGCGAGCCCGAGCTCGTGATCGAGCTCCGGCGTGCCGACATACGCGAACGTCTGGGTCAGGGCCGGCACCGCGATGCGCGCGCGCGCCTGGATCACCAGCTGGAACACGGTGAGGCGATGCTTCGCGTAGGCGAGTGGGTACGCGGTGATCAGCTTGCGCCACGCAACCGCGACCGCTGCGAATTCGGTGGGGGTCGCGGGCTCGGCGAGCGGCCGCGGATGCTCGAAGTAGATGAAGCTGCCGCGCGGCTCGTACGCGGCCGCGATCGTCTTCTGCAGATCGTGATCGACGTGCAGCGGCACACCGACGAGCGTCTGTTTCAGGTCTTCGTCGGAGATCGGCGGCGCGAAGTGAACGATGCCGCTGATGTCCATCGGCGCCGCCGAGCGTGCGAACGGGTGCTGGTGCTCGTTCACCAGCGCCGCGTTGAGCCCGAGGCTCGCCGCAGTCATCGCGATCCACACGCCGACCGCGAGCGCGTAGCGGCGGACGACCCGCGGTTGCTCGCGCCCCCACAGCAACACGATCGGCGCGAACGTCGCGGCGAGTGCGTTGTAACGGAGCGCGCTCGCAAGCACGAACGCGAAGAGGCCCAGAAGCCGGACACGCGGGCGAGGCGAGAGCAGCGCGGCGATGCCGACGAGGAGGTACCCCACCATCTGCGGGTCGCTCCAGATGACACCGGTGACCGTGAGGATCGGAGGGAACCAGGCGATCGCGAGCGCGGTGACCGAGGCCGCGCGCGGCGACACTTGATCGCGAACGAGCGCGTACGTGCCGAGCACCAGCGCGGTGGTCTGCAGCACGAGCATGCCGAACGTCCCACCCACAAGCAGCTCGACAGCACGCCACAGCGCGGACATCGCCGGCGGATGCCAGTCGCCGAGCTGCCAGCGCCTGGCTTGCGCGAGCTGATCGACCGAGTCGTAGCTGACGAGCCCGGGATAGCCGTACAGGATGACGCCGGCGATCGCGATCCCGAGGATCATGCGCGGAGTCAGCCAGCGGTTCACCCCCCGAGGCTAACGCAATGCTCCGCGTTAGCGGCGACGACGGCGTAACACGATGCCGACGAGCCCGATTCCGAGCAGGCCGGTCGCGGCACCGTGGCCGCTGGCATCGCAGCAGCCGCCACCCGATGACGACGGCCAGCACGTCCCGGTGCCATTGCCTTCGTCGAGACAATCGAGGCCCGACGGGCACGCGTTGTCCGTACCGGTGGTGCAGCTCTGCGTGCAGTGGCTCTCATCGCCGCTCGTGCCGCACTGACCCGAATCGCAATCGCTGTTGTTCGCGCACGTGATACCGAGTCCGTTGGCGGTGAACGGCATGATGATGCACGCGCTCGCGAAGCACTCGGTGCCTGCCGTGGTGCAGTCCGCATCGGTCGCGCAGGTGAGCGGCACGTGCGCGGTGATGAACGCTTGCTCGGCATCGACGCGGGTGTCAGCGCCAAACTGGGCGCAGCTCTGATCGCCGAACGACGTGATGCCGATCTCGACGAGCTTGCCCTTGATCATCGCGAACGAAGGGCCGCCGGAATCGCCGTTGCACTTACCCTTGCCGTTGCTCTGGTTGTAGCAGAGCAGGTTCGCATCAGTGCCGATCTGGGAGTCGCACGCGACCGAGGTCTGGTTGACGACGTATTCGACACCGGCGTTGCCGTTCGCCGAGGTCACGCCGAAACCGACCTGGGTCACAGCGATGCCGACCGGCGCGGCCGCGGCGGAGAAGTTGAGCGCCTGCGGCTTGATGCCGGTGACCGCGGTGGTGAGGTGGATGAGCCCCGTGTCGTGCGAGCCGAGGTTGTTGATGTTGAAGCCAGGATCCGGCATCGAATCTTGCGCGGTCATCACGGTGCCGCTGGTCGCGCGCACGGTGTTGAAGTGGACCTTGATCGAGGCGGTGACCGCGGCTTGCGTAGAGACCTTGAGCTCGGACGGCAATACGCAGTGCGCGGCCGTGAGCACCCACTCGGGCGCGATCAACGTGCCGGTGCACAGGCCTTGATTCTGTCCGCTACCGATATCGATCGCGACCACGGTCGGATAGTCGCCCACCGCGGTCGGGGTGCCGCCGACGATCGGCGAGGTGGTTAGCATGCCCGCGAACGTGCTACTCGCGGTCACCAGTGACAACAACAACATCAGCCGATGCATTGGTCGGAGAATGGCCCAGCGGGTCGGTTCTCCTCCACCAAAAAGGCTAACGCTTCTTGGCAGCAGTGCGGTGTGGAGCAGGCGTTCGAGTCCACAGCTCGGACTTCCCGCCCCGCTTCTCCAGGAGGCGGATCTCCCCGATCTGCATTCCCCGGTCGATCGCCTTGCACATGTCGTAGATCGTGAGGGCTGCCGCACTGACCGCAGTCAACGCCTCCATCTCGACCCCGCTGCGGTCGAAACATTTCACGGTTGCAACAATGGTCACGGCGCGCACACCGACCGCGAGCTCGACCTCGACGCCGGTCAGCCGCAGGGGATGACACAGCGGGATCAGCTCGGCGGTGCGCTTCGCGGCCTGGATGCCCGCGATCCGCGCGATGCCGAGCACGTCGCCCTTGCCGATCGTGCCGGCGGCGATCTGCTTGGCTGTCGCGAGCTCCATCGTGATGGTGCCGGACGCGATCGCTACCCGTGCAGTCTCGGGCTTCGCCCCCACCTCGACCATGTGCGCGTTGCCGGCGGCGTCGAAGTGCGTGAGCTTGGCAGCTACCGCCGGCTTCGGCATTACTCGACGGTGACAGACTTGGCGAGGTTGCGTGGCTGATCGACGTCGGTGCCTTTGCCGTCGGCGACGTAATAGCTCAGCATCTGGAGCGGCAGCACCGTGAGGATCGGCTGGAGCTCGAGCGCGGTATCCGGCACGAGCACCACGTCGTCGGCGTGCCCCCCGATCTCGTTGTCGCCCTTGGTCGCGATCGCGAGGACCTTGCCCTGGCGCGCGCGGACCTCGGCCAGGTTCGAGACCACCTTCTCGTAGAACGGACCGCGCGGCGCGAGCACCACGACCGGCAGGTTCTCGTCGATCAGCGCGATCGGGCCGTGCTTCATCTCGCCGGCGGGATAGCCCTCGGCGTGGATGTACGAGATCTCTTTGAGCTTGAGCGCGCCCTCGAGAGCGATCGGGTATTGCGAGCCGCGACCGAGGAACAAGAAGCCGTGCGCGCCACCGTAGCGCCGCGCGAGCACCTGGAGCTGAGCGGCGCCTTCGACGATGTCGCGCATCTTCTGTGGAAGTTGCACGAGCTCGGCGAGCAATGCGCGAGCTCGCTCGTTCGACAGGGTCTTGGTGCGCTTGCCGAGATAGATCGCGACGAGGGCCATCGCGACGAGCTGCGTGGTGAACGCTTTGGTCGAGGCAACCCCGATCTCCGGACCTGCGTGCGTGTAGAACGCGTGGTCGGCGAGCCGCGGGATCGACGACTCGAGCACGTTCGAGATCGCGAGGACCTGCGCGCCCCGCTTCTTCGCTTCGCGCACCGCTTCCATGGTGTCGAGGGTCTCGCCCGATTGGCTGACCGCGATCACGAGGTCGCCGGCGCCGATGATCGGATCGCGATAGCGAAACTCCGAGGCAATCTCGACCTCGACCGGGATGCGCGCGAGCGCTTCGATCATGAACTCGCCGACCATCGACGCGTGATACGAGGTGCCGCACGCGACGAACACGATGCGCTTGATCTTCGCGACGTCGAGCGTGACGCCATCGAGCAGCACGTCGTCGTGCTCGAGATCGACGCGACCGACGAGCGTGTCCGCGACGGCGCGCGGCTGCTCGTGGATCTCCTTGAGCATGAAGTGTTTGAAGCCGCCCTTCTCTGCCTGCACCGCCGACCACGTGATGGTCTTGGTCGCGCGGGTGATTGGCTTGCCTTCGAGATCGGTGATCGCGACGGCCTCGCGGGTCACGGTCACCACCTCGCCCTCTTCGATGAAGATGACCTTGCGGGTCTCGGCGAGGATCGCGGTGACGTCCGAGGCGATGAAGTTCTCGTTCTCGCCGAGCCCGATGACCAGCGGTGAGCTGTTCTTCGCGGCGACGAGCGTCTGCGGTTCGTTATCGCTCATCACGACGAATGCGTAGCTGCCGCGCACCTTCGCGAGCGCGCGGCGCACCGCGAGCGTGAGGTTCTCGGCGGTCTTGATCTCGCGAGCGACGAGATGGGCAAAGATTTCGGTGTCGGTCTCCGACGAGAACTTCGAGCCCGAGGCCGCGAGCTCGGCGCGGAGCTGGAGGTGGTTCTCGATGATGCCGTTGTGGATGACGCTGATCGGCCCGACCTTGTGCGGGTGCGAGTTCTCATCACTCGGACGGCCGTGCGTGGCCCAGCGCGTGTGCCCGATGCCAGCGGTGCCCGGGGCCGGATCCTCCAGCAGCTTCGCTTCGAGGTTGGCGAGCTTGCCGCGGCACCGGACCACTTTCGAGGTCCCGTTGTTAAAGACCGAGACGCCCGCGGAGTCATAGCCGCGGTACTCGAGCTTGCGCAGACCACCGACGAGGAGCGGCGTCGCCTGGCGGCCGCCAATGTACCCGATGATGCCGCACATCGGATTACTTTCTCGGGGCCGGGGCCGAGGTTGCTGGGGTGGCGGCCGCAGGAGTCACGGCAGGCGGCGCGCCGTCGTCGGTCGGGTCGGCCTCTTCGATACCGGTGAGCTCGCCGATGTCTGGCGCCTGATACGGCGTCACGGGTGAGTCGACGCGCATGGTGGCGTGGTGACCACCGCAAGCTCCGAGGAGCAGCATCAGGAGGGTCGCGCGGATCTTCATCGACGAGGACGCTACCATGCTTAGCGGCTATCGATCGACTCGAGAAGGGCGACCGGTGAGGGGCGTGCGCTACAGTGACAGCGCCGTGAGACTGATGACGTACAACCTGAACTACGGCAACCCCGATCCGATCGGATCGCTCGACGCGATCGCGGCGGCGGATGCCGATGTCGTGCTGCTCCAAGAGATCACAGCCGGCTGGCAGCGAGCGCTCGCGAAACGCTTCGCCACCCAGTATCCGACTCACATCTTTCGGCTACATCGACGCAACGCGGGTGGCCTCGCGGTGCTCTCGAAGCTGCCGGTCGGTGGCGAAGAGTTGCTGTCGCCGCCCGACGGTGGTTGGTTCCCGGCGCAACGGATGGTCGTGACCACGCCGTTCGGCGAGTGCGAGATGTTGCACGTCCATCTCCGCCCCGCGCTCGACAACGGCAGCTGGATCAGCGGCTTCATGACAACCCCGCCGGTGCGTGAGCAGGAGATGATCAAGTACTGGAAGGAGCTGGCCCGCGCCCTGCCGGTCATTGTCGCCGGAGATTTCAACGAGGATCCGACCGGCCTCGCGCTCGCGTTCCTCGACAAGCAAGGCGCAACGCGGGTCGCGACCACCGGGCCGCGCACGTGGCATTACGAGCAGGACTCGTGGGACGTGCTCAAGATGGATCTCGATCACATCGTGATCAGCGGCGAGTTGTCCGCGACCGACGCGGTCGTGCTCGACACCGGGACCAGCGATCATCGCCCGGTGCTGGCAACGATCAGCGCTAAGCTTGCTGCATGACGAACGCCGCCGTGGCAGGAGCCGTCACGATCGGCGACCTCGTGATCAATCGGCTCGGGTTCGGCGCGATGCGATTGACCGGACCCGGCATCATCGGTCCACCGCCGAATATGGCTGCCGCGATCCAGACCTTGCAGACCGCGCGCGAGCTCGGCGTCACGTTCATCGATACGTCGAACGCGTACGGCCCCGTAATCAGCGAGTTGCTCGTGCAGAAGGTGCTGCACCCGTACAACGGCATCACGATCGCGACGAAGGGTGGCTACACCCGACCGGGCCCGAACAAGTGGGCGCACGACGCTCGGCCCGAGGCGCTGCGCGCCGCGGCGCGGCGCAAGCGAGTTGCAAAATTCTCGGCGTCGAGCGCATCGATCTGTGGCAACTCCATCGCGTCGATCCGAACGGCCGATGGACGAACAGTTCGGCGCGATCGCCGCGATGCAGAAGGAAGGACTGATCCGGCACGCCGGGCTCAGCGAGGTCTCGATCGCCGTGATCGAACGAGCGCAGCAGCACTTCCCGGTGGCGAGCGTGCAGAACGGCTATCACCTGATCGAGCGCAAAAACGAGCCCGTGCTCGAGTACTGCGAGCAGCACGGGATTCCGTTCATCGGGTACTTTCCGCTCGCGACCGGTGCGCTTGCCGCGCCCGATTCGATCTTGAACCACATCGCAAAGGAGCTCGGCATCACGCCCGCGCAGACCGCGATCGCGTGGTACCTGCGGCGATCACCACACATGGTGGTCATCCCCGGTACGCAGAATCCCGCGCACTTGCGCGAGAACATCGGTGCGGCGAGCGTCACACTAAGCGACGAGCAGTTCGAGAAAATCGCCAGGATTGGGCAGAAAGCCGCGCTGTTGCGAGCGCCGAAATAATCTGTGGCGCAGCCTCGCGAGCACCGCGGGCCAGGTGAGTTACCCTACACCGTATGCGATTAACCTTCGTTCCTCTGATCATGGCCGCAGCCCTCGGTGGCTGCATTGCCTCGGGTAGTGCGGATGTCTCGTACGGTGGTGGCGTCGGAGTCGTCACGCCCGATCTCGTGATGGTCAGCCCCGGCGTCCAGGTCGTCGCGGATTACGACGACTCGGTGTTCTACAGCGATGGCTACTATTGGCGGAGCGACGGCGGCATGTGGTACCGGTCGACCTACTACTCCGGTGGCTGGGGCTACTACGCGTCGCCGCCGAGCGCGATCATCTCGATCAACGAGCCATATCGCTATCGCAACTATCGTCCGAACGGCTACCAGCCGCGTCATCAGCCGTATCGCCAGCCGGAGCCCATCCGTCGTGGCGGGGCACCGGAAGGTGGCGCGGTCGTTCGCGATCATCGCGAGCCGCAGCCGATGCGGCAGCCCGAGCCGATGCGGCAGCCCGAGCCGAACGTTCGCGATCATCGCGAGCCCGAGGCGCGTCAGCCCGAGCCGCAACCCCAACCGAACGTCCGCGACCACCGCACCGAATCGCCGCCGCCCGCGTCGCCAAAAAAAGACCCGCACGTTCGCGACCATCGCTAGCTATTTGTCGCGTTCGACCAACGCTCGGAGGCGATCGGTCGCCTCTGCCAGTCCGCGGATTCGCGCCCGCGCCGTTGGTCGAGCGAGCGCAAGCGCGTCGCAGCGCTCGATCATCGCGCGCCGGTGCTAAGGTGCGCACGTGGTCAACCGCCCCGTCGCTCTCGCGCCCTACAAGCCACAGCATCACGTCCGCATCGTCACCGCGGCGTCGCTGTTCGATGGCCACGACGCGGCGATCAACGTCATGCGCCGGATCATGCAAGCGGCCGGAGCCGAGGTCATCCATCTCGGCCACAACCGCTCGGTCCAGGAGATCGTGGACTGCGCGATCCAGGAAGACGTCCAGGGCATCGCCATCACCTCGTACCAGGGTGGCCACGTCGAATACTTCAAGTACATGATCGATCTGATTCGCGAACGCGGCGCCAACATCTTGGTGTTCGGCGGCGGCGGTGGCACGATCCTTCAGAGCGAGATCGAGGAGCTCCATGCGTACGGCGTCACGCGCCTGTACTCGCCTGACGACGGCCGCAAGATGGGGCTGCAGGGGATGATCAACGACCTGCTGCAGCGCTCGGACTTCGAGAAAGCGCCGCCGGCGATCGCGAAGGCCGTCCCCGCGTTGCCCGCGCGCTCGCCGTCCGTGATCGGTGGGCTGATCACGGCCGCCGAGAATCATCCCGATGCGGGTGACGAGCTGCGCAAGGCGCTCGAACCGATCCTCGCGAAGTCGACGAAGGTTCCCGTCCTCGGCATCACCGGAACGGGCGGCGCCGGCAAGTCGTCGCTGGTCGACGAGCTGGTGCGGCGGTTCCTTGTCGATTTTCCGGACAAGACCATCGCGGTCATCTCGGTCGATCCGAGCAAGCGCAAGAGCGGCGGCGCACTGCTCGGCGATCGCATCCGGATGAACTCGATCGATAACCCGCGCGTCTACATGCGGTCGCTGGCGACCCGGCAATCGAACATGTCGCTCTCGAAGCACGTGCGCGAGTCGATCGAGATCTGTCGCGCGGCGCGGTTCGACCTCGTGGTCGTCGAGACCTCGGGCATCGGCCAGAGTGACACCGAGATCACCGAGCACGCGGATGTCTCGCTCTACGTGATGACCGCGGAGTACGGCGCGGCGACGCAGCTCGAAAAGATCGACATGCTCGATTTTGCCGACGCGATCGCGATCAACAAGTTCGACAAGCGCGGCTCGCTCGATGCGCTGCGCGACGTGCGCAAGCAGTACAAGCGCAACCACAACGCGTTCACCACGGCCGACGAGCAACTGCCCGTCTACGGTACGATGGCGGCGCAGTTCAACGACCCAGGCATGAACACCCTGTACCGGGCCCTGATGGACCTCCTCGTGGCACGCACCCAGGCGCCGCTGCACTCCAAGTTCGAGATATCCGACGGGATGAGCGAGAAGAAGTGGATCATCCCACCCGATCGGACGCGCTACCTCGCGGAGATCGCCGAGGCCTGTAACGCGAACGACGCGCACGTCAAGAACCAGGCCTCGATCGCGCGCCGGATGTATCAACTCCACGGCACTGTCGAGGCTCTGCGCGCGAACGTCGGTAAGAAGAAGCTCGAGATCGTCGAGACGTCCGACACCGTGCAGGTCACCCAGGTCGTCGAGGGCGAACCGGCCTACGTCGGCGAGCTCGTCGCCCTCTATCACGATCTCGAGACCCGGCTCACCGCCGAGTCGCGCAAGCTCCTCGCGGAGTGGCCGGCCGTGAAGCGGCGCTACGCCGCGGCGAAGTATCAGTTCCAGGTTCGCGACAAGGTGATCGAGCTCGACCTCACGACCGAGTCGCTCTCGCACTTGAAGATTCCAAAGGTCGCGCTGCCGCAGTACGAGGACTGGGGCGATATCTTGACGTGGCTGCTGCGCGAAGCGCCGCCCGGCGAGTTCCCGTTCACCGCGGGTGTGTTCCCGCTCAAACGCGAAGGCGAAGATCCGGCGCGGATGTTCGCTGGTGAAGGCGGCCCGGAGCGCACGAATAAGCGGTTCCACTACGTCTCGCGTGGCCTGCCGGCGAAGCGGCTCTCGACCGCGTTCGACTCGGTAACGCTGTACGGCGAGGATCCGGATCACCGGCCCGATATCTACGGCAAGGTCGGCAACTCCGGCGTCTCGATCGCGAGCGTCGACGACGCGAAGAAGCTCTACTCTGGCTTCGATCTCGCCGATCCAGCGACGTCGGTGTCGATGACGATCAACGGCCCGGCACCGATGCTGCTGGGGTTCTTCTTGAACGCGGCGATCGACCAGCAGTGCGAGAAGTACATCGTCAAGCACGGTCTCGCCGCCGAGATCGAAGCGAAGATCGTCGCGCTCTATCAGCAGCGCGGCACGCCCCGTCCTCGCTATCAAGGAGAGGTGCCCGAGGGCAACAACGGCCTTGGCTTGATGCTGCTCGGTGTCTCTGGCGACGATGTGCTGCCGCTGGATGCGTACGAGAAGATCCGCGCCGCTACGCTCCAGCAAGTGCGCGGCACGGTCCAGGCCGACATCCTCAAAGAAGATCAGGCCCAGAACACCTGCATCTTCTCGACGGAGTTCGCGCTCCGCATGATGGGCGACATCCAGCACTTCTTCATCGAGCAGAAGATCCGCAACTTCTACTCTGTCTCGATCAGCGGCTATCACATCGCGGAAGCAGGCGCGAACCCGATCAGCCAGCTCGCGTTCACGCTCTCGAACGGCTTCACCTTCGTCGAGTACTACTTGTCGCGCGGGATGAAGATCGACGACTTCGCACCTAACCTGTCGTTCTTCTTCTCGAACGGCATGGATGCGGAATACGCCGTGCTCGGTCGGGTCGCTCGGCGAATCTGGGCGAAGGCGATCCGCGACAAGTACGGCGGCAATGACCGCTCGCAAAAGCTCAAATATCACATCCAGACCTCGGGTCGTTCGCTGCACGCGCAGGAGATTTCGTTCAACGACATCCGCACCACGTTGCAGGCGCTGCTCGCGCTGAACGACAACTGCAACTCGCTGCACACCAACGCGTACGACGAAGCGATCACGACGCCAACCGAAGAATCGGTTCGCCGCGCGCTCGCGATCCAGCTCGTGATCAACAAGGAGTTCGGGCTCTCCAAGAACGAGAACCCGAACCAGGGTTCGTTCATCATCGAGCAGCTGACTGACATGGTCGAAACAGCGGTCCTCGCCGAGTTCCGGTCGATCAGCGAGCGCGGCGGTGTGCTCGGTGCGATGGAGCGGATGTACCAGCGCTCCAAGATCCAGGAGGAATCGCTGTACTACGAGACGCTCAAGCACGACGGCACGCTGCCGATCATTGGCGTCAACACGTTCCTCGATCCGGAGGGCAGCCCGACCGTCGAGCCACCCGAGGTGATTCGTGCGACGACCGATGAGAAGCATTACGCGATCGAGGCGCGTGATGCCTTCTGGAAGCGCAACAGCGCGGTCGCACCGAAGGCACTCGCCGAGGTCAAGCGCGCCGCGCTCGATGGCGACAACGTGTTCACCGCGTTGCTCGAAGCCTGCAAGGTCTGCACGCTCGGCCAGCTCTCGAAGGCGCTCTACGAGGTGGGTGGTCAGTACCGGCGCAACATGTGACGTGTCGCGCAACACTGCCCATGTCCGATTGCGCTCGGCCGTGGAAGCCGCTGTTAGTGGGCAAGGTCGACCGGCCATGTGATAAGCGCGACCCATGCGGACCTCGATAATCGCGTTTGTGGTCGCTGCGTGTTCGCCCTCGCCTCGTGCTGGCGGTGATCCGCAACCCGATGCCTCGTCGCACGTCACGCCCGATACCGGGCGACCAGCCGTGTGTTTCGAGCCCGAAATCGCGGGAACGGCGACGATCGGTAACGCCGCCGTTCAAGCTTGTGCGATCTGGAACAACGTCTCGCGGATGAGCGGCGACGTCACGCTCACGCGTGACACGAGCTCGTTCACGATGGCGTTCTCGAACGGGCTCACGTTCGCGGGCTCGGTGAGCAGCAGCAACCACGTGACGTTGGTGAACGTCGAGCCCCACACGTTTGACGATGGCTGCGGCTGGCAATCGACCGAGACGTTGACCGGAACCCTCGATCCTGCCACGTGCGTACTGTCGCTGTCGTACGCCTACGCGGAGATGATCGTGCAAGACAACGGGGCCTGCGCGACGCCGTGCTCCGGCACCGCGAACGTCTCGCTCGGAGTCACGCCGATCGTCCAGTAGCGCGCCCCAGCTGCTTGACGGCCTTCTGCCATGTTCAGGCAACCGCGCCGAAGTGCTACGTTCTCGTCGCCGTGAAACCCACCTACGACGACTGGCGCGCGCAGGTAGAAAAGGAGCTCGCCGGCGCTCCGTTCGAGAAGCTCGTCACCCGAGCCGAAGGGCTCGCCATCCAACCGCTTTACACCGAGCGCGTGGATCCGGGCGTGCCGGGACTCGCACCGTTCGTGCGCGGCGCCACCGCAACCGCGGCCCCGTTCGAGCTGTGCATGCGTAGCGGCGATCGCGACGCGATCGCGGACGACCTCGCTGGCGGTACCGATGCGCTGTGGTTTGCAGATGGTGATCGAGCCTCCCTCGAAGCCGCCCTCGGTCACAAGCTCGGGATCGTGATGGATGTCGCGGGCACGCCCAGGATCGAACATTTCAAGGCCGTGATGAACGCGCGCCGCGCGTGGCTCGGCGTCGATCCGATCGGCGAGCTGTGGGCTGGTGAGCTCGAGGCGAGTGCCCTGCCACGCCAGCTCAACGAGGTCAGCGCGTTCGCACGTCGCATCGCCGAACAACGCGCGAGCGGCATGCTCGGAGCGCCCGACCATCACGTGCGGCCCGTGCGGATCTCGAGCGTCGCGTTTCATGCCGCGGGCGCCGATGCAGCCGACGAGCTCGCATTGATCCTCGCGACCGGGGTGGCATACCTCCGCGCGCTTGCGCGAGAAGGGCTCGACGATGCCGCGGCCGCGCGCAGCCTGTGGGTCCAGATCGCGGTCGGCCGCGACACGTTCGGCGAGCTGTGCAAGCTGCGCGCGTTGCGGCTCGTGTGGTGGAAGTTGCTCGCCGCAGCCGGCGTGACCGAGGTCGGGCTCGACGCGATCCACGCGGTGTGTTCGCCGCGAACACTGAGCGTGCGCGATCCGTGGATCAACATGCTGCGCGTCACCACCGAGGTGTTCGCGGCGGTGCTCGGCGGTGCGCAACTGGTCACCCCCGCGGCGTTCGACGAAGCCTTCGGCTTACCCTCGGCGCTCGGCCGGCGAACCGCCCGCAACACCGCGCTCGTGCTGCGCGAGGAGAGCCATCTCGGGCGCGTGCTCGATGCGGGTGGCGGTTCGTACTATCTCGAGGCGCGGACGGAGAGCTTGGCGCGCGAGGCGTGGTCGCGGTTCCAGGCGATCGAGCGCGACGGCGGCATCGTCGCCGCGATCAAGAATGGCTCGTTGCGCCAGCGCCTCGAGGCCACGTGGACAGAGCGCGCCGCAGCGATCGCTGTGCGCAAGATACCCGTGCTCGGCACCTCGGAGTTTGCGAACCCGAGCGAGAAGTTACCGGCTCCCTTGCCGACGACCGCCGGCTCGGGTCATCGCGATGGCGAAGCCTTCGAAGCGCTGCGCGCGAAGGTCGAAGGCTCGCGCGACGTGGTCCTCGTGACCCTCGGATCGCCGGCGGAATATCGAGGTCGGCTCGGCTACGCACAGGCATTCTTCGCGACCGCGGGCCTCGCCACGCGCGAAGGCGGCGAGCTCACGCCAGCGGGTCCGCACGCGATCGCGGTCATCTGTGGTAGCGACGAGCGCAATGCGATCGAAGCGGCGCCGCGCGCAACCGAGCTGCGCGCCGCGGGCTACACCCAGATCGTGCTTGCCGGCCGCCCGGGCGCCCTCGAGAAGCCGCTGAAGGCCGCGGGCGTCGATCAGTTCATCTTTGTCGGCTGCGACGTGATCGCAACCCTGTCCGCACTCACGGGAGGTGCAGCGTGAAGGTGCCGGACTACGGCACGATCGAGTTCGATGCCATCACCGCAGATCCCGCGCCGAGCGCAGCCACGGGCGCGACGTGGGACACCCCCGAGGGCATCCCACATCGCGGGCTGTATGCGGCCGCGGATCTCGAGGGTATCGCGCACCTCGATGGCCTGCCCGGCTTCGCTCCCTTCGTGCGTGGCCCCTACCCCACGATGTACGTGCAGAAGCCATGGACGGTGCGCCAGTACGCCGGTTTCTCCACTGCGGAAGACTCGAATGCGTTCTATCGCCGCAACCTCGCGGCGGGTCAGATGGGGCTCTCGATCGCGTTCGACCTCGCGACCCATCGCGGCTACGACAGCGATCATCCGCGTGTCATCGGTGATGTTGGCATGGCGGGCGTCGCGATCGATTCGATCGAAGACATGAAGATCCTGTTCGACGGCATCCCGCTCGACAAGATGAGCGTGTCGATGACGATGAACGGCGCGGTGCTGCCGATCCTCGCGCTCTACGTCGTCGCGGCCGAGGAGCAAGGTGTCGCGCCGGCAACCCTCACCGGCACGATCCAGAACGACATCCTCAAAGAGTACATGGTGCGGAACACCTATATTTATCCGCCCGCACCGTCGATGAAGATCATCGCCGACATCTTCGCGTTCACCGCGAAGAACATGCCGAAGTACAATTCGATCTCGATCTCCGGCTATCACATGCAGGAGGCCGGCGCGACCGCGGACCTCGAGCTCGGCTACACGCTCGCCGACGGTGTCGAGTACATCCGCACCGGCGTCGCCGCGGGCATGAGCGTCGATTCGTTCGCGCCGCGGCTCTCGTTCTTCTTCGCGATCGGCATGAACTTCTTCATGGAGGTCGCCAAGCTGCGCGCGGCGCGCCTCCTGTGGGCAGAGCTCGTCGCGACGTTCGAGCCGAAGAGCCCGAAGAGCCTCGCGCTGCGCACGCACTGCCAGACCTCCGGCTGGTCGCTGACCGCGCAGGATGTTTACAACAACGTCGTGCGGACCGGCATCGAAGCAATGGCCGCCACGCAAGGCCACACGCAGAGCCTGCACACCAACTCGCTCGACGAAGCGCTCGCACTGCCGACCGATTTCTCGGCGCGCATCGCACGCAACACCCAGCTCCAGCTCCAGCTCGAGTCGAACACTACGAAGACCGTAGATCCGTGGGGCGGCAGCTACTACGTCGAGTGGCTCACCGCCGAGCTCGCTCGACGAGCGCGCGAGCACATCGCCGAGGTCGAAGAGCTCGGAGGCATGGTCAAGGCCATCGAGGCCGGCGTGCCGAAGCTTCGCATCGAAGAAGCGGCCGCACGCACGCAGGCACGCATCGATAGCGGGCGCCAGAAGATCATCGGCGTGAATTACTTGAAACCCGATCGCGAAGCGCCCGTGCCGGTGATGAAGGTCAACAACGCGGCCGTGCGCAAGACCCAGATCGATCGGCTCGAGAAATTGCGCCGCGAGCGCGATTCCGAAGCAACGCAACGCGAGCTCGACGCCCTCACGGCGTGTGCCGAGACTGGCGAGGGCAACTTGCTCGAGCGCGCGATCGCCGCGGCGCGAGCTCGCGCCTCCGTCGGTGAGATCTCGTGGGCCCTCGAGAAGATCTGGGGTCGGCATCGCGCCGAGATCCACGCCATCTCCGGCGTGTACAGTGGCGAGGTGGGCGAGACCTCCACCACCGTGACCACGATCCGGGGTCGCACGCGGGCCTTCCTCGAGCGCGAGGGCCGTCGCCCGCGCATCTTGATCGCGAAGATGGGCCAGGATGGCCACGATCGCGGGCAGAAGGTCATCGCCTCGGCGTTCGCCGACCTCGGCTTCGATGTCGACATCGGCCCCCTCTTCCAGACACCCGAGGAGACCGCACGCGCCGCCGTCGAAGCGGATGTCCACGTCGTCGGTGCAAGCTCGCTCGCCGCAGGGCACCTCACGCTCATCCCGGCGTTGCGCGATGCGCTCGCCGCGCTCGGTCGCGCCGATATCCTGATCGTCGCCGGGGGCGTGATTCCGCCGGATGACTACCCCGCCCTGCGTGAAGCAGGTGCGGCCGAAATCTTCGGTCCCGGCACCGTGATCGCGGAAGCCGCAGGCTCGCTCCTCGATCGGCTCGAGCCGCGCGAATGACCACGCGCGCGCCTCGCCTCACCGTCGACGAATACGAACGAGGTGTGCGCGCGTGCGATCGCGGTGTACTAGCTCGCGCCGTCACGCTGATCGAGAGCCGCGAGCCACGCGATGCCGTGCTCGCACAGGACCTCCTGCATCGCGTGCTACCCGCGACGGGCAACGCGCGCCGCGTCGGCATCACGGGCGTGCCCGGCGTCGGCAAGTCGACGTTCATCGACGAGCTCGGCATGAGGCTCGTCACCGCGGGCAAACGCGTCGCGGTGCTCGCGATCGATCCGACCAGCCAGCTCTCCGGCGGCTCGATTCTCGGCGACAAGACCCGCATGCAGCGCCTCGCGATCGAGCCGAACGCGTTCATTCGCCCGTCGCCGAGCGGGCTCTCGCCCGGTGGGGTCGCGCGCCGGACGCGCGAGACCATGCTGCTGTGCGAAGCGGCAGGCTTCGACGTGATCCTTGTCGAGACGGTCGGTGTGGGCCAAGGCGAGACCGCCGTCGCGGACATGGTCGATTTTTTCCTCGTCCTCGTATTGCCGGGCTCCGGCGACGAGCTGCAGGGCATTAAAAAGGGCGTGTTCGAGCTCGCCGATGCGCTCGCCGTCAACAAATCCGATGGTGACGGCGCGATGCGCGCGAAGCTCGCGCTCTCGGAGCTGCGCAGTGCGCTGCGCTACCTGCCCCGCCCGCGCGATTCGTGGCAGCCACGTGCGCTCGGCATCTCCGGGCTCACCGGCGCCGGCCTCGACGAGCTGTGGGCCGCCATCGAGGAACATCACGGCGTCTTGTCGGCTTCAGGCGAGCTCGCGAAGCTGCGCTCGGATCAGCAACAGATCTGGATGTGGGCGCTCGTTCGCGAGCGGCTCGAATCGACATTTCGCGCCAACCCGGCGATCGCCCTGGCGCTACCTCGGCTCGAGGCTGCAGTGTCGGCCGGCGAAGTCACCTCGACCGCCGCGGCTGACGAGCTCCTCGCGCTGTTCGGCAACGCCGACTAGCGGACCGAGAGGTTCGCGATGCGCACTTTGATCAGCGCGACATCCTTCGCGCCGGGCGCGAGCTGGACGTACGTCTTGAAGGCCCCGAGCGCGGCGGGCCTGTTCGCTTGCTGTGCGTACGCCAGGCCGATACCGCGATAGCTCGCTGCATAATTCGGATACGCTGCCAGCGCTTGGCGGTACTGCACGATCGCGCCAGTCGGATCGCCAGCGAACAGGCGCTGGTTGCCGTTCGCGTAGATCGAGCGGGCCTTCGCGAGCGACTGATCCGCATCGGGCGCGGACTCGGGCCTCTTGTCGTAATCGACGACGACCGGCTTTGTTGCCTTGAAGCGTCGCTTCGCGGGGACTTGCTTGGTCGGTGCGGCCTTGGTCGGCGGGGTCGGCGGATTCGACGCCGTCGGAATCGTCGCAGTAATTGCCACCGCGGCGGCGGCGCGCGCGGTCGGAACGGGAGTCGTCGTGTTTGTTGGCGTCGCCGCAGTGGCTGGCGTCTTCTCGATCGCCGCGGTGGGGACTGGCTTCTTCGCACCGCCGCTCCCGATCGCCATCACGAGGATCGCGACGAATGCGCCGCCGATCGCGAATAGCGCGACGCGCCGACGTTTCGGCGTGAGGAGTGGCGTGCGAAGCGGGGCTTGTTCGGTCGGCTCGGGTCGCGTGATCGGCGAGGGAATCGCCGTATCGCTGCCTGCGTCGTAGCCCAGGCCTGCGACGCTAGGCCACTGTGCTTGTTGCACGACCGGCGATGGCTCGCACGGCGCGAACGGCTCGGAGGGTCTCGGGGGCGGCACCGACGTCTGCGCCGGCGATGCCGAGGTCGGCACCGAGGTTGGGGTCGAATAGTCGAGTGCGCGCTCCGAAGCGGTGCGCGAAAACGGCGACACGGCCGCCGCTGCAAGGGGCTCACCTGGCAATGGGCCGGGCAGCGGCGTCTGCCACGGATTCGACGGGCGCTCCGGGAGCAACGCCGGTCCGGACGTACTGATCGCGCGAGGATCCGCGTAGTCGGCGAGGGTCGGCGGCTGGTTCGCGACGACATTCGGTGCAGCTAGGCTTTCACCCTCGGTGGGCATCACGAACACGCCAGACGTCGTCGTGCTCTGCTCCGAGGTCTGGATCACCGGCTGGGTCTGCGGACGCTTCGGCGCGGTCACCTGCTTCGGCGACTGCGCGCCGAGATCGATGAACACTGAATTTTCGCGCGGGAACGCCGAGGCATTGTCGCTCGCGGCGCGCGTGGGCTCGGTCGGCGCGACGCGATTGCCGATCGCGGTCGACGCCGACGGATCGTCCCAATCTTCGAACGTGTGCGCGGGAGTTGTCGCGGCCGGGACTGCAGCTTCAGCCGCGGGTGGCCACGCCGGCAACCAATCGTCCGACGACGACAACGACGCTTCGAACGGTGACACCTCGACCGCGGCGGTCGCGACCTTGGCCACGTTCACCGGTGAGGGAATCGCGACGACGGGCTCTGTGCGCTTGACCTTCGAGGTGAGCTCCGAGGTCGGCCGCCTCGACATCGCAGGGCCTGGCGCAGCGACGAACTTCGGCGCGATCGGCGCAGCTTCCGCTTTGGCTTGCGACGTGGGCCGCTTCGGTGGTGAGGCGGGAGGTCCAGCGGCGACCACCTGTTTCGGCACGCCCGTCGGGCGACTGGTCATCTCCGCGCGCTTGATCGGCATCGCCGGCTTCACGAGCGCTGTCGGGAATGCCATCGTCTTGTTCTTGCCGCCCGCCGGAATCGCGGTCGGCAGGGCGCTCACAGCTTCGGCTGCGCCACTTCGGCGGAGCGTGTTCGTCGTCGTGCGCGGCTTCGCAGCAGGCGCGCTCGCTTGCGGCACCGCGAGGTCGTCCCAGCGTTCATCGAGCGCCTTGACCGGATACGAATTCGCCGCCGATTGCTTCACCAGCGCGGCAAGGTTCGTGTCATTCGCCATCGGCGTGTGCTGCTCGTGCTCCCACTCCTCGATGGCGATCGCATCGATCTCGACAACATTCGTCGATTCTTCACGGCTCATCGAGTTGCCTCCGCTACGAGTCCCACGAGCCCGGCCATCGCGGCCGCCTCGGTGGCATACGTGTGCTCCGCGGTCCTCGGCGATGACTTCGCCGCGCGATCGAACAACGTCACCGTGATCCTCGGCTTCTGACCATCAGTGTCGATCTGCGCGAACAAAATCTTGTTCGCGGAGAGCGACTTTGCCGCCGCGTCGTAGCAGCTCACCGTCGGACCGAGGCACTCGATCGAGAGCTGAACGACTTCGATCGAGACCTTCGAGGTCCCCGATTCATCGACTCCCGCGACCTTCGCGTGCGAGAGCGCTTCCGTCGCGGCCTTCGCGATCTTCGGAAACGTGTCGCTCTCTGCCGGCAGCATGAGCAGCTTGATCTTCTCGGCAGGCAGCGTACCGGCCGGCTTCGAATGAGAACACGCCGCAAGGGCTATCACCACGAGGAGCAACCGCACGCCGAACAGGGTACCACTCCGTCGGAGAATCCGCGATTTCGCCTCGGAGAGCTATCGCTCGCCCTTCGAACCACTCGCACCTACAACCAGCTCGTGGAATGCCCTTCGTGACGACAGGTTGCGTATGCTCGGCCTACCAACATGGCTCGCCGCGATCCACATTCGTACGCCGATGATGCTCAGCTCCAGACCGAATCGTTCGCGCTCGAGGCGCGGATCGATTTCGCGACGCAGATCATCACCGGCGAAGTCACGCTGCACTTTGCCAAGCCGGGCAGCGGCACCCTCGATCTCGATACGCGCGATCTGCGCATCGCTTCGATCGTCGATGCGCACGGCACCGCACTAGCATTCACCGTCCACCCGCCCGAGCCGTATATCGGCGCGCGCCTCGAGATCAGCCTCCCCGCATCGACGCCGTCGATCAAGATCAAGTACGAGACCTCGCCGGATGCCAGCGCCTTGCAGTGGCTCGCACCCGCGCAGACCGACGGCGGCGTCCATCCATATCTGTTCTCGCAGTGCCAGGCGATCCACGCGCGCTCGCTCGTGCCGGTGCAGGATTCGCCAGGCCTACGCCAGCGCTACACCGCCGAGCTCACGATTCCGAAATCGCTGCGTGCCGTGATGGCCGCCGCGGATCGTGGGCGCACCGAGGTCGGCGAGCTCGCGGTGCATCGGTTCGAGATGCCGCAACCGATTCCGCCGTACCTGTTCGCATTCGCCGTCGGCGATCTCGCATCGCGCGATCTGTCGCCGCGCGTGCGGGTGTGGGCCGAGCCCGGCGTCGTCGAGAAGGCCGCGTGGGAATTCGCGGATGCCGAAGCGATGATCACCGCCGCCGAGGCGCTGTTCGGGCCGTACGATTGGGAGCGTTTCGACATCCTCACGATGCCACCTTCGTTTCCGTACGGCGGCATGGAGAACCCGCGGCTCACGTTCATCACCCCGACCGTGATCGCCGGTGATCGCTCGCTCGTTTCGGTGATCGCGCACGAGCTCGCGCACTCCTGGACCGGCAACCTCGTGACGAACGCGAATGCCGAGCACTTCTGGCTCAACGAAGGCTTCACGATGTACGCGGAGCGCCGGATCACCGAAGCTCTCGAGGGTGAAGAGCGGGCCGCGCTCTCGGCGGCCCTCGGCCGGCGCGAGCTCGATGAATCGATCGAGCGATTCAAGGATATGCCGGCGATGACAAAGCTGCGCACGCACCTCGAAGGGATCGATCCCGACGAATGCTACTCGCTGATCCCTTACGAGAAGGGCTATCTGTTCCTCACCGCGATCGAAGCCGCGGTCGGTCGGCCGGCGTTCGTCGCGTGGCTGCGCACGTATCTGGATACGTTCCGGTTCGGCGCGATCACGACCGAGGACTTCATCGCGCACATCGAGCACGGCCTGCCCGGCGCGCTGGCGAAGGTCAATGCGCCGGCGTGGCTCGACGGCGAGGGCCTACCGCCGAACACGGTAACCGCGAAGAGCTCCCGGCTCGCGGCGATCGAAGCGCTCGGGACCGCCCTGCCACCAAAAGACAACAAGTGGAGCGCGACCGAGTGGGCGCTCTATCTCGAGAACCTCCCGCGCCCGTTGCCAGAAGCAACGCTACGGGCGCTCGATGCCCAGTGCCACCTCACCGAGAGCCGCAATTACGACGTGCTCGTACCGTGGCTCACGCTGGCGCTCAAGTCCGGCTATCTCGCAGTTCTTCCGCGGGTCGAGCGCGTCGTCGCCGAGGTCGGTCGGATGAAATATCTGCGACCGCTGTACACCGCGCTCGCGGCGGAACCTGCGACGCGTGACCGGGGCAACGCGCTCTTCGATCAGTTGCGTGCCGGCTATCATCCGATCGCGCGACAGATGGTCGAGGGAGTGCAGTCGCGATACCGTCCGGCGCCATGACCACTGCTTCTGTCCCTGGTGCCGGAGCTCCCAAAGGGGACCACATCAAGCGCGTCGCGCTGATCTTCTCGGGCGGTCCCGCGCCAGCCGCCAACGCCGTGATCTCGTCCGCTGCGATGTCCTTTCTGTCGGACGACCGTTCGGTGGTCGGCTTCTTCCACGGCTACTCGAACCTCCAGGACTACCACCCGGTCACCCACCGGCTGCTCCCCGACGAGCACTACCGGATCTTTGACGAGAAGGACCTCTCGGGCTTACGCAACTCGCGCGGCATCGTGATCGGGACGGCACGCACGAATCCTGGCAAGGAGATCGTGAAGCTCGAGGATCTCGACAATCCCGAGAAGACCTCGAAGCTGCGCAATATCTACAACGCGCTCGTCGATCTCGAGATCGATGCGCTGATCTCGATCGGCGGCGACGACACGCTCAAGACCGCGAACTTTCTTTACGAGCTCCAGCGCCGCCTCCCAAAGGGCGCCAAGCGCGTCCAGATCATCCACCTGCCCAAGACGATCGACAACGATTATCCCGGCATCGATTTCACGTTCGGCTTCTTCACCGCGGTCGACGTAATGGCGAAGGAGGTCCAGAACCTGCGCGCCGATGCGATGGCGACCTCGAGCTACTTCATCGTCGAGACGATGGGTCGTAAAGCCGGCTGGCTCTCGTACGGTGTCGCGATCGCGGGCGAAGCGAACCTCGTCGTGGCGGTCGAGGATGTCCACGGTCCGCTGCTCGCGCCGGCCGGCCCGGGGGATACCGGCCCGACGCTCTCGCTCGATGCGCTCGTCCAGCGCATCGTCGATCTCATCATGCAGCGCGAGAAGCGCGGCAAGCACTACGGCACGATCGTCCTCGCAGAAGGCCTCGCCGAGATGCTGCCCGCGGCGAGCCTCAAGGATGTGCCGCGCGATGACCACGGTCACATGTCGCTCGGCCGCGTCGATTTCGGCAAGCACGTCGCCGGGCTCGTCCAGAAGCGGTACAGCGACCTCAGCCAGCGCAAGAAGAAGATCACCGGACTCCAGCTCGGCTATGAATCGCGCTGCGCGCCGCCGCACGCTTTCGACGTGATGCTCGGCAGCCAGCTCGGCATCGGTGCGTATCGCGGGCTCGTCGAGGAGAACCTCGACGGCCATATGGTCTCGATCGAGGGCCAGCTCAAGCTGATCTACGTGCCGTTCAAGCAGATCGTCGATGCCACGACCCTAAAGACCGAAGTTCGCTTGATCAAGGTCGGCAGCGACTATCACCGGCTGGCGCGCTTTCTCGAGGCACGCACCGACAAGATGCTCGACTGGGCGCTCGGCCGTCGTCGCGAAGGCTGATGAAGGTCTGGCTCGTCCGAGCATGGCTCGTGATCGGGCTGGCCCTGTTCGTCTACGTCCTCACGCGCACGCCGTTCGCCGAGATCGAGACGTCGATCGCGGCGATGGGACCGTTGGTGATCGTCTCGCCACTGATCGCCGCGCTGTGGTTCGCGACCCGGACGAGCGCCCTCGGGGTGGTGCTCGGCGGTGGCGTGCCGTGGCGCGAGCTCTACGCGCTGCGCTGGATCGGCGATGGCTACAACGGCATCTTGCCGCTCGCCGGGGTCGGCGGCGAACCGTTCAAGCTCCGCATCCTCGATCGCTACTTGACGACCGAAGCCGCGCTCACGGGCCTCGTGCGCGATCGGTTGATCGACAACGGTCTCGGCTTCATCGCCAGCGCCGGCTTTGCGACGCTCGGCATCGCGTTGCTTGGCGATCCGCCGGGTCACGAGGGCCTGTTGATCTACGCGGCGATCGCGGCCCCGGTCGGCATCGCGATCCTCGCGCTGATGACCACGCGTGCACCTGGCAAGCTCGGCGTGTTCGCCGCGAGGGTCGCAGCCGGTACGCACACCGAGCCGGTGCCGCTACCCCGCCGCACGCTCGTTCGCGCGCTCGGCTGGTTCGCACTCACCCGCGCGCTACAGGCATCCGAGACCACGTTGCTCCTGCACCTCGTCGGGTTGCCGACCGACCTCGGTACGATCCTGTTCGTCGACGGTGTGCTCAATGCGGCAGGTTTTGTCGGCTTCGTGATGCCGCAAGGGCTTGGCGTGGTCGAGAGCGCGGCGGTGTTCGCGCTGACCGGGCTCGGCGCGCCGCTGCCCGTCGCCACCGCGTTCGCCTTGGTTCGCCGCAGCCGCGTCGTCACGTGCGGCGTGGTCGCGCTGATCCTTCACGCGGTGTCCGGAGCCAAGAAGCCCGCGCCCTGATGTCGTCGCTGTCCTTGCTCTCGCCCGTCACGTGTTCGCGTGGCTGTCCACGCCCTTTTTTTCGGCAAGCTCGCCTACGCGCGCGCGTTCGAGCGAACGCGACCTGGTTGCTTCAGACGCCACACATCTAGCAGAAGATGACGGCGCTACTCGTCGACCACATTCGGCCCTAGGTACAGCTGCTGTCGTAGTTCAAGCACTGGTCGTTGTCGTCGCACTTGAGGCCATCGCGGCACTCGCCGGCGGCAAAGCCGTAGTCCGAGCACTTCAAATAGCTGCACGTCGCCGGAGGCGGGGGCCCAGCGGGCACCGAATCGAGCGCCGGAATGCTCGTGACGTACGCGGTCGCGTACTTCTCGATGTACTTCTCCGAGATGTAGCCGTAGCCCGCGCCGTTCGGGTTCGTCACGCCGAACACCTCGGTGCCCCAGCTGTTCTTGAAGATGTAGAAGCCCTTCTGCTTCGTCGGGTTGCCGTTCGCGTCGAGCACCGGCTTGCCATCGGCGCCGACGTTGTCGACTTCGAGGTTGTCGTCCCAGCCGACGAGCAAGATGCCGTGACCGGCCTTCTCCTTGTGGCTCTCGGTGATGTCGGTCGCGTTCGGATAGCGGACGAACCCTTTGCGCATCTCGGCGCGGTCGATCGGCAGCGTCGAGGCGCCGTGGTTCCACGCCTGGTAGAAGAAGTCGATCCCGACGGCGACCGCGGTGTGATCGCTCGTGATGTGCGCCTTGATGTCGGTGGTGTTGATGAACCTGCCAGTCGGCAGCGTGAACTTCTTGCCCGCCTGCATCACGTCGGTCGGCCCGCCTTGTGTCCAGCACTTCGTCGGCAGCACCTGGGTCTCGGTGCCATCCGGCTTGCAGTCCGCGTCGTCGGTCTCGGTGTACTCGGTGCCGCGATACGGATCGGTCGCTTCATCGACGATGCCGTACTGATGGATCGCATCGATGTTGTTCGCGACGTTCGAGCCTTCGGCGTTCGGCAGGACGCCGAGTTGTGCCTTGACGGCCCACTGGAGGTACTGCTCGGAGAAGCTCGGCATCGCCAGGCCGGCCCTGATGTAGAGATGCTCCATCAGCGCAGTGGTCGTGAAGATCGTGCAGACACCGCGGCGGTTCTGATCTTTGATCGGCGACTGGGTCGCGAGCAACTCGGTCGAGGTCGCGGGATAAACCGCGTCGGCCTTGCCGATGTCGGGCAACGAGCCGTTCGCCGGCACGCCGTTGAAGATGTGCTCGTACTTCGACAGGCCCGGCGAGTATGGGTCGCCGGTATCGGTGCTGTTGCTTCCGGCCGGTGCAGCGGCGCAGGCGCCAAGGACGAGCCCGAGGGCCATGGAGAGCATCGGAAGCGATCGCAACATGTGAGCACTTCGAGCAGGAACCGAGCCCGCGTAACCTGATGAATTTCCTGGCGGGTGACTGGCGATGAAGCTCGATGAGCCAGCAACTCCGCCTGCCGGTTGCAGGTGTGCCGCCGGTTTTTGACTGGGGACATTTTCACCACCACCGGGAAGACCTACCCCCACGCCTCGTGAAGGTCGAGCTGCGACGCGGGCGTACGCGGTTGTGCAGGAACATTCACATCGTGATCACGCGCCGGATCAGTCGAGTCTCACGCGTGCGCAATCCATCGTGATCGCGTGATTAAACGAGCAGCGGCACGGTCGTTGCGTTGGGCACTTGCACATGCGCTCACGCTCGCTGGTTGTCGCGCTCGTCTCGTTGGTTGCTGGCGGCTGCGTGGGCGACGCGCCCGCGGATCCGGTCGCAGATGACTCGGCCGCCGGTGCGGGGCTCGGTTCTTCGACCAACGGTGACAGCAACGGCGGCAGTGAAGGCGCGAGTATCTACGCGCGCGTCTGCGCAGGTGGCACGACCACGAAGGGCGTCGACGTGTCGTACTACCAGGGCTCCGTCAACTGGACAACGCTCAAGACCAACGGCTACGCGTTCGCGTTTCTTCGCACGTCCGATGGCTCGTTTCACGATCCGAAGTTCGCGACGAACTGGGCCGCGACGAAGTCAGCTGGCGTGATCCGCGGCGCGTATCAATTCTTCCGCCCTGCACAGAACGTCACGACGCAAGCCGACTATCTGATCAGCTCGATCGGTGGCTCGTACACGCCCGGTGATCTGCCGCCGGTGCTCGATGTCGAAGATACCGGTGGGCTCAGCGCCTCGACC
Source organism: Kofleriaceae bacterium (assembly GCA_043759355.1). GTDB lineage: Bacteria > Myxococcota_A > Polyangia > Haliangiales > Haliangiaceae > JABFXX01. The sequence continues at coordinate 43,266 of JAYVLQ010000047.1, forward strand.
GTCGCGGCCAAGGTGCGCCAGTGGGTCGACTACGTTCACCGTCAACTCGGCGTCACGCCGATCATCTACACCGGCAAATACTTCTGGCGCGATCAGGTCGGCGGACCGTCGTCGTTCGTCGGTAATCCCCTGTGGATCGCGCAGTACTCGTCGCTGTGCCCGGACCTGCCGGCGCCGTGGTCGGCCTGGAAGTTCTGGCAAAACTCCGGCTCGGGTAGTGCGCCCGGTGTCTCGGGCCAGGTCGATCTCGACAAGTTCAATGGCTCGCTCGCGGATCTTCAGGCGTTCGTCGCGGCGGTCGCGCCGACGAGCGGTGACGACAGCGGCACCACCACGCAAACGCCACCGCCGACGACGTGTGCCTCGGGAACGCTCGACAAGACCGTCGATGATGGCGTGTGCGTGCAGTCGGCCGGTGATGGCGGGCTCTACGAGTGCAGCGCCGGCATGTGGACCGCGGCGTCTTCGACGAGCGGATGTTCGCAGACCTACGCGTGGTGTGATTCGGCGACGCTCGGCCAATCGGTGCCGCCGCGCACGTGTGTGCAGGCGTCCAGCGACCACCTCTGGTACCAGTGTGATGGCACGCGCTGGGCGAGTGGTGTGGCGAATGGAGCGGGACCCGCAGGGACGTGCTCGCAGATGTTCGCGCTCTGATCTTTTTTCAAGGAACGATGCGAAGAACGTCGCGCAGGCACCGCCGGTCGCGCAACCGCAATCGAAGCGCGTCAACGATGTCACCGTCGAACCGATGAACCGCTCGAGCCGGGTGAGCCCATCGCGCGCATCTCGCAGCTCCGAGCTCACCAGTCGCTAGTTGATTACCGAGGTCAGGTTCAAGCCACCCGGGTACCAGTAGGCGGTGTACTGGCCGTAGCCATAGACGCTGATCGCGAAGCCTTGGTCACCCGTGATCGAATGGTTCCCGTCGTTCGCGGGACCCGCGCTGATGCTGCGCGCGCGGCCGATCGAATAGCCCGTCGTCCCGATCGCTGTGAGTGGCACCGGTGCACCGTCCAGCATGACGGTCGCGCCTGTCGGTGCGGTGATGTCGACGTAGTTCGAGGTGTAGGTAATCGGCGCGTGGAACGCGTAGCTCGTGCGGAATTGCTCGACCGGCACGGCAAGCGTCATCGCCGGGTCACCTTGGTTGCCACCCGCCTCCTGGCCTTCCATGTACTGCGCGACGAGGATCTTGTTGTTCGCGGTGACCTTGAAGCTCGCACTGTTGTTGTTGATCTCGATGAAGTCACCCGCGTTCGCAATCGTCGCTAACGCATCGCTCTGCGGCGGATCGTACGTCAACGTGGTCCCGGGCTGCGTCGCCACGATCCGGATGACCTCGACCTTGCCGTCCGGAATGGACGCGACGGCGGGCGCATTGACCACGTACGTCGTGCCCAACGTGTCGACACCGAACATTGATTCCTCGAGGTGATCGCATGCCGGTGTGCCGACCGGAACCTGCGTGCAGAAGTGACCACCGATCACCTGGACCGGTGCCGACGAGTCGACCTTCGTGCCGGTGAAGTCGCCACCATCGCTCGTGAGCTCGAGCACGTCACCCGCGTTGAGCATCACGGTCTGTGGCGTGCCGACGCTGAGCGCCCCGATGCCCGTACCCGCATTGGTGTCCGCGCGTGAGTTGATCGTCACCATCGTCGAAGGCTGGGTCGCCGTCACCGTCATGAGCCCCGGGTAGGACGCTTCGGCCACGCCAACAAACGAAGCGGTGTAATACGAGGAACGCCAAACATTCGTCGGCAACAGGAGCGAGGCATCGTTCGAGAACGAGTCATCGTTGCCGTTGATCACGTATTCGAGAGCGTTGAACTGGTAGAGCGTGATCGGGTTATCCGACCGCAGGTGGTACGCGCCCTTCGTGACGATGCCCGGTTCGGCCATCGCGAGACCGTCGCAGCCCGCGACCTCCGGCGTATCGGCGGCATTGCACATCTTGAGCGCCTGCTGCCACGGCAGCGTTTGCACGAGCACGTGGTTGGGCTGGACCATCACCACCATCGGCGTGGTCAGCGCGCCACCATCGATCGTCACCGTCGCGACGGTCGCGCTCGTGTTCGAGATCGCGACCGCATAGCTGAAGGCATCGCCGACGATGTTGCCAGTCACGGTCGGGTAATACTCGCAGCCGATGTAGCTCTGACCGAGCGTCTTGGCGGTGCACGGACCCGTGCAACCACCCTGGGCCGGATCGCAGGTCTCACCGAGCGCCGAATCGCAGGTCTCGTCGGTGTAGCCCGTGCCGTCGGCGTTGCACGCGTGCGCGACATCCCCGTTGCACGTCGCCGTATCGGGCACGCACACGACGCACCCGCGCGTGGGGCTACACGCTTGCGCGCAGGCTTGCGAGTCTTGAAATTGGCCGTTATCGCCGCAGGTCTGCAGCTCGTTACCATTGCAGGCCATCTGCCCCGGATCGCACGCACCGCTATCGCGGTTCGATGGCCCACACGCAACGACGAACAATGCACTCAAAAGTAGTCCAACCCTCATACGGAGGACGGTACAACTCTCCCGGCGCCAATGGGCAACCCTTCGCGCCGACAACCTGCCCCATCAGTTTTTCGAGGGTCAGGGCTCGTGCTGACGCGGTGCCCTGTCACGCGTGCTTGAGGGCTTCGCGCTTGCTCAGGCCGCTGAGCTCGGCCGCGTGAGCCATCACGTAGCGACGGACTTCCGCCATGTCTTGGCGCGCGTACTGCCGCAGCGCCCAGCCGATGGCCTTTCGCAGGAAGAACTCCTTCGACGCGATCGAAGGCGCGATACACGCGTAGAGCAGCTCGAGATCGGTGTCGCCCTTGTACGTGAGCTGGCTGAGGATCGACGTCCTCGCCTTCCACATGTCGCGCGACGTACTCCACGCGAGCATCGTCTTCTTCATCGCCTTGGGAAACGCGGCGAGCAAGCCGCCAACCTGATGCGCGGCCAGCTCGTCGACGTAGTCCCACCATGCACCGCTCGTGATCATTTCTTCGTACATCGGTAGCGTTCCGAGGGTCTGGAACGCGTCCGCGCCGCGATGCTTCGCGAGCGCCATCGCGGCATAGCGCTCCTCGCGAAACGTCGCGCCGCGCCACAAAGCGAGCACGTCGGCGCGCCAGCTCTCGGCATCACGGAACGGATAGCTCGCGAACCGAGAGCCGAGCGAACCTGCGCGAGCAACATCTAGTGCGTTCGCAGCAGGCGTGCGATGCCGAAGGTGGCGAACAATTCGAGCTTCTCGCCGTGCAGCGCACCGCCGAGATCGAACGTGAACGCGAGCTGCGGGGTATACGCGAACCAGATGCCGAGGCGGACGCTACCGGTCTGGCCCTGCGACTCGAAGAAGCTGTGACCGTAGGTGGCGGTGAGCTGTACCGCCGCGATGTTGCCGGCGAACGGCTCGCGCAGCACGACCGCCGCTGAAAGATCCAGCGGCGCGGTGCGTGGCTCGGTCGCGAGCATCGGCCCGAGCAACAGATGTCGACCGAGCGGAACCAACAGTGCGAGCGAGGCAGTGCCCGAGGTGACCGGCGCGCCAGCATCCTTCGCGTAATCCTTGACGTTCGCGATGCCTAGCGAGAGCGCGAGCTGCATCCGCTCGAGTGCCGCGTAACCACTCGCGGTCGCCGCCGGGCCGTGAGTCCCGACCGTGCGATCGAGGATCGCGAGCAGCTCGGGCGTGGTCGTGCGATCATCCTTGGTCGACGCGACCTTGCGATATGCAATACGGCCGTCGCGATCGATCACCGTCACCCCGGGGAGCGCGGCCTTGTCAGAGGACATCCCGGTGTACGCCTGCGCAACCGTGCCCTCGGGATCCGAGAGTAGCGGAAACCAGGCGCCGAGCTGCTCCGCGAACGCGCGCGAGTCCTCGGGCGCATCGACGCTGATCGCGAGCAGTGTCACGCCACGCGCAGCAAACGCTGCCTGATTGCGAGCCAGCTCACCGAGCTGGTGTTTGCACCAGGGTCACCAGTAGCCGCGATAGAACACGAGCGCCACCGGCCCGTGGCGGAGCTCGTCGGCGAGCACGACCGTGCGGCCATCTTGCGCGGTCAACGAGAACGCCGGCGCGGCATCGTGAGCGGCGACGTGCGCGCTCTCGGTGATGTGCAGCGAGGTCACACACCCACCAGACGCCAACGCGATGGCTAGAGCGCGCACTAGAACTGCTCCGCCGTGAGTGCCATCACCGCGCCGGAGCCCTCGACGATCGCATCGCGGATACCGCCGGCCTGGCCGAGCACATGATCCGCGAAGAACCGCGCGGTCGCGATCTTCGCCGTGTAAAAATCGTTGCCCGTGCCGCCATCGAGGTGCGTCGCCGCGATCTCCGCGGCACGCGCCATCTGCCAGCCACC
>JAYVLQ010000048.1:0-4943 GCA_043759355.1 Kofleriaceae bacterium
TCGACGAGCGAGTACACCGGGTGCTCGGCACCGCGTGCCGCCGCCTTCGTCGGGGCGACGGCCGGAGGCGGTGCGGGCTTGGCCGGGACCGTGCCTTCGGTCGGCTTCGGATCAGACGTGGGATTCTGCTTCGGGCTCTTGTTGCAACCGCACAGGGCGGCAACAGCAAGCAGGGCACTCAGGCGGATCATCGACGGGAACCTAGGTGGAAACGCCCGCCTCGGTCAAGAACCCAGTAGGCGCCAACCGTGCGTATACACATTCGCCCGATTTCCCCGTACAAACCCCGCCAGTGCGACGTTGAAGCGCTCCGCCAGCTCGATCGCGAGCGACGACGGCGCCGAGACCGAGGCGACGATCGGGATCCCGAACATGATCGCCTTCTGGACCAGCTCGTAGCCGGCACGACCGCTGAGGAACAACAGGTGCTGCGCCGGGTTCAAGCGTTCCGAGAGCGCCCAGCCGACGAGCTTGTCGACGGCGTTGTGCCGGCCGACGTCCTCACGCACGGCGACGCGCTCGCCGGCGAGCGTGAACAAGGCCGCGGCGTGGAGGCCCCCCGTGTCGTCGAACACCGCCTGCCCCGCGCGGAGCAGATCGGGTAGCTCCGCGAAAGTCCGGAGCAACATCGACGCATCGCTCGTGACGGAGGTCGCACGGAGCTCGAGATCGGCGATCGCTGCGCGCCCACAAACCCCACACGCCGCACTGGCGAGCAGGCCTCGGGCCGCGAAGGCCATGGGCTCGCATGCGATTTCGACCGCATCTTCGTCGGCTTGCGTGATCTCGCCGGCCTCGACGGACTCTGCGTGGAGCAGGCCTCGCACGAGCTCGAGATCATGGCCCGGCGTCCGCATGATCGTGGCGACCGGCACCCCGCGAGCGCGTAGCTGCAGGGGCGCCTCGACGACGACCCGGTCCATGGCGTCTCCGCGCACACCGTCGCGGCTGCGCTCGATCGCGACCTCGAGGATGCGAGCCATGAGTCGTTTGTAGCGTGTTATCTTGGAAAGCGTGCGTCCGCGTGTGGACCCCGTGGGTTGGCGTCCAGGGTGTAAGCACGGCTGCGCTCCCGCGTTACTCGCGGTGCGGACCTTGCTGCTGATCGTCGTCGCGAGTGGTGCGAGTGGTGCGAGCTGTGCGACCTCGACCGAAATCGGTCTACTCCAGCACTCACCCGGCGACGGCACCGGTGCCTCCATGACGGGCCACATGGGTTTCGGCGGCGGCAGCGACAAGCTGCTCGCCGTGCAACTCGATCTACGCGGCGATGTCGCCGAGAGCGGCAACCGGTTCGCCTACGGCGCGAGCGTACTCGGTGGCCTGCCGATCATCGATCGCTATCGCGTGCTCGCGCGTGCAGGCATCTGGCACGCGGCGTTCACGTCGACCACCGATCGCTCGGTCGTGCCCTCGTTCGAGCTCGCGGGGTTTCTGCCCACGAACGAGCACCCGATCGATCCGAAACATCCAGAGCGCGGCAGCAGCGAGGCCGGTGTCGTCGTCGGCATTCGCGAGGACCTGGACAACGTCGCCTACACCACGCTGTTCGTCGGGGTCGCGCTCTTCTTTTTGCCTGGCTACTGAGCGCATGCCTTACGCAACTGGGCCCGCCGACGACCGACATCGGTAGCGGCATCCACATCTATGTCTATCCGCTCGCCGATGGGGGCGAGCTCCGCGTCGCAACCGCGGATGGCGCGAAGATCATGTACGTCGTGGTGAGGGACGCTGCCGGCGAGCAGAAGTTCGACGTGCGCTAACGTTAGTGCGCGGCGGCCGCGGCCTGCTGCGCGCACGTGCCCAGGGCTTCGCCGAGCGCGCCGAACCGCTTCGTATCCTCCTCGGACATCTGCGGTGGATCGCGATCCATTTTCTCTTGCTCGGCACCCCACTTCGTCATCGCATCGGAGACCTTGGTCATGCAGGCGGTGTCCTTGCACGCGCACATCTGAACCTTGTAGTCGGTCATCGCCTTGAACATGCCCTCGAGTGTCGCCATGTCCGCGAAGATGCCCTTCTTGCCGAGGCTGAACTTCGTGCCGCACGCGGTGAGGTCCGTCGTGGCGTGTGCATCGGCGATGCACTGCCGGGCCTGTTGCGACCAGGTTTGCTGATCACACTGGCCGATCGCGAGCGTGACATCGCGATCGCGTAGCTTTGCGACCGTGTTCGCCTTCTCGACCGCGGTCTTGCAGCTCGGCTCCGCTGAGGAGCTGACCGGTGCCGCGGGCCGAACCGAACCACAGGCGCTGACGACGACGGCGAGGGCCAAGAGCTTCATCGCGCCACCCTAACAGGGTCCGCTAGGTGCCGCCGAGGCTCGGTGAAATCTGAAACTTGATCGCGCAGCCGCGCAGCTCCTCCTCGCTCGTCGCCTCGACGAGACACTTCTTCGCATCGGCTGGCCACGCGTTGCGCTCGCAGGTTCCGACGGCCGCCGCCATCGAGGCGTCGGACATCTTGCGGAGAAACGCCACCCTGTCGATCACCGCGCTACACGGCAGTACCGGTGCATCGCAGGCCCCGCCAAGGACGAGCAGTACGAGCAACCACCTCGTCACGCGCATCGCCTCAGTTGTCGCTCTTGGTCACGATGTGGAGCGAGAGGGCAAAGCAGACCGCTTGCGGCTTTGCGTCCTTACCGATGTACGGCCGGTATCGCCACTTCTGCAACGCGCCAGCAAGATCGGCCGGCATATCCGGCGCGGTCTTCACGAGCTTCACCGAGGTGACACTGCCCGCTTCATCGATGCACATCTTCGCGAGCACGTCGCCGTCGTGATCGCCGCGCATCATCGGCAGATCACCAGCGACCTTCGAGACCGCGGTTGCCGCAACGACCGGCATGCGCGTCGGCTTGGCGGGCTCGACAGGTGGCGGCGTCCCGACGACCAGCGGCCTCGGATCGACGCGCGTCGGCGGCGCCGGCGGCGGTTCCTTGACCGGCTCGGGCACGAGGTCTGGCTTGTCGGGCTCCGCGTCGGCGACGTGATGACCGCCATGCTTCGCGCTCTCGTGATGCGTCGGTCGCGTCGGCTGTGGTTGGGTCGCGGTGGTCGGCTGTTGCACGACGACGACCGGCGTCGCTGGTGGTGGGGGGGCGAGCGGTGCCACCAGCTCCAACGTTTGATCACCGACCGCGACGAAATCGTTCGTCCACGCCTCGGTCGCGCCCCTGACTACCACGTGGTGAGAACCGGCGAGCGCTTCGATCTTCGCGGGTGTGGTGCCGGCCGGCTTGCCATCCAGCTCGATCGCCAGGCCTCGTGGATTCGAATCGATCGAGACGTGCGCGACCGCAGGAGCGAGCGCGAGCTCGAACATCTGGTGCGCTTCGCCGGCCTTGACCGTGATCGATCGGGTCAGCGGCTTCGCAGCAGGATCGTGCGCGGTGACCGTGTGCTCGCCCGCCTCCATCTCGACTTCGCCGTTGACCGGCTTACCATCGACTTCGACGATCGCCGAGGCAGGCTTGACCTCGAACACGATCGTCGATGCGATCGGGGGCGTGACCGGCGCATCACCGGATTTGTGCTTGAGACCCAGCGCGACGCCGAGACCGGACGCGACCACCGCGAGCCCGAGCAACAAGTAGAGACCGCGGCGACCGCCCTTCGAGCCCGGGCGCTGCTGCGGCACGGCGTACGGCATGATCTGCTGCATCGGTGCCGGCATGTAGCCCGGCGGTGCGTGCGGAATGTTCTGGTACGACGGGCTCGCTCGCAGCGGCAACGGTGCGCGCGCCTGCGATGGCGTGTACTGCGCGGTCGGCATCGGCGTCGACATGCTCGGCACGTTGCGCGCGTTCAGATTCACGACAACAAAGTCGGGTTGGCTCGCGAGCGAATTCGGTCCGGCATCCTCGCCCCAGATCTCGGCGGCGAGCTGGATCTCGTCCTGTGTGCGCTGGAGCGCGGCCTTCTGCGAAGGTCGCAGCACGGAGGTCGGCGCTTCCTGGGGCACGCTGCGCCCCGAGTAACGCGCGTAGTCCTCCGGCTGGACGAACTGGCGAATCCACTCGGCGACCGCGCGCGAGCCCAGCTGGATCCCGACGCGCGCGGCGACGGCATCGAGACCGCGACGGAACTGCGCCGCACTCGCGAGCCGGCGCTCGCTGTTGCGCTCGAGCGCGGACAAGATCAGACGATCGAGATCCGGAGGACACGCCGGGTTGTGAGCCGACGGCGGCGCGACCTCGGCCTCGCGGATCTTGCGCATGGTCTCGAAGTCGCTGCGCGCCGAGAACAGCGGCGACGCGGTCATCAGCTCCCACGCGACCACGCCCATCGAGAACACATCGGAGACAGGCCCGAGCTGCATGCCGAGCGCCGCCTCGGGCGACATGTACCCGAGCTTGCCTTTGACCTGCCCACTCTCGGTATGGAGCTGACGGCTGTTCGCTTTCGCGATGCCGAAATCGATCACCTTCACGTGGCCGGTATTTGCGACGATGATGTTCGACGGCGAGATATCGCGGTGGATGATCCGCAGCGGCACGCCCTGCTCGTCGAGGCAGGTGTGCGCGTACTCGAGCGCGTCGCACATCTCGCCGAGGATCGAGAGCACCACGGCGAGTGGGATCGATTCGTTCGCGCGGTTCGCGTAGCGGAGCAGCATGCGCAGGTCGAAGCCCGGCACGAGCTCCATCGCGATGTAGTAGACGCCGTTGATCCGACCGAAGTCGTAGACCTGCGCGATATTGGGATGGACCAAGATCGAGGAGACCTTCGCTTCGCGAATGAACGATTCGACGAACGACTGATCCTCGGAGAGGTGCGAGAGCATTCGCTTGAGCGCGACCGACCGTTCGAAGCCCGCCTCGCCGCGCTTCTTCGCGCGGCAAACCGTGGCCATGCCGCCGAGACCCAGCCGCTCGTACACTTCGTACGGGCCGAACTGGTCGGGCGCTATGGGTTCCGATGATGGCTGCAAACGACGCC
>JAYVLQ010000049.1:0-51429 GCA_043759355.1 Kofleriaceae bacterium
CTCCAGAAGAAGCCCACCGGTGGCGCAGCGGCCAAGCGCGGCGCGATGGGCTCCGGGTTCTATCGGATGAGCCCCCGGGTGCACGCCACGATCGGCGTACTCTACCTCGCGCTCGGCGGCGCCTTGATCGCCACGTCGTTCGGCTGGAACCCGTTCGGTCGCAACATCGATCCCACGACAGAGCAGCCGGCAAAAGACGCGCCTGTAAAGCCGGGCAGCGTTCCCGCCGGTACGATCAAGCCGTAGGCAAGCCTCAGAGGATTTGCAGCTTGCGAGCGTGGTCGGCCTGTTCGCCGACATACTCGAGCACGTGCGGATGAGTCATGATCATCTCGCGGAAGTCGCCCGCGGGGAGGCACAGCGCGAGCGCCTTGCCGCGAGCGGTGATGTCACTCTTGAGCGTGGCGCCCGAGAGCAGCGCGGTCTCGCCGATGAGGTCGCCGGGGCCTAGCAGCGCGATCTGCTGCCCCGCACGCTTCACGGTGAAGTGGCCGGCGAGCACGATGTAGAGCCCGTCGGGGCGCACCCCCGCGGCCAGCAACACGCGGTCGCCTTCGATCTCGAGGAACTTGAACTTCGAGGCGATCGCGAGCCGCTCTTTCGGATCGAATGGGCGGAACAGCGGGCTCGTGCGCGTCCACCGATCGACGAGCCGATCGCGAACGAAGCGCAAGACCGCGGCGAGCACTTCGCCGTGCGCGGCGAGCACGCGCTTGAGGGTCGCGCGATCGATGCGGAGCAGCTCGGCATCGCCGACCGAGGCGATCGTGGCGGAGCGCGGCTGATCGGTCATCAGCGCAACTTCACCGATGAACGCTCCAGGGCCCAGGCGCGCCATCTCGACCCGCGGCGGGCCTTCCGCTTGAACCGCGACTTCGCCTTCGACGATGACGTAGAGCGCGTCACCTGGATCACCTTCGTGGAACAGCACTTCGTCGGGGGCAAGCTGGACCAGGGTAAGCTCGGCCACGAGCGACTCGAGTGCTTCCTGCGAGAGCCCCGAGAACAGCGGCGTCGCAGCGAGCGCCTCGGCGGCGGCGAGCCCGAGCGCTCGCGGCGCCGGGAGGGGAATCTCTTCGAAGTCCTCGATGTCTTCGAGATCGAGCTCGTCGATATCGTCGACGTCATCGGCGTCAACCGAGATCGGCTGCGACACGATCTCGACGAATACGTGCGGCACCGACACGCCGGCCTCTTCCGCGTCCTGCAGCAGAAAGTCTTCGTCGTCGATCGGGATGACGTAGACCCCGGAATTATCCTCGCGCTCGAACGACTGCGGAATCTGGCTCTTCAGATCGATCGCGTCGATGCCTTGGTTGGGCGGCAGGGTGATCGGCTTGGACTTGGTGCGCGCTTGCGCGAGCTGCGATTGCGCGTTCGAGGTCTTCGTGCGCGGCAGCGCGAGGTCGTGCAGGTTCTCGATCGCGTTGCGCTCCTGCTGCGACATCGCGGCGCCGGATGGTGGCGTCTGCGTGACCGTGCGATTCGCGAACGGCGGTGTCTGGATGCGACCGGTCATCCTCAAGACCGGCGGTTGCGAGATCGCTGCCGGTGTCCGCGTCCGCGGAATCGCGATCGGTGAAGCTTGCTCGAACTCTGCTTCGTCCAGTAGCGGAATCGCGATGATGCCGCTCGAAGCTGCGTTGCCCGCTTCGGTCGTGCCGCGCCGGCGCAGGTTCTGAACCGCGTCGCTGCCCGCGAGGTTCGGGTTGTTGTCGGCCATCGCGAGCGCGCGCGTGGGCCCGGCGCCGATCTGTTCGTTCATCGCCGCGATCCGCTGCAGCGCTGCGCTGTGGCGAGGATCGATCTGGAGGATCAGCTTGCACACCGCGATCGCCTGGACGAGGAACCCACCCTGGGCGTAGCGATCCGCGGCGCGCCCGAACGCATCGGTCGCGTCGTTGTTGCGGTTCAGCTTGCGATAAATTTCGCCAGCGCGTTTCGGCCACTGCGCATCGCGCGGCTCGAGCGTCTCGAGCTCCAAGTACGCGCCGAGAGCGCGCTTGTGCTTGCCTGCGGCGGTTGCCTCCGCAGCTTCCTGACGTAGTTGACGACCGTCACGAGCCATCGCGAGACCACGCCATACTAGCTCGGGTCATGCGCTCCGCGTATGCCTCGGCCAGCTTTTGCGTCACCGGGCCAATTCCCGCGGACCGGACTACGCCATCGAGACGTGTGATGGCGACAACACCGCGGACCGCACTGGTCGCAAAGATCTCCGTGGCACCACGAAATTCGTCGAGTGTGAGGCGCTGCTCCTTCACGACGAGCCCGAGTTGCTCGCAACACGCCAGCACGTGGCCACGGGTGACGCCCGGTAAGACCCCTGTCAGCGGCGGGGTAAAAAGATCGCCGTTCACGATGAATAAATTCGACGTTGCGCCTTCCGCCACGTCGCCGTCGGGTCCGAGCCGGATCGCTTCATCCGCGCCTGCCGCTGCCGCGAGCTCCTTCGCGATCAGGTGGTCGAGGTACGCGAGGGTCTTGTGGCCCTGTCCGGCCCGCCGCGCCAGAGGATAGTCGACGAACGCGGCCGAGGCCTCTCGCGGTGTCGCGAGCAGCGGTTCGGCGTAGATGATCGTGTGCCCGCCAGTGCCCGCGGCGAAGCGCATCGCCGGGCCGCCTTGCCCGCGCGTGACCACGATCCGCAGCCGCTGGTCGCCCGTGGTCTGCGAGAGCAATGCGTGCACGGTTTGCGCGATCGCGGCGCGATCGATCGCGAGCTCGAGGACCACCGCCGAGGCACAGAGGCGATCGAGGTGCGCCTCGAGATCCACCGCGATGCCGCGCCACGTGCGCAGCACTTCGAACAAGCCATCGCCGTACAGGAAGCCGCGATCGAGCACGCTGATCGTGGCGTCGGCGTCGGCCACGATGGCTCCATCGATCGCGATCACTTTCGCAGAGTAACTCAGTCCGCGACGCCGGCCGCGGCGAGCACGTCGCGCGCGTTCCGCAGATCGGTCTCGGCCGCGAGCCGCCACAGCTCGGCCTCCGGCAGCTGCGGTCCGGCGAGGCTCGCACGATACGAGGTGGTCGCGGTCTGGAGGTACGAGAGTGCGCGACCGCGCAGCTCGGCGACACCGCCGGTCAACAGGCCGAGTGCGAGGTCGTGATAGAGGCTGCCGATCCGGTAATCCGCGGCGATCCGGGCGAGGCCCGATCCTTTGTCGCGAATCGCCCGATACATCGCGGCGACCTCCTCGGTCGAGTCTTCTTTCGCCCACACCTCGAGGCGTTGCCGCGGCCGCAGCGCATGGACCCGCACGAGCGCGCGCTCCGCCGCCGTGAACGCATCGGCGAGCTTTGGATCGGAACCAGAGAGCGCGGTGCCTACCTTTGGTCCACGCAGATCTCCGCCACCACTGGCCGCGACGACATCGGCCTGGACCTGCGCGACGCCCTCGGTGATCGCGGCATCGTTCGGCGCGAGCGCCGCGGCTCGGGCTGACAGCTCGAGTGCCGGCCGGCTCTTGCCGGCGCGCGCGTCGAGCTGCGCGAGGTGAAGCGCGGCACGCGCGGCGATCGGCGCCGGCGCATCGGGCGCATCGAGCACCTTCTGAAACGCCGCAGCCGCCGCCGCGTCGTCGCCCGCGAGCTCCGTGATCACGGCGTCACCGAACTGCGGCGCGATGCCATCGAGCTCGGTCGTCATGCCCGCGGCCGGATCCGCGACACTCGGCGCGATGTTCGGTGGCGCCGAAGTCGGCCGGGCGCGCGCGCCATCGTCGCTACACGCGGCCAAGAGCAAGAGGAGGAGAAAAGTTGGCTTGGCGCCGATACCAGAGCATTTCCCACCGGGGGGTGGTTCGTTCAACTCCGATACCGGCGCCATCGCCTCGCCCACCACCTTGATAGCAAGGCGCGACGTGACGTTGATCCTCGCTTCGCATCGCGACGTCACGAGGTCGCAAAAGGTTGTCACGATGTTGTCACTGGCCACGCGGCCGGCCGCTGAATCGGACGGCCTCCCTAGGTACATCCAGCTTGTAGCCCGCGCCATGGATCGTCACGAGCCAGCGCGGCTTCTCCGGCTCGGCTTCGATCAAGCGACGCAGCTTGACCAGATGGTTATCGACCGTGCGGGTGTTCGGATAGTCCTCGTAGCCCCACGCTTCGTCGAGCAGCGTGTCGCGGCTGACCACCTCACCGGGCCGTTTCGCGAACACCTTGAGGATCGCGAACGCGCGGCTCGGCATCTCGAGTCGCACCCCCTGCTTCGTCGCGACCTGACTGACCAGATCGATCACGAGCTCGCCGAACGCGAGGCCGATCGGCTCCTGCGGTTCCCCCCGCGACCGGCGCAACACGGAGGCCACGCGCGCGAGCAGCTCCATCAGCGAGAACGGCTTGGTGACGTAATCGTCCGCGCCGAGCTCGAGGCCACGCACGCGATCGAGCTCGGCGCCGCGCGCGGAGAGCATGATCACGGGCACGCTGCGCGCCTCGCCTTTGGTCGCGCGGATGCGCCGGCACACCTCGAAGCCATCGAGATCCGGCAGCATCACGTCGAGCACGACGAGGTCGTAGTGCCCGCTGCACGCCTTGTCGGCACCTTCGCTGCCGCGCCCGACGACATCGACCTCGTAGCCCTTCGCCCTGAGCGTGTCCTCGAGACCCATGCGGATCGAAGGATCATCTTCGACGATCAAGAGCCGGGTCACGCGACGACCTCGCTCGAGGTAGGCAACTTGATCGTGAAGGTAGCGCCTTCGCCGAAATTGGAGGCGACCTCGACCGAGCCACCGAGCGCTTCGATGTGGCGTTTCACGAGCGCGAGCCCGAGCCCGGTACCCTCGACGTTCGAGCGATACGCGTCGGGCGTGCGATAGAACTCCTTGAAGATCCGCGCCTGTTCGGACGCCGGGATGCCGGGCCCGTGGTCGCGGACCGAGATCGATGCGGTCGCGCCGTCGCTATCGATCATTACCTCGATCGGTTTGTCGACGCCGCCGTACTTCGCCGCGTTCGCGAGCAGGTTCAGGACCGCTCCCACGACGACATCACGGTCTACTTCCACTTCGGCTGTCATCGCGGATGGAGACACGGTGATCACGATCGGATTGCGAGCCTCCTTCGGTGAGGCCAGTGCCTCGAAGGTCGAGACCGCGTGCGTGCCGAGCTGCACGAGCTCCACCGAGCTCGGGGTGTAGCGCCGGGTGCCGCGCTCGATCTGTGCGTAGTCGAGGAGGTTCGAGATCAGCAGTCCGAGACGCTGGCTCTCCTGGACGATCACGCCGTGATAGCGGTGCATTTTTTCGGCATCGCCCTGCGCCACGCCCTGCTGGAGCATCTCGGCGAACATCCGGATCGAGGTCAAAGGGGTCTTGAGCTCGTGCGACACCGTCGAGACAAAGTCGCTCTTGAGCTGGGCGAGCTCTCGCGCCCGCGCGGCACCGCGGATCATGGCGAGCAGCCCGACCCCGAGCATCAGCGCGAGGGCGGAGGTGAACACGATGTGCGAACGCTCGCGGTGGCGCACGACCTCGTCGAGTGGATCGGGGTCGCTCATTGGATTGACGAGCGCGAGCTGGAGATGCGGCAGCGCCGCGCCGAGTGGCAGCTGCGTGCCCTGGATCGTGCGCAGCTCGGGCGAAGTCACCGCACCCGACGCCAGGACGATCGGCCGCGCGTTGCGCGCGACATCGTCTTGTCCCTCGTGCCCCGCCGCGAGCGCGAGCATCGCCGGATCGACCGCGATACCGATCACCGAACCATCCGGGCGGCGACGATAGATCAGCGTGCGGTTCGGCTGCTTCGTGGCGGGGCGGCCGCGCCAGGTCTCGGTCGCGGAGTGCGCGAGCTCGTCTTTGTCGGCGGCGAGCCCCGCCGCGGCTCGCGCTTGGGTGCGCAGCGATTCGACCGCGAGATCGAGCTGCGGCAGGTGTTCCGGCAAGTCGGTCGCGAGCTCGCCACGCAGCCGTTGCAGGACGCCGAGGCCGATGATCGGGTCGATCGCGTAGTGATTCGCGAGCACCGCATCGGCGATCGCGACCAGCGCCGCGGGTCGGCGGTCGCCGGCTGCTTCGGCACGCAGGAGCGCGGTCACGAGCCGCACTGGTACGCGCTCGGCCGCCGTGCCGCCCTTCGGAAAGCTGCGTTCGGCGAACCGGCGATCGAGCTCGTCGTAGAGCGCGCGCGCGTGTTGTAGATCGCCGAGCCGCGCAGTCACGCGAGAGAGCCCGAGCAGCGCGTCGGCGCCGGTATCGTCGAAACCGACGAGCGCGGTGTAGATCCGCTTCGCCTCGGCGAGCTGCGGACCGCACGCGCCTTCGCGGCAGGCCTCGGCGCGCTGCGCCGCGCGCAACCGAGCCGCGCGATCCTGGCGGCGCGATAGCTCGCGCACGTAGTCCTCGATCCGACCGTTCGGCGATGCAGGGCGATCGGGCGCTGGGTCTGTCACGGCGGTCACCGTGCCGATGCTGGGCACGCGCATCCGGCCATCCGCATCGATCCAGAACCAGTAGCGCCCCAGGCCCGGGAGCGGGGCGATCGCCAGCGACGAGTGACCCGCATTGGCCGCACGTTCCGCCCCGTCGAGCGCCTCGCCGATCGCGTGATCGATCCTTGCCACGATCGCCGTGGCGGCCCCGCGCTGGCGATCGATCTGGGCGGCCACGGCGCCCTTCTGATCGCGATACGAGACCGCCCCGAGGTACGCGATGCCGCCGGCCGGCACCAGGAGTGCCAGCAGCGACAACACGTAAACCCAGGCACGCCGCGATCTCACGCTGCACAAGCATAGCGCGTGCGTTGCGGTGCTGGGGCGACCCCGATATGGTCCCGCCCGGCATGGCCAAGGCTCTCATCATCGTGCCCACCTATAACGAGCGCGAGAACGTGCCCGGCATTTGCGAGCGCTTGTTCGGAGCGTTGCCCGATGTCGACATCCTGTTCGTGGACGATAACTCGCCCGATGGCACCGGTCGGATGCTCGACGAGATCGCGGCCACCGAGCCGCGGGTCAACGTCAAGCACCGCGCCGGCAAGCTCGGCCTCGGCACTGCGTATGTCGAGGGGTTCAGGTGGGCCCTCGAGCGGGCGTACGAATATGTCTTCGAGATGGATGCCGATGGCAGCCACGATCCGAAGTACCTGCCGATCATGCTCGAGCTCGCCGAGGACGGCGCAGATGTCGTGATCGGGTCGCGCAACGTGCCCGGTGGCGGCACCGTGAACTGGGGCGTCGGGCGCAAGCTGATCTCTCGCGGCGGCAGCTTCTATGCGCGAAGCATCCTCGGGATCGACGTGCGCGATGTGACCGCAGGTTATATCTGCTGGCGTCGCAGGGCGTTGCTCGCCCTCGACCTGGGGTCCCTCGGGTCGAACGGCTACATGTTTCAGATCGAGACCAAGTACCGCGCGATCCAGCGGGGCATGAAGCTCGTCGAGACGCCGATCATCTTCGAGGACCGACGTGTGGGTCAGTCGAAGATGTCGCGCGCGATCGTCGCCGAAGCCCTCACCAAGGTGTGGACGTTGCGGTTCGGCCGGTAAGCAGTTACGGTCGCGGAGCGGCGATGGTCATCCTGAGGCTGAGGATCAAGACGGCAGACGAGTGGAAAGAGCTCGCCCCGGGCACGGTCGTGGCCGAACCGATCTTCGTGCCCACCACCGACGAGCTTCAGTCGGGCCAGTTGGTGATCGTCGAGGTTTCCTCGAACCTGCTGCCGAACAAGGTCCTGATCCGTGGCGCCGTGCAGTCGTGGCGTCCGGCTCTGCCGCGCATGCGCGTCCGCGCCGGTGCGACGATCCAGCTCGATGGCGAGGAGCAGATCAAGCTGACCTTCTTGAACGACGTACTTTCGGGCAAGCGCACCGACGTGTCGCGCCGTGGCCACTCGCGGCTGCCGGTCCAGTTCGCCTGTCGCTATCGGATCACGAACCAGCCGAGCTACATCGATTCGGCGATCTCCGAGATCGGGGTCGGCGGCGCGCTGCTCACCACCGAAGCGCCGCTCCCGCTCGACACCGAGCTCACCGTCGAAGTGACGCCGCCGGGCGCAGCGGCACCCCTCGCGATCGCGGGTCGGGTTTCGTACCATGCGCCGTCGGGCGGCTCGGGTCTGCGGTTTGTCAGTCGCGATACCGATGGCGATCGCCGGCTGCGCGAGCTCGTTCGCCGGCTTCGCGCATCGTGAGCGCCAAGTACGGCCGGCTCGAAGGCGCGCGCGTCTATCGAGGCGCACCGCGAGTAAAAGAGCCTCGCCTCGCGCGCGATGCGATCAGCGCGGCTCTGGCGTTCCGCGGGCTCGCGAACGATATCCGTGCCGAGAGCCTGCTCGCCGACTGGACCGAGCTCGTCGGCGCGCGCATCGCTTCGCGCACGCGTCCCGATGGCATCTACCACCGCACGCTCGTGATCGAGGTCGTGAGCTCCGCGTGGTTACAGGAGCTCAACATGCTGCGCGCGCAGATCCTCGCGGGCTTGCTCGAGCGCGTCGGTCAGCCGCGGTTATTCGACGAGCTGCGCTTCAAGATCGCCGGCCGTACGCGGCGCAACGAGACCCAGCGCCCGCATGGTCGTGCACCGGCGCCCGTTCGCGCCTTCACGATGCCCGCGACCGGGCTCGCGCGCGAACAGATCGTGCGCGAGGCCTCGGCGGTGGATGACGAGGAGCTGCGCGAGCTGATCGCGAAGGTCCGGATCGCGAACGACAAATGAGCGACCACGACACGCCCGACGACGGCGAGGAGTATACGCGCGAGGAGCACCGTCGCCACGCGAGGATCCTCTCGCTTGGCGCGATCGCGAGCGCGCTCGCCGGTGCGGTGTTCCTGGCCATCGCGTGGTGGCAGCGCCGCGGTGGCCAGCCGTGGAAGCTCGAGCTGATCCTCTGCGCGCTCGTACTCGGCGTTAACGCCTTCTTGATGGCGCGCGACGCGAGCGCGGTCGCCAACAGCATCGATTGAGTCCGTCGCAGCTACTTGGTCGCGCCGGCGAGTGCCGAGCCGCCGACCGTGAGCAATGCCGAGAGATCCTCGTCGTTGAACTTCAGCATCGCGCCGAAGAAGTAGTCGCGGCCGAACTTGAGCTCGCTGAACTGGGTCGGCACTCCAGCCGTACCGGTCACGATCGGCAACGTCTGCGGCGTGTTGAGCAGCTCGTCGACGCCACCGAGCACGTAGAGGTTGCGGAACACCTCGTACGCGGCAGAGAGCTTCACGCGCGGGTACTTGTCCCACGTCGCGTCGAAGATATCGGCGGTCAGCTTGAGGTCGTGGCCCCACCACGGCAGATCGACATCAGCACCGACGCCACCCGTTGATTCCTTGATGCCATACCGCACGGTCAGCCAATCGAAGCGCTTCGCGAACTGGAACGAGAAGCGGATCGAATCGGAGATCACGCTCTTTCTGATCCAGTGATTCGGATCGACCGTCGGATCGAACGATAGCGTCACGTCCGGGTAGTTGCCGCGCGGCTCCTTGACGAGCTCGATCAAGTAGTACTTGTCCGGACGCGTGTGGAGCTCGACCGAAATGTAGTCGCGGAGGAGGCCCGAGTTGACGCTGTACTCGCTCTTGAGCCCGACGTAGGTCTTGAGGTTGAACAGCGTCCCGAGGAACCCCTTCGCGTCGTCCGTGATCTGCTCGACGTTGTCGGCGATCGCCGGATCGTTGACGAGCCGACCGAGCGTGCCCTTGTCCTCGTCGATCTTCTTCGTGATCGAGGTCGTGTTGTCGATGACGCCGTCGAGCTTGTCGAGCTTGCCGCGAAGCTTGTCGCCGGTCTGCGTGAGCTCGCTCTTCGCGGTCGCGATCAGCTCCTTTGCATCGACCGAAGCGTCGTCGAGATTCTTCAGCATCTCTTTGATCTTCGGATCGGCTTCTTTGCTAATCGCGCGCAGATCGTTCGCGATGCCCTCGACATTCTTCGTGATGCGATTCGCGCGCTCGATGATCGCGGCGACGTTATTCGCTTCTTTCTGGACCAAGCCGTCGACCCGGGCAGCGACCGACTTGAGCGGGCCGTTGACGACGCCGCGCAGATCCTCGGACAGATCGCGGACGCTGGCGAGCACGCGATCGACGTTCGGAAGCGTCTCGTCGATGCGATGAAGCAGCTGATCCGGGGTGGTCGATTCGACGACGTGGTCGATGTGACGGCACGCGTTCTGGAGCTTCTTGTCGGGCGAGTCGTAGCCTTTGCACTCCGCGCCGAGTGGTGTGAACGTGGCCTTCGTGCCATCGGCGCCCGCGCGCAGCTCTTCGCCCGGATCGACTTCGAGATAGTTCTCGCCGAGCAACGAGGTCGCCTTCTTGAGCACCGTCGCGCTTGACCACACCTTGATGTCGCGAGACAGCCGGAACGTGACCTTCGCGTAGCGACCGTTGACCTCGAGCTCGGTGACCTCGCCTTGCGGCAAGCCCGCGACCACGACCTTGCTCTTCTTCGGCAAGCCCGATGCGTCCTTGAACAGGGCGTAGAACGTCTGGGTGCTCTTGCCCGCCGGGTTCTGACCGAGGTTCGAGATCACGAGGTAGGCACCCACGGCGAGCAGAAAGAACAAGATCGCGACGCGGACGCCGGCGGAGACATTCTTCACGAGTGGGGCTCCCCAGCGGCCAGCTTTTGCACGGCGCCGACTCCAGATGCATTCAAGAACTCGTGCACGTACGGATCGGTCGAACCCGCGATCGCTTCGGCGGCGCCGGCTTCGAGGATGCGCTTGTTGTAGAGCATGGCGATTCGATCCGCGATGCGGAACACGCTCGCCATGTCGTGGGAGATGACCACCGAGGTGACCTTGAACTGCTCGCAGGTCGCCATGATCATCGCGTCGACGTTTCGGGTTGCCAAGGGATCCAATCCAGTCGTCGGCTCGTCGTACATGAGGATCTCGGGCTCGAGCACGAGCGCGCGAGCAAGGCCGACGCGTTTGCGCATGCCCCCCGAGAGCTCGCCAGGATACTTCTTCTGGGTGTCTTGAAGGCCGAGCTTGCCGAGCCGGTCCGCGACGATATCGCGCATCTCGGCCTTCGACTTACCACCGCGCTCCTTGAGCGGAAACTCGCAGTTCTCCTCGACCGTGAGCGAATCGAACAGCGCCGCGAACTGGAACACGAGACCGAACTTGCGCCGGAAATCGGAGAGCGCCTTGGATTCGAGCGAGAGGATGTCCGTGCCGTCGATGTAGATGTGGCCGGAGTCCGGGCGCAAGAGGCACATGAAGTGCTTGATGAGCACACTCTTGCCAGCGCCCGAGGCGCCGAGGATCACGTTGACCTTGTAACGTTCGAGATCGAGGTCGACCCCGTCGAGCACGAGGTTCGGCCCGAACGACTTCTTCAGCTTGCGCACGCGAATGTGCCAGCGCTCGTCCCGGACCTCGGGTGGCGAGCTCCCGATGATCTCCGAGCGTGACGCCTGTCCGGTCATCGCCATCGCTAGCCGCCCTTCGCGATCGGCATCAACTTGAGCAGGATGGTCGAGAGGAAATAGTCCATCACGAGCGTGGTCACCGAGGCGATGACCACGGCGCGGGTGGTGCCGATCCCGACACCGCGACCACCACCGGTGGCGTGATAGCCCTGGTAGCAGCCGACGGTCGCGACCATGAAGCCGAAGAAGATTGCCTTGATGAAGCCCTGCAGGACGTCTTGCACGACGACGATGTCGCGAAGGTTCGCGATCCACTGGCCTTGATCGACGTGCATGATCACGACGGCCGCGAGATACGCGCCGCCCATCCCGATCACGAAGAACAACAACGTGAGGATCGGCGTGACGATCATCGCGGCCAGGATCCGCGGCAGCACCAGGTACTGGTGCGGATTGACCGCCATCGATTCGAGCGCATCGATCTGCTCGGTGATCCGCATGGTGCCGAGCTCGGTCGCGATACCGGAGCCCGCGCGCCCCGCGAGCATCAGCGACGCGAGCACGGGACCGAGCTCGAGCGCGACGGCCTTGCCGGTCACGCCACCCGCGAACGATTCGAGCCCGAACTGGCGGAACGCGGTCACCGATTGCAGCGACATCACCATCCCGGTGAACGCACCGACGAGCAGGATGATCGGCAGCGAGCCGAAGCCGATGTACTCGGCGGCTTCGAGCAGGTTCTGCCAGCGGAAGGGCCGTCGTGGCAACCACGCGAGCGCCTTTCCGACGAGGATCAAGTGGCCGCCGATGAGGTCGAGGAAGTTGTAGACCGGCGCGAACGCCTGCTTGAAGCCGTTGCCAACTGCCTTGGCGACCGTGACCTTCTCCGTCGAGACCTCCGCCACGGTCTGGGGTTGCCACATCGCCTTCTTGGGAGCGTCGGGCGCGACCGGCGGCGCAGGTGCGGGACCGACGGTTGTCGCCTCGTTGTCTCGATCGCTCACGCTGCAGCCTCGGTCACTGGAATGCCCAAGGGAGCATAGAGGCGCGGCACGCGCTTGGACATCCCGCACGTGACTTCGTATTCATTGATCCCGGCCCACGCGGCGTATTCGGCCGCGGTAATCGAGACCCCGCCCCCAGCCTTGCCGAGCATCACGACCGCATCGCCAACCTGCGCCTCGGGCAGGTCGGTGACATCGGCGACGGCAATGTCCATGCTGATCCGGCCGATCAGCGGAACGCGCTTGCCGCGGATCGCGACCTCGGCGTGACCACTCGCGCTGCGCGGCAAGCCATCGGCATAGCCACACGGCAGGACCGCGACGCGGCTCTCGCGTGTGGCGTGCCACGTCGCACCGTAGCCGACCGAGTCGCCCTTCGCGACGTGGCGCAGTTGCGCGATCGCGGTGACGAACCTCATCCCCATGCTGCCGGTCGCGGCCCACGCACCGTTGCCGTAGATCGCGATGCCCGCACGCACGAGGTCGAAGCGGGCCTCGGGAAAGAGCAGCGCGGCCGAGCTGTTCGCGGCGTGACGAACCCGGATCTCGGCACCCGCACGAACCACCGCGCGATCGACCTCGGCAAACTTCGCGAGCTGGTGGCGCGTCATCGAATCGGGGTCGGCCGGATCGTCGGAATCGGCGCATGCGAAGTGGGTCATGAGACCGATGATGGCGATGCCGTTGCGGCGCGCTTCGACGGCGAGCTCCGGCGCACACTCCGCTGGAACGCCGAGCCTCCCCATACCGGTATCGACCTTGAGGTGCGCTTCGATCGCGCTTCCCCCATGAGAATTGGCGCGCGCACGGGTGACGTGCGCGAGCGCAGCGAGCTCCTCGTGGCTCGAGATCACGGCGGTGAGCCGCGCTTCGACCATCTCGTCTTCGCCGCCGACCTGGCTCGGGCCCATCACGAGGATCGGTGCGGTGATGCCGGCTTCGCGCAAGGCGACACCTTCCTCGACGAGGCTCGTGCAGTAGCCGTCCGCCGCGCCTGCATCGGCGAGCGCTCTTGCAACGGCAGTCGCGCCATGACCGTAGCCGTCCGCTTTGACGACGGCGTAGAGCGCCGTGCCGGTGACCTCGCGAACCGCTCGCGCATTCGCGACGATGGCCGCAAGATCGACCTCGACGCGGGTACGTCGGATCATGATCTCGCCTCGAGCGACAGACGCGGCCACTGGAGTGCGATTTGGCGCCGCGTTGTCGACGGTGTCAAGCCGCCCAAGCGCGCGTCACGCTGTCTGGCAATCCGACAGGAAGATCGCCTACGCGGCTTTCTTTTTCTCGGACCGCTCGATCAGCGCGGGCGTGACGACGAGCGACCGACCGCGCGGGATGATCAGGCCATCGCGAGCGAGCTGGTTGAACGCGCGCGAAATCGTCTCGCGACAGCTGCCGATCATGTTCGCCAGTTCTTGCTGGGTCGGGCGACGACGCACCACGAGGCCATCGGGGCTCGTGGCGCCCTCTTCGCGGGCGAGCCCGACGAGGCGGTGGATCAGCCGCTCGTTGACGTCGCACAGCGCGAGCTGGGCGATGGTCTCGTCGGCGCGGCGTAGCCGACGCGCCATTTCGGACACCAGATTGATTGCGGTCCGCGGGTGTGCCTGGATATGGCGCATCAGCTCGTCGCGGGTCAGCGACAGCAGCGTGGTCGGCTCGACCGCGAGGCAGTGCGCCGAGCGCGGTCCTTGATCGAACAGCGACATCTCGCCGAACGAATCGCCCGCACGGAGCAGCGACAGCGTGACCTCGCGGCCACTCTCGCCGAACATCACGACCTTCACGCGACCGGTCATGATGATGAACATCGCGTCGCCGGGCTCGTCCTGCGAGACGACCGCGGAGCCGACGGGGACCTTGCGCACTGTGATGCGATTCGTGATGTCCTCGATCGCACTGATCGAGAGCGCTGCGAACAGCGGCGCCTTGGCGATCGTGGCGCGAATGCGCGCCGGGTCTTCGCCGAGCGCGCGAGGGTCCGCAGGCGGACGGGGCATCGACGCCATGACACCGGGATTCGACGACACAGGACGAGCAATGTTCGTGAAGGTCATAGTTCTCCTCGTGGGCGGTACGATGGCTCCCACTGACGACCCATTGTTCAACAGTCGTGCCCGAGACCGAGATCACAGGTCGCTCGCGTGGTTTCAACGGGTTGGACGCCTGTGTGGCCATGTAAACCGTGACGGAGGCTTCACAATTTCGTACAGCACCACGGCACGGATGTCGTGGTCAGCATCACAGCTGAGCGTGCTAGTTTGCGCGGCGATGCCGGTACTTCTCGAGATCGTCGTCAACGGGGAAACTCGGAGCGTCGCAGCTGGCACCACCGTGGCCGGCCTCGTCAATCAACTCGGCTTCGCGGATCGCCGCGTCGCCGTGGAACGCAACCGCGAGGTCGTGCCACGCGCTCAACACGCCACGACAGTGCTGGCAACGAACGACCGGTTAGAGGTCGTCACGTTCGTCGGCGGAGGCTAAATGTTGCAGTCAGATTCATGGAAGCTCGGCGAGCGAACGTTTCGCTCGCGGATCATCGTGGGCACCGGCAAGTACGCCACCCACGACGAGACGCGCGATGCGCTCGCCGCGAGTGGCGCCGAGATCGTGACCGTCGCGCTCCGCCGTGTCGATCTCTCGGGAAAGGGTCCGAACCTGCTCGATGCGATCGATCGCGGCAAGTACATCCTCTTGCCGAACACCGCCGGTTGCTACAGCGCCGAAGAAGCGATCCGGACCTTGCACCTCGCGCGCGAGCTCGGCATGGACGAGCTCGTGAAGCTCGAGGTCATCGGAGATCCGAAGACGCTGTTTCCCGACAACACCGCGACCGTCGAGGCCGCGAAGCAGCTGGTCAAGGAAGGCTTCAAGGTACTGCCCTACTGCTCCGACGATCTCGTCACGTGCAAGCGCCTCGAAGATGCGGGCTGTCTCGCCGTGATGCCGCTCGCCGCGCCGATCGGATCGGGCCTGGGCATTCGCAACCCGCACAACATCCGCCTCATCATCGAGAACGTCACCGTGCCCGTGATCGTCGACGCGGGAGTCGGCACCGCGAGCGATGCGGCGATCGCGATGGAGCTCGGCTGCACGGCCGTCCTCATGAACACCGGCATCGCCGGCGCGAAGCATCCCGTGTTGATGGCCGAAGCGATGCGGCTCGCCGTCGACGGTGGCCGCAAGGCGTTCCGCGCTGGCCGCATGGCGCGGCGCGATTACGCGAACGCGTCGTCGCCGAGCGCCGGTTTGATCGAGTGATCCGGCTGCGCGTGGTCCTCATCACGGACCGCACGCTCGTCCCTGACGACGCCGATCTTGTCGCACGCATCACGGCGATCGCGAGCGCGGTCCCGCACGGATCGTTCGCCGTGCAGATCCGCGAGAAGGACCTCGATGGCGGTCCAATGCTCGCGCGCGCGCGTGCCGTCATCGCCATTGGCGTGCCCGTGTGGATCAACGATCGGATCGATGTCGCGCGTGCCGCCGGTGCGTACGGCGTGCACCTCCCCGAACAAGGGCTCGAGATCGTGGACGCGCGCGCGATCGCGGATGGCCTCGCAGTCGGCTGCTCGCGACACTTCGCCGCAGGCGCGCTCGCGGTCACTGCCGACCTCGTCCAACTCGGGCCGATCTTCGCGACGCCGGGTAAGCGTCCGATCGGGCTCGAGCCACTGCGCCAAGCACGCGCGCAGCTGGCGCCGGCGACCACGCTCGTCGCGGTCGGTGGCATCGACAGCCAGGACACCGCGTCCCTCGCCGCCGCGGCGGGGGCCGATGCCGTCGCGGTGATTCGCGCGGCATGGACCAGCCGGGATCCGGTCGCGACGATCGCTCATTTGATCGCCGGCGTCGACGACGGCCGAGCGCTACGGCGCAGGTAGGATCCCCCGCCACCACGGAAATTCTTGTCCTTCGAAGGTTCCCGCAGGCCGCTCAACCCTACCCCTTGCACGATTCCCCAGGCTCCGGTAGACAATGCGCCTGAGTCGCCGCTGTAGCTCAGTGGTAGAGCAATGGTTTCGTAAACCATAGGTCCCCGGATCATACCCGGGCAGCGGCTCGAAATTACGATGAGCTTGTGGGACCGCGTTACCGCAGTGTTCGGCAAACGGCAGCGGCCCCCGCAGGGCTCGCTTCCGAGTCGGCGGACTTGGCGCCTCACGTGGCGCGGAGGAACGCTGGCCCTGGTCGCGCCTCACGGCACGTTCCCGGTAAAACGGATCGCGGAGTCCGTGCATCTCGCGAGCATCCCCGACGGAACCGAGCTCGTATGCGAAGGCGACTATGAAGGCGGCGCTACGATCAGCGAGCTCGTCGTGACCTCGGCGGTGCCCGCGACGCCGCTCGAGCGCCTGCCGCGTGTGCGCGCGAAACCCGCGGAGCCGACGCCGCCGGTCAGCCACGCGCGGCTGCGCGCGGCGCTCGACGAGCTGGTCTCGACGCGCTGGTGCGAAGGCGAGCTCGATCCGCGCGAGCTCGCGATTACGATCGATGGCGAGACCGCGAAGCCCGCCGGCGTCGCCTGGCTGGTCGCGCGCGCCGAGCCTGCGCCGTTCGGGCGAGACGGCGAGACGCTCCTCGATGCGAAGGTCCGCTCGGCGCTACGGGTCCGCGCTCGTGGCTCTGCGACGATCGGCGGGCTCGATATAGGGGAGATCGTCGCGCACGTCGAAGACGCGTTCGCGACCGACGTCCACCTCGAAGCTACGCTGCTCGATATCCTGGTCTACGAGCCGGGCGGTAAGTTCGTTCGCCACAAGGACACGCCACGCGATCCGCGCCAGCTCGGGACGTTGCTCGTCGAGGTGCCGGTGCCGCATCGCGGTGGCGAGCTCGTTCTGGTCGAGGGCGACGCCGAGCACCGTGTCGCATGGGGCAAATGGGCGAGCGGCTCGCGGTGGGTCGCGTTCTACGGCGATGTCGATCACACGGTCGAAGCAGTCGAGACCGGGACGCGCGTGACCCTCGCATACACGCTGCGAACGACGGATCGACCGCGCACCGATGCGACGCTCGCGGCGCACCTCGACACGATCGCCGACGCGACCATCGCGCTCCTGTCGGACCCCGCACGGCCTGCGAGCGGGACGCTGGTCGTTCCGTGCGAGCGACTCGTGGTCGCATCCAACGAGCGCACCGAACCGCTCACGCGCGCGATGCTGCGTGGGTCGGATGTCGCGATCGCGAGGACGTTCGAGCGCTGCGGCATCGCGGTCGAGGTCATCGAGGTCTTGCTCGCGACGAGCGACGAGGAGCGCGCGTTCTCGCGGTCCGATGGCAGTGTTTACCGCGTGGCTCGCCCGATCCCATCGAGCGTGCTCGCGGATTGCGAAGCGCTCTCTCTCAACGACACGATCGACATCGAAGACGAGGACGAAGATCCAGTCCACACGACGAGCATCGAGAGCTATGTCGAGCTGACGGACCTGGACGTGCGCGAGTGGATCGTCCGGCGTGCCGCCGGCGCGAAGCTGATCTACGAAGGCCTGTACTCGGAGACGGGTTACTTCGGCAACGAAGCGTGCGACGGCCTCGTATACGTCGCCGCGGCGCTGCTGCTGCGCTTGCCCGAGCGCTGAGTCGCGACGCGGTCTCCTAACGAGAGCAGTTGTTCTCTGAGTTCTCGCAGCTGGTCGTGCCCACGCCCGACCGTGCCTAGGGTCGGCGTCTCCGAACCGATCGGCGCCATTTCCCTCGATCCCGAGCGTGCTGGCGTACGGCTGGAAGCCGAATGCATCGAGTATGACCGAGTGCTTGCCTGCCTCTAAATCGAGATGATCGAGCGACGAGCACACCGACACCGACGATCGTCGTGCGCAGCAACAACGCCACGACCGTCTCGCGCCGATACGGCTACGGCTACGGCGCCGGCGCCGGCTCCGGATCCGGCGGCGGTGGGCTCACGGGTTGCCCGACCGTCAATATCCCTCGTAGAGATCGCCCGAATGTGTCGTACAGGTTTCGTACCGATTACGGCGACCGTACTTTCGAACAGTTGAACAAAGAATCTGTGGAACAGGTCTTCGAGCGCAGACCGAGTCCGTGCAGATTCGCGTCATATGGCGAAGTCCACCGAGAGCACCGGTCTCCGTTCCTTCCTTGAACTTTCGTACGACGAGCTCGAACAGCTCAACCTCGAAGCCAAGTCGCAGCGCCTGTCGCGCGTGAAACCCGACAAGATCCGCGAGCAGCGGATGAAGTACTTGACCGACGAGAAGCGGATCAAGGCAGTCACCGTGTGCTTCTCTGACCTCGAAGGTCGGCTGCACATGCTCGACTACGACAAGAAGTTCTTGCTCGGCAGCGCCGACAACCTGACATTCGACGGCAGCTCGATCCGCGGCTTCTCCGCGCAGCAGGAATCGGATCTGCGCCTCGCCATCGATTGGGGCGCGTTCTACTGGTTGCCCTCGGACGTGTTCGGTCCCGGCAAGGTGCTCGTGTTCAGCGAAGTGCTCGAGAAGGATGGCTCGCCGTACGTCGGCGATCTCCGCGGCCGGCTCAAGGCATACACCGACAAGCTGTACGCGAAGGACGGCACCGTGTGCAACGTCGCGCACGAGGTCGAAGGCTTCCTGTTCAAGGGCAAGGACGCCGAGCGCCACTACCACGAGACAGGCAAGTTCGAGTTCATCTCGACCGGTGGGTACTACCACTCGCTGCCCGGCGATCCGCTGCGCAAGTTCATCGATAGCTCGGCCGAAGCGCATCGCGCGATGGGCTTCGAGAACGAGAAGGATCATCCCGAAGTCGCACCGTCGCAGTTCGAGATGAACTTCAAGTACGCCGATGCCGTCGTCGGCGCTGACGAGGTCCAGCTCTACAAGTTGCTCGCGCGTCAGGTCGCGAGCCAGGTCGACATGACCGCGTCGTTCCTACCCAAGCCGTTCGCGGGCGTCAACGGCAACGGCATGCACACCAACCTGTCCCTCGCGAAGAAGGGACAGAATCTCTTCTACGACAAGAAGGGGCAGGACGGCCTTTCCAAGTCGGGGTGGGACTTCATCGCGCGCATCCTCGGTGCGGCGCCGGACATCTGTCTCGTGCTCAACTCGTCGGTAAATTCGTACCGCCGCCTCGATCCGCACTTCGAAGCGCCGAACCAGATCAAGGCGTCCGCGATCGATCGCGGCTCGATGGTTCGCATCCCGCTCGGCAACGAGCGCTCGGCTCGCATCGAAGTCCGAAGCGTGGCGCCCGATGCGAATCCGTACATGTCCGTGTACACGGTGCTCCGCACCGGCCTCGAAGGCACGACGAGGGCCGACGAGAAATCCAAGACGCGGTTTTTGCCGGATAACGTCTACGACGCCATCCGCTTGTTCCGCAGCAGCAAGTTCACCGCGGAGCTGTTCGGTTCCGACATTCAGGGTCGCTACGCCGATCTCAAGCAGGCGGCCGCAGATCGCTGCCCGAAGGCGCTCGGCACCGTGGTCAAGACCAACGAGATCCAGTTCCACCACGAGGTCACGAACCAGTACCTCTGGAACCAGTTCTGACGAGCAAACCGGAGGCCCGTGCGACGGACGGGCATGCCGAGGTCAAAGCCGCTCTGCGTTGATGCAATCAGCGGTTCGGACCGAGACGGGCGAGCCCGTCACGATACACCGGCTTGTCGCCCAGACCCGCGGTCACGAGCGCCGCTGGATCCTGGCCGAGCTGCGACGAGCGGCGTGCGGCCGTGAGATCGCCCGCGAGTTGATCGAGAGCGCGGAGCGTGAATAGCGCGAGCTCGTCGGTCGAAGGGCCGCGGTGCGTCCAGGTATCGAGCAGACCCATCCGGCGCTTCGCCTGCTCGGACTCGGGCGCGAGTTGCAACCGGACCCAGCCTTTGACCTGCGGGTCGCGGATGCCGATGTTCGCGCCGGCGAGCGGCGTATCGAGCTCGATCGGGCCGAGCGGCTCGCCCGTCTCGTCACATGCGGTCACGATCGGCTCGTAACCGAACGTGGTGAGCCCGGCGACCAGATCGGCGACCGTGACCTTCGCGCCTTCGCGATAGCCTTCGGTCTTCGGAGAGATCCGCGTGTAGGAGAGCATGTAGCCCTCGCTGGTGTGGAGCTTGCCGCTGACGACCCGTCGCGCGAGCATGAATCCGATCGCGATGCCGAGCATCACGAGGAAGCCGATGAACCGGCCGCCGCCGATCCGCCAATCACCGATGTGCTGGATATCGTCGCCGGCAAGCTTCCAGCCGATGAAGCCAGCCACGGTGCCGCCGGCCACGCCTCCCGCGACTGACATCCAAAATCGTTGCATGGGGGATGGTAGTCGAGGTCACCGCGAGTCCAGCGGAACCTGCGCGGTATCGGTCATACCCGTCGAGCGCGCTGGACAGCGAGCTCGTCGCGTTCACTTCGAGGATTTCTTCGGCATCGAGGCCGGCATGAACGAGAAACGATTGCCCAGATCTTCATCGCAACAACGACGCCACGGCTACCAGTGTAGCAAGACTTTTCCGGTCGCTTGCTTGGTCTCGAGGAACTCGTGCGCCGCAGCGACCTCGGTCGCCGCGAACACCTTGCCGATATGTGGCTTGAGGTTCGTGAGGTCGGCACCGGCGAGCGAGCGCGTGAGTTTCTCGAGCCAGATCGGATCCCGGAACACGCGGAGCGCGTTGAGTGCGTACACGCCGGTGTTGACGTCGAATAACTTGAGGATCGAGATCCGCGGCGTACGAAGTAGCGCGCTCGCGATCTTCAGGTAGTTGCGCTTGCCGTTCGTGGTCATCGACGACATGCCGAGGCAGATGATCCGGCCGGTGATGCCAAGCCGCTTGCGCTGCCACTCGATCGCTGCACCGCCCGACGAGTTGATCACCAGGTCATAGCCGCGCAGTGCCTCGTCGGCTTGAAACTCGCGGACCGTCATCGCGGTCGCGCCAAGCTGCTCGATGAAGCCACGCTTGTGCTCGCTCGTGGTGAGCCCCGTGACCTCGGCTCCGACCGCGCGCGCCATCTGGATCGCGAGGACCCCGACGCCTCCCGTCGCGGGCTCGATCAAGATTCGATCGCCTTTGCGTATGCGCGCCATCTCGAACAGCGCGATCTGCGCGGTGAAGTAGTTCACCGGCATCGCCGCACCGGCTTCGAGACCGACGTTCGCCGGCAGCTTGAACACCTGATGCGCGGGCACCGTGACGTGCGAGGCGTAGCCTCCAAAATACGTACCCGCCGCGACTTGATCACCCTTCTTGACGTCGTGCACGTCCTTGCCGACCGCGCTCACGATGCCGGAGACTTCGTAGCCTGGCGTGAACGGTTTCTTCGGCGCGTCGGGATAGAGGCCGAGGCGCATCTGGATATCCGCGAAGTTGATGCCGGAGTACGCGACGTCGATCGCGACCTCGTCATCGCCAGGCAGGCGCGGGGCGAGGGCGTGGAAAGCCATTGCCGAGGCCGGACCGTTCGTTTCGATGCGGATTTCTTGATAGGACATGGTTTTTAAACTTTCGAAGTTTTAAGAGCGAGCCCGCCGCGCAGCATTGCGAGGCCGTCGGGGTCGACCGAGCACGTGAGCTGCTTGCCCTCGCGCTGGGTGTGGATGAGGCCCGCGTCCGCGAGCTCCTTGACGTGATGGGAGACCGTGGGCGCGCCGAGCTCGAGCCCTGCGAGCAGCTTGACGAGGAAGCAGTCATGCACGCGACCCTTCGCGAGGTCGAGCTTGCTCTCGTCGAGGAGGTTCAGGAACAGCCGTAGGCGGTTCGGATTCGAGAGCGCCCGGAACATCCGGGCGAGTCGGTCGACATCGGTCTTGGCCACGCCCTTCAGTACGACAGTTATCGAACTGTCACAATCGAATAGAATCGGCCACCGGCTCCAGCGTCACCGCTGATCGCGAGCGAGATCGCTCCGAGCTAGAGCCCGAAGCCAGCGAGGCAGCTGGTCAGCTGGTCGTCGGGCGTGAAGCCGCACGTGTCGTCGGCTTGGAGCGCGCACGTCGCGGCCTGGTAGCACGCGTACTCGGGCTTGTAGATGCACGACGAGACCTGTGGAGCATCGCGGCATAGCTCGTTCGAACAACCGCCGCGGAAGCACTGCTTCGGATCCGCGAGCTCGTGGAAGGCTGCCGTCGCGGTGCGCGCCTTCGCGGTGTGCGAGACGTTGTAGCGATCGCCCGCGATGATCGTGCCGTGCTGGCTGATGATCTCTTCGTTGAAGGCATCGATCTCGCGATCGCTGAGGCCGGCATACGACCAGTCGATTTCGGCGATCAGCGCGGTGTACGAGTTGTTGAGCGAGCGCTCCTTCATCGTCGGACATGGCGCGGTGATGCAACGCACGCCGCTATCGGTCACCTTCGCGAACACGCCGCCCGAGACCGAACCGGTCTCCGAGACCCACGCTTCGGTCACGATGAACCGGTTGCTCGCCATCCGACCACGCGCGAGCGCGTGGACACCCTGGCTCGGCACCGCGGTACCGCCGAACTTCGCCTGGAGACCGATCGAGAGCGTTGACTCCGACCAATCGAGCTGCGGGACGTGGCAGACCGCGTGGCTCGAACCGTTCGCGCACACCGTCGTGCTGCGGTTCACCCGCGCGAGCTT
The DNA here is from genome assembly GCA_043759355.1 of Kofleriaceae bacterium. Classification (GTDB taxonomy): domain Bacteria; phylum Myxococcota_A; class Polyangia; order Haliangiales; family Haliangiaceae; genus JABFXX01. The sequence goes on from JAYVLQ010000049.1 coordinate 22,886, forward strand.
CCATCCGGTCGCTTCGCTCTCGACCTGGAAATACGTGTACGCGCCGTCCGCCGCGCCGTCCGCCTTGCCGCTGACATCGGCATCGGCCTGCGACTCGCCGGCGAGGTCATCGAATCCAGCGACCACGCCCGGTGACGACATTGCACAACCACTCACCATCACGACCGTTAAGAGAATCTTCATGTTCAGGAGGGCGCGTATAACACGAAGTGGGGCGATGTAGTCAAAGGTGGCTTCAGACTCATGGCGAGGGCGCGACCGCCGCCGCGGCTCGCGCCGTGATCCTGGCGAGCTCGGAGAGGTACTCGGGATCTCCGCCGAGCGCGCGCGCATCGAGCGTGATCGGCGCGAGCGCGGGTGTGACACGTGCGATCGGCCCGGTTCGATCCTGGAGCAGGCGCGCGACGCGAGGATGCTGCGCGAGATCGACCACGATCACGCTCGAGAACACGACGTTGCCACGCGCCCCGCGCAACACCGAAGTCGCGAAGATGTAGCGACCATCGTGCGACCACACCGGACCGGTCTCGTCGGTGAGCGCGACATCGACGAGCGGCACCGCCGTGTCGGGTTTTGCGAGGGGCATGATGTAAAGTTCGCTGTCGAGCGTGCCGCCGTGCTCCGCCGGCCGCGAGAACACGAGCTGCGTGCCATCGGGCGAGACTGCCGGTGCGGCATCGGCCGGTCCCGGTGTGAGCTGATCGATCGTGCCGTCGGTACGCAGCCGCTCGAGATGGCTCGAGACGTGACCCGCGGTCGCGCTGACCGCCGCGTAGATGATCGATCCATCGCGCGCGATGGTCGGGGTGACTTCATGCCCGAGCGCGGAGGTCAGGGGCCGCGGCTCGCCGAGGATGTGGGCGTTGCGATCGATCGCGAGCTCCCAGAGATCGAACTCGCCATGCGCGCGCGTCGAGTCGAACACGATGCCGCTGCCGTCGGGCCGCCACGCCGTGTGGCTCTCGATCGAAGCGCCGTGGGTGAGCGGCGTCGCGACCGCATCGGGCTCGGTCCGCGCGATCCACAAGCTGGTCTCGGAAAAGTCGCGACCTCGGCTCGACGCGAACACGATCCAGCGACCATCGGGCGAGATCGAGGGATCGAGATCGCGGGTCAGCTCGGGCGCAGAGCGAACGAGCTCGAACTGGCGGTCACCTCGCTCGTCGATGCCCACGAGGTGTAGGCCATGCTCGCCACGTTCGGCGACCACGATCGCGACACGCTCCGAGGGAGGCGTCACGGTCGGCGTACTCGGGCGTGGTGCACACGCAACCGGCGCCAACAAAATGAAGAGCAGCGCCCGGATGGGCGACCGCTTACTTCTTGTCTGCGGGTGCAGCAGGTGCGGCAGCAGGTGCGGCAGCAGGTGCAGGTGCAGCAGGTGCCGGCGCCCCGGCCTTCGGCGCAGCTGTCTTCTTGGTCAGGTTGGACATGTTCATGTCCTTTCCGTAGTTTTTCTCCTCCGGGGTCACACCGGCAAAGATGCCAACGGCGATGACGAGGAACGCGATTGCCGAGATGGCGGCAATCGTGAATGCCTTCTTCGAGGACTCCTGCGTGTAGTTCTCGTACACGACGAAGCTCTGCTCTTGGTCACGCGGCCACGAAGAAAAATCCCTGCTCATCAGAACCTCCGTACGAGTCGAACGGTAAGTGGAAACCGAAACGCCTGCAATCGAATCAACCGTTCGGGTGTCTTGCAGATGGGCCCGGTTGGCCCACAGCCCCTTATGACACCCACCCGTGACTTCGGTTCCATGTTTCTTTGTGGGATCGTCCTAACGATCTCGATGGGTTGCACGTCTCCGAGCGAGGCAGGCCCCCAGCCCTCGCCTGCGTCTGCTCAGCCCGAGCCGGTCGTAAAAAGCGAGAGCTGCCTGGGGGTCTCCGACAAGGGCATCTTTGACGACCTCGACCTTCAGGTCCAGATCGCCCTGCCCGCCACGCTGACGAGCGATCGGGTGAGCGCGCGCATCGACGAGGACCACGGCGTCCTGGTGGTCTCGATCGATGGCTTCCCGCGCAAGGTGTATCCGCTCGGTGGCGCGACCGTGCTCGCGATCGGCGCGCACAGCCTCCACGTTCGCGCCGGCGATCGCGACGAGCTCCGCCACCTGCTCGTCGAGGCGCGCGTGACGACTGGACCCGCCGCCCACGATGGCGATGACGACGGCATTCCCGATCCACTCGACGTCCTGATCGGCGCAAAAAAAGCGGTACTCAACGCCGATGTGTACACGGCCGCGGCCAAGGGCTACATCTCGCTCGCGTACCCGAACGGCGATGTGCCACGCACGATGGGCGTCTGCACGGACGTGATCATTCGAAGTGTGCGCAACGCCGGGCTCGATCTCCAGAAGGCATTGCACGAGGACATCGCGAAGGCGCGCCGCGCTTACCCGATGGTCAAGGGCAACGGCGATCCGAGCATCGATCAGCGCCGGGTCGGAACGCTGCTGCCCTACTTCAAGCGGCACTGGGAACAACACACAAAATCTTTCGATGATCCGAACGATCCACTCCGCCCCGGCGACGTGATCTTGATGGACACGTTCCCGAGCCGCGAAGGCCCGGACCACATTGGCATCCTCAGCGATCGCGTCGACGATCGAGGCTTGCCGCTCGTCATCAACAACTGGACCGACGGCATGGTGACCGCCGAGATGGACCTGCTGACGTTCGTGCCCGTGATGTACAGGTTCCGCCTCCCCGCGTAGCCCATCTGCTAATCTTCGGCGCGTGAGACGTGCCCTCGTTCTTGCGGCGGCCGCGGCCATCAGCATGGCCGGCGCGCGCGCCCAGGCACAACCCGCGGACGATGCGAAGCCGAGCTATCGCGTCTCTCTCGATCGCGTCGACTACGAGCCGGCCACGATCACGGGCACCCGCTTGCGGGTCTATCTCTCGGCGATGTCGCTGCAGGGGCAGATCCTCGACCTCACCGATCCGAAGCAGATCCGGCTCTACGTCGGCACGTCGGAGAAGAAGCTGTCATTCGCGCTCGGCAGGTACGATGCCTCTGCCGATACCGAGACCGACATCGTGGTCCTGGTCCAGGCAACCGCGGACTTCACTGAGGCGCTGCCTCAGATCACCGATTCGCTCGAGCACGTCCTGATCGCTCACTTGAAGGATTCCGCGAAGATCGCGGTCATGACCTACGGCTCGAAGGCGACGACGCCAAAGCTCGTAGGTGTCAAGACCGTGCGCGGCAAGGTCTCGCTTTCGAGCGATAACTCGGTTGCCGATCCGGTGTTGCTCGATGGCATCGACCGCGCGCTCGTCGCGCTCAAGAAGGCGCAGCCCGAGCACCAGGGCCGACCGCTGCGCAAGATGATCGTGGTGGTCGGCGACGGGCGCGATGCCGATGCGGATCACGATCGCATCACGCGCACCGCGACCCGCGCCGCGAAAGAAGGTGTTCGCATCCACACGCTCGCGTACTCGCCCGCGGACATGCGGCGACCGTTGCTCGTGCTCGGCGAGCTGTCGAAGAAATCGTTCGGCACGCTGCGCTGGCCGGGTCAGGGTCGCAAGCCCCTGCCGGAGACCTGGAACGGTGCGTTCAAGCAGCTCGCCGACGAGATCAACAAGCAGTACGTGATCACGTTCTTCGCGGGTGCACCGGGCTCTGACGAGGATGTCGGCAGCAAGAAGATCCACATCGTCACCGCCGGACGCACCGAAGCCGTGTCGAACGAGCTCAAAGTGCCCGACGCGCCGACCTGTGCCGGCGCTCCGTGCGAGACCGGCTACTGCGCCGACGACACGTGCGTCGCGTTCGGCGGTGTAAAACCGTCGAGCGGCAAGGCGATCTTGCGTTGGGTGCTGATCATCGTCGGCGGCCTCGTCGGCGTGCTGGTGCTCCTCGCGTTCGCGGGCTGGTTGATCACGAAGCGGCAGGAACGTCAGGCGAATCCCCGGCACCCGATGGCGCCGGCACACCAGTTTCACCCGATGAACCAACCCGCGATGGCCGCGGCGAGCCAGCACTACGCGGTCCATCAAGGCCTGTTGCCGAGCGGTCGTCCGATTCCGGGGCTCCTCGTGATGACCGGCCCGCGGACCGGCGAGCGGCTCACGCTGCGCAACGGCTTCCTCGTCGGTGGCCAGCCCGCGAGCGACCTCGCGATCCAAGACGGCTACACCTCCGGCAACCACGCTCAGTTCACGATGGATCTCGAAGGCAACTGCATGGTCGTCGACCTCGGCTCGACGAATGGCACGTTCATCAACGGCCAGCGGATCTCGAATTCTCCGCTGCAGCACGGCATGACGATCCAGATCGGGGCCACCGAATTGAGGTTTCTGACTCAATGAGCAACCATGGGCATTAAACCGTCAGGCAACCTCATCATCGGCGGTCAGACCTTCAAGACCGATGCACCGATCGTCACGTGGCGCGAACCTCCGTACTGGGATGCGACGCGCGAGGTCTGCATCCGCACGCTGAGCGATTCGGATCCGCCATGCAAACCCGGCGGCGTGCCGTACGGCGTTTTGCCGATGGGACCGTACACGCGGCGCTACTCGTTTCGCCCGCGCTTGCGCCACTACGGCATGAACCCGCCGTACGAGGCGGTGAAGGCCTCGATCAAGCAGTTCGTGATCCATCACGACGGCTGCAACACGGCGGATATGTGCTTCTCCGTGCTCCAGAACGAACGCGGGCTCTCGGTCCACTTCCTCCTCGATAACGACGGCACGATCTACCAGACGATCGATCTCGGCCTGATGGCCTATCACGCGTCGGAGTGGAACGTCGATTCGATCGGCATCGAGATGTGCAACAAGGGCGACGCGACCGCGTTCAAGGACTGGTACGCGAGCGGCAAGTACGGCCCCAAGCGCAACGTCAAGGTCTGCAAGATCAACAACTCGGTGATCAAGGCGTACGACTACACGCCGCAGCAGTACGAATCCTTCGACAAGCTGGGTCGCGCGCTGCAGCGTTACCTGCCCAACTTGCCGGCGGAGTTCCCCCAGCTCTCGCCGGGCAAGCAGCACTGGGGCACGATCCCGAAAGAGCAATCGACGCGGTTCGCCGGTTACATCGGCCACTACCACTTATGGGATCAGAAGTGGGATCCGGGTCCGTTCGAGTTCGAGCCATTCTGTCGACGGTTGCGCGGATCGTTTTGTTATCCGGTGTTCCCGACCCCGAAAGGCGAGCCAAAAAAGAACGAAGAGCGCCCCGCGATTCCCGAGCGGGCCGACGAGCTCAAGGAAGATGCCAAGGAGCTCTACAAGGCGAACGAGGCGCGCGCCGACGGCGGCTTCTTTCCCGTCGGACCTTGGGGCGAGGCACGGCTGTGGCATGGCGGTGTCCATCTCGCGTGCAAGGATGGGGGCGGCGTATTTGCACCGTTCCCGGGCCGGTTGGTCGCGGCGCGAATGGGCAAATCGAGTGCGATCGGCTCGAACAACTTCGTTCTGCTTCGCCACGACATGAGCCTCGGCTCGTCTCGCGCACAGTTTTACTCGCTGTACATGCACCTCGCCGACGAGCTGATCGCCGACAAGCCCGTGCAGTGGACGACCAAGTCCGCGTCGTACAAGAATGCCAAGCCCGGCGAGGTCGTGCTGCTCGATGAAGCGATCGAAGCGGGCGCGCAGATCGGCCGGATCGGTCGCGCGGGTCCCGGGGATCTGTCGAAGCCGCAGATCCACGTCGAGTTCTTCGCGAGCGCCGAGCTATTCACCGGGCTGCCCGGTGCTTCGATCTGGACGGTCGTCGACGGCACGTCGGGGGGGCGGTTTTGCGATGCCCCCGCGATCAACGACCTGATCGATAGCAATCACGACGGCATGCTCTCGAAGACAGAGCTCGCGCAGTTCTTCACGACAAGCGGCGCCGCGACGCACTACGTGGTGCCTCTCAACGTTTCGGAGTGGACGTTTGAACCGAGCTGGTCCGAAGCGCTGCGCGTGCCGAAGGACTTCAAGATGTTGAAGCCCGCGGACATCGATGCGCTCGTCGCGGATCAGATCACGCCGGGGTTATGGTGGGACGCGAACGTCGCCTCGCACTGCCGGCTACCCGCCGACGGCATCGTCTACCACTATCACCCGGTCGCGTTCCTCGCCTGGTTCAACCAGCAGCTGCTCGACGCCGCGGCGACCGCGGATCCGAACAGCAAGATCGATCCGCGCGAGGCGCGTGAAGTGCCGAAGAACATCACCGACGACTTCGGCGACAAGCTCGGCACGACGATGCGATCCGCGGCGGATGTCGCCGAGGATCCGTGCAACAAGAAGCTCGCGCTCAACGATCTGATCCAGGGCTTCGATGCACCGGAGTGCACGCCATGAACAAGCCGATCTGGCAGCCACCGACCCGGCGCGCATTCGTCGCGCTGCTCGGCCTCGGCGCCGTCGCCATCGCGGTCTTGAAACCGAAGAAGCCGGGAAACAGCCAACCAACGACCGACGCGCCCGTGCAGCCGATGCTGTGGATCGGCCACTGCTAGCGTTTTAGGCCGATCCCCGGGGGCTAGCTGTTCAGGGGTTGTTGTAATGTGCGCCCATGTCACTTCGCCGGCTGATCTCGATCCTGGGCGTAACGGTCGTCGCCACGGGTAGTCTCGTCGCCGCGGCTCCTGCCGCAAAGAAGAAGCCGGCCAAGCCGGCGACGCCGGTCGCGCCTGCCAAGGATCCCAAGCCGGCGGCTGGGTCCGCAGCAGGCGGCTCGGCCGCGGCGGGTGGCGACGCTTCGGGCAGCGCGGTCCAGCCGATCGAAGATACGCCGCCGTCGGACATGAACGGCACGTCGGAGAATCCCGACACCCCGCATGCCGCGACCGTCGAGGATCCGGCGACCACCACGGTCCCGACCGCGAAGAAGCCGGCCGGCTATCCGATCCAGGAAGTCCTGCGCCCGATCACGCTGCCGCAGAACATCTCGGAGATCTCGATCGCGCCGCACTTCCAGGTCTCGCCGTTCCTCGCGAACGATGCGGTCCACGCCCGGTACGGCATCACCTCGAAGGTCCAGATCGGCATCACGTACGCGTACTTCGGGGCGTACGATCGCAGCGCCGTCAACACGGCGCTGTCGTCGAAGATCGGCGTGCACAGCGGCAAGGCGTTCGGCGTCGACGTCACCGTGCTGCTCCAGGAATGGCTCGCGGTCCGCGTGGGCGTGCCGTTTTACGTCAACCCGACCGCGTTCGGGCTCCAGCTCGGCGCCCCGATCAAGTTCACGTTCGGCGACAAGTTCGCGATCGGTGGGCTCGACGATCTGCTCACGCTGCGGCTTTCGAAGTTCGCGCCAAGCTTTTACCAGGAAATCTACAATGCGCAGGCCGCGCAGCACGACACCACGAACACGCAGCAGTCGAATGGCCACTTGCGGTTCAGCTTCTACGGGGAGTACCAGCAGAGCGACAAGCTCGCATTCATCGGTCGCATCGGCATCGACAGCGATCTCGGTGCGACGAGCGGTGGTGGCGGCGCAGGGACCAACAACACCGCGGGTAACGCGACGTTTATTCGCGCGGGCCTCGAGTTCTCGCCCCGTCACTGGTTCGATATCGGTGGCTCGGTCGGCTGGGACGATCTCACCACGCTCGGCACGTTCGGTCCGCAGCTGTACCTCGCGCTCCGTATCTGATCGTCAATCTACGCCAGCGTCGTGCGGAGCACTCGGCTCCGGCGCGACGACGCCTGCGTGCAGCTCCTCGAGGGTCTTGCCGTCCTTGGTGATGATCTCGAAGTTGCGAACGCCGACGAGCTGACCGCCACGCGTCCAGCTCTCGCACTGCCACTTGCCGACCGGGTCCTTCGGCAGCTTGGTGGGGTCGAGCTCGCTGAGGAACACGCTGCCGTCGCCGTCGCACTGCACGGGGTTCGGGGTCTGACGCGAGACCTCGTGACCGCGATGCAGCCAGATGTGGACGATCGGCTCCTTGAGCCCACCGGGCTCGCGGAGGAGCGAGCCGCAGCGCAGCTTCTCGAGCTGGTCCGCGCGGATCTGATGCTTGCTCGCCGGCAGGCACTCGTACTGGCCCGCGACACCGTGACCGACCGAGGTCTCAGGCATCGTCAATGGCGCCGGCGGAATGAGAGCCTTGCCGTACCAGACGCCCGCGAGCAGGAGCCCGGTCATACCGAGCGTGAGGATCGCGCCCTGCGGCGAGAACACCGATCGCACCGAAAACGAGAGCAGCGCGACCGATGCAGGCGTCGCGGCGCCCGCGACGATCAAGCCCGTCGCATGGTCGCAGCCGACGACGAGCGGCAACAGCACGTTGAGCAACGCGAACATCGCGAGCCCGTACATCCCGGAGGCGAGCCAGCGCCGCTCCATCACGAAGTGATCGAACACGAGATCCATCGTCGAGAGCACCGCGCATACGAGCAAGATCGGCGCGAGCCACCAGTTCCACGAGGCGAACGACCAGGTCGCCGACGACGCGTAGAGCGGCGTCAGGAAGAAGAACATCTGCTGATAGAATTGCTTGATGATGTAGTTCGTCGCGACGCGGATGCCCTTGCGCGTCAGCGACTCTTCCTCGCGGCGATTCGCGGGACCGACGATGAAGCGCAGCGCGACGAACAGCAGCAGCCACGATGCGAACAGCGCGATCATGACCTTGTCGGCGTGCGCGAGCCCGGCGCGCGCGAACAACATGACGCCGACGCCAAAGGCAAGTGCGACACCCGAGTGCAGCCACCAGATCTTGCGAAGGACCCGCCTGAGCTTTCCCGGCGGTGGCGCCGCGGCGGCTACAGGGTCCGGTGCTGCTTGGCCCACGCCCTACTCTACTTCGCGGATCACTATTGCGCCGCGATGAGGTCGCGGAACCGCTCGAGCGCTAGCTCGATCTTTGCCATTGCGGGGCCAAACGAAAACCGCACGTGGCGACGGAACCGCGACGCGCGACCACCCCGGCGCTTGCCCGGATCGACATCGAAGAACTCACCGGGCACGCAGATCACCTGCTTCTCGAGCGCGGCGCGGAAAAAGCTCATGCCATCGCTGATCGCGGGCGGCAGATGCTCGGTCGAAGCCCACACGTAGAACGTGCCTTCCGGAGGCAGATCGATCGTGAAGCCGAGGTCGCGCAGGCCGTTGAGGAGCTTCGCGCGCTTCTTACCGAACTCGGCCTGGATCGCGCGGGTCTCCGCCATCGCCGCATCGGGGCGCAGGAGGTCGATCGCCTTGCGCTGCAGCGGCCGCGATCCACCACCGTCGAGAAACGAGCCGGCCGAGGATACGCCCTCGATGATCTTGCGCGGCGCGACAGTCCACGTGACGCGCCACCCCGGATAGCGCCAATTCTTCGTCAGGCCATCGAGGATCACGACCGGATCCTTGTCGACGTCTTCGACGTAGCGCGCGGCGGTCTCGATGCCGCCGTTCTTCAGGAGGTCCGGACGCCAGATGTAGTGCGAGTAGAACTCGTCGAAGATCAGCGAACAGTCCAGCTCTCGACCGACCGCGACCCACTCGGCGAGATCGCTGCCACCGATCGTCTTGCCCGTCGGATTCGCGGGGTTGGACGCGAGGATCGCGGAGAGCCCGCGGCCCATGACCTCGCGCCGGAGGTCCGCACCAGAGAACGCATAGCCGCGCTCCGGCTCGAGCAAGATCGGAATCGGCGAGAACAACCGGAATACGCTCAGCAGCTCTTCGTACGCCGTGTAGTCCGGCAGGAAGTGACCGAGGTTGATGTTACCGAGCGATGCGGCGACGCGCGTGAGCGCCGAGCGACCACCGCCCGAGACCGCGACGTTCTCTGCCGAGTACTTGCTCGGCATGCCCTTGCGAAAGGTTTCGTTGTAGAAGCCCGCGATCGATTCGCGCAGCTCCCACAGGCCTGCGACCGGTGCGTACTCCTGATCGCCGTCGAGGATCGGCAGCTCGGTGACTCGCGGTGGCGCACCCGGCAAGGCCTCGGCTTCGGGCATGCCCTGTCCGAGGTTGCACCAATCGCGAGAGGTCTGCGTGTAGCCGCGCTTGGTCGCCTCGGTGGTGACGAAGATGACGCCCGTGCGCGGCACCTCACGGAACGCCGAGAACGTCGGGCCACCTGCCGCTCCGTCGATCGAATGCGAGCCGGTGCCAGTGCCAGGTCGAGGATGCTGCGCCATCGGAGCAGATCCTTACCAATGCACCGGAGTCGGCGCTACCGAGGAAGCTGCCAAGGAATCGACTGTGCTAGCTTGCGAGCGTGTCGATCTGGCAACCGCTCGTGGGTCAGGACCGAGTCGTGGCGCTGCTCCAGCGCGCGATCGCGCGCGACCGCGTGCCCCACGCCTACCTCTTCAGCGGCCCGGTCGGCGCGCCGATGATCGACACGGCCCTCGCACTCGCGTGTGCGCTCAACTGCCAGCCGAGCCGCGGCCAGGGGTGTGGCGAGTGTGACGCGTGTTCGAAGATCATCGCGGGCATTCACCCCGATGTCGTGACGCTTGTCCGCGAAGGCGCAGCGCAGATCGTGCCGATCGAGAATGTTCGCAACCAGGTGATCGCTCGGGTCGGCTTGCCGCCGCACGAGGCCGAGGTCCGGGTGTTCATCGTCGAGGAAGCGACCGCGCTCGCACCACCTGCGGCGAATGCGCTGCTAAAAACGCTCGAGGAGCCGCCGCAGCGCACGCTGTTCGTGCTGTGCACGACCGCGCCGGAGCAATTGCTGCCGACGATCCGCAGCCGTTGCCAGCGCGTGCGGTTCGGTGGCGGTTCGGCAATCGCCGACGGCGATCCTCTACGCGCCGAGCGGATCGCGAAGCTCGGCGAAGAGCTCGCCGGTCGCGACCACGATCCGACGCTGCCCGTGCGCGTTGCCGAGGGCAAAGGCGATGTCGGCCCGGTGCTGATCGCCGCCGCGCAAGTGCTGCACCGGCGGGCACGCGAGGCGGCCGACGCCCACGATGACCTCGCCGCGCGTCGGGCCTCGCAGCGCGCACAGTTGGTGCTGTCGTGGCACACGGCTGTCGCGATCCACAACGCGAACGCACAACTCGCGGTCGAGGCAGTGATCGTGCAACTCGCCGAGCGGGACCGCGCTTCGTGAGCGAGACCGACGACAACGGATCGACCCCCGGGGACGCGGTCGACGAGGGGTGGGACGAGGGCGGCGATGAAGGTGGCACTGGCAGTGGCGATGACGGCCCTGCCGTTACGGGCGCAACGCCTGGCGCGCCCGGCGACCCGGCGAAGCGGAAGCGTCGTCGCCGACGTGGTCGCGGGCGTGGCGAGCGTCCCGAGGGCGCACCTGCGCCGACGTCGGTGGCCGCTGCTCCGCTGACGACCGACGAGCTCCTCGAGGGCGATCCGTACGCCGCGGCCGCATCGCCACGAGCCGCGGCTGCACCACAACCACCGCGCGAAGGCGAACCGCCGCGCGAAGGCCAACCAGCGCGCGAAGGCAACGAGCGCGGTCGTCGACGACGACGAGGCGGCGGCGGCGAAGACCGCGCTGCGTCGCCGCAGCAACCGCGTGGTGCTCAACCCCAGCAACCACAGCGCGGCGGCGCGCAGCCCCAGCAGCAACAGCGTGCTGGTGGACCGCTACAATCACCACGCGGCACCGATCAGCGTCGCGGTGGCGGCCAGCCCCAACCGCAGCGCGATCAAGCGCGTCGCAACGATCACGGCCCGCGCAGTCCGCAACGCCACCAACCTCGCGAGGACGGTCCGCCGGTCACGCTCGATGACGATGTCCCCGCGCCGAATGATCTGCGCGCGCGCGCCGAGGAGTTGCCGACGCCACCGCCGAATTCGAGCGTCGGCGGTGCGATGCGCACGAACCAATCGGTACGTCAGCACGTCGCGAGCGAGGATGATGAAGAAGAGGTCGCGCCGGTCCCGACCGAAGCATGGGGCACCGACGACGGCAGCCCTGCCCCGGCGATCACGCTGGCGTCGAACCTGGCCGACGAGCCTCCCGCTGCGGACCTCGATCCCACGACGTTTCATCTACTCGCCGAGCCCGGCGCGAAGCTCGGCGAAGACATCGCGAGCGTGGTTGGTGTGCGGTTCGTTCCCGCGGGCCGGATCCAGTGGCTCGATGCGAGCGATGCCGACTACACACCCGGCGAGCGCGTGCTGTGCGACTCGGATCGCGGCAATCGCCTCGGCTGGGTCGCGACGATTCCAGTCCGGCGAGGCGTTCGCGATCGCAATTTGCGCCGCGTGATCCGCCGCGCGAACGAACAGGATCTGCGCGGCGAGCAGACCGGCGACGAACATCGGATCAAGGCACTGCGCACGGCCAAGGACAAAGCCGCCGCGCTGCGCTTGCCGCTCAAGGTGTACCGCGTCGAGACCAGCCCCGGTAAGTTGCTCGTTTATTACACGAGCGACGATCGGCTCGACCTCCGCGACTTCGTGCGTGATCTTTCGCAAGCGACCGGGATGCGTCCCGAGCTGCGCCAGCTCGGCGTCCGCGATGAAGCGAAGGCCGTCGGTGGCATCGGCTCGTGCGGGCTCACGCTGTGCTGCACGACATGGCTGCCCGATTTCGTGCCGGTCTCGATCAAGATGGCCAAAGACCAAGGGCTGGTCTTGTCGCCGACCAAGGTTTCGGGGCAGTGCGGGCGGCTCAAGTGTTGCCTCGTCTACGAGCAGGCGGCGTACGCCGAGCTCCGCAAAGGTCTACCGAAGCTCGGCAAGCGGGTGATCAGCGCGCGCGGTGAAGGTCGCGTCGTCGAAGTCGACGTGCTGCGGCAGCGTCTGCGCGTCTCGTACGGCCCGGGGGATAGCGAGGTCGTACCTGCGACCGAGGTCAAGGCGCTGTTCCCACCGGGCAATCAACCTCGCCAGGCCGGCCAGCACGAACACACCGAACACACCGAACACACCGAAGACACCGATCCGAGTGCGGACTCCAGCGCCACGGATGAGACCGACGACGAACCGACCGACGATCCCAGCGCACGGACCTGAGCATTCACCGATGACGACGACGCCTTTCTACATCACGACCCCGATCTATTACGTCAACGATGTCCCGCACCTCGGCCACGCGTACACGACGATCGTCGCTGATTCGCTCGCGCGCTATCACCGCATGCGTGGGCAGGACACGCGGTTTCTTACCGGCACTGACGAGCACGGCCAGAAGATCGAAGAGACCGCGAAGAAACGCGGGATGACGCCGCAGCAGCTGGTCGATCATGTCGCGCCGCGCTTCGACGAGTGCTGGAAGGCGCTCGGCATCGAGGACTACCGCTTCATCCGCACCACGGAGGACAAGCACAAGCGCGTCGTCGCCGCGCTGTGGAAGCGGATCCGCGCGCGCAACCCGAGCGACCTTTACCTCGCGTCGTATCAGGGTTGGTACTGCGTCGGCTGCGAAGCGTTCTACACCGAGAGCCAGCTGACCAAAGATGGCGACAAGTGGCTCTGCCAGATTCACAAGACACCGGTCGATTGGCTCGACAAGGAGCGCAGCTGGTTCTTCAAGCTGTCGCGCTTCGCGGAGCCACTGATCGCACACATCGAGAACCACCCCGAGTTCATCCAGCCGCCGCAGTACAAGAACGAGATCCTGTCGTTCTTGCGCGGCGGCCTCAAAGACCTCTCGGTGTCGCGCACGAGCTTCGCGTGGGGCATCCCAGTTCCCGAGGACGATCCGGACGGCAAGAAGCACGTCATCTACGTGTGGATGGACGCGCTGACGAACTACCTCTCGGATCTTTGCCCTCCCGACGGATCGATCGGCGGCCACGACGTCGAGAAGTACTGGGCCGAGGCGATCCACGTGATCGGCAAGGACATCCTCCGCTTCCACGCGGTCTACTGGCCGGCGTTCTTGATGGCCGCCGAGCTCCCGCTGCCAAAGACGATCTTCGCGCACGGCTGGTGGACGATCCGCGGCGAGAAGATCTCGAAATCGATGCCAGCCACACGCATCGATCCGCTGAAGCTCGCCGATGCGCTCGCGGTCGGTCCGCTCGGCCGATCGATCGGCATCGATGCGATGCGCTACTACCTGTTGCGCGAAGTCCCGCTCGGCCTCGACGGTGACTTCACGTTCGAGTCGCTGTTCGCGCGGTTCAATGCGGAGCTCGCGAACGACCTCGGCAACCTGGTCAATCGCTCGCTCACGATGTTCAACAAGTTCAAGGAGCACGCGCAGCCGATCCACGACGATCGGATCGTGGAGCTGCCGGTGCACGCGGAACTCGAGCGGTGCATCGCGGAAGCTATCGCGGCGACGACCGCCGCGTACGACGCGATCGCACCAAGCAAGGCGCTCGAGGCGACTTGGAAGCTCGTACGCGATGCGAACAAGTACGTCGATGCAACCGCACCATGGGTGCTCGCGCGGGATCCAGCGAAGCATCCCGAGCTCGCGCTCGTGCTCCACGAGCTCGCAGCGGTGATCGGCGTGATCGGTGGCCTCGTGGCGCCGGTAATGCCGACGACCGGCAAGACGCTGCGCACGTGGGTCGGCATTCCCGAGGCTGAGCTCCTGCAGTGGCCGAGCTTCGACGATCTGCAGAAGCCGATCTGCAGCGATGCGGTCATCGCGCAGGCCACGCCGCTCTATCCGCGACTCGACGAAGCAGCGCAAACCAAGATCTTCGAGCACATGGTGCCCGCGGATCTCGCGGCGCCACCACCCGCGCCGGTCGCCGCGAAGACCGCCGCGAAGCCGCCCGGCCTCATCGAGTTTGCCGATTTTGAGAAGCTCGAGCTGCGAGTCGGCACGATCGTGACCGCAGCGGCGATCCCGAAGAAGGATAAGCTGCTCGCGCTCACCGTCGACCTCGGTGAAGCCAAGCCGCGCTCGATCGTCGCGGGCCTCGCGCTCGCGTTCAAGCCCGAGACGCTCGTCGGCAAGCAGGTAATCGTGGTGTGCAATCTCGCCCCGCGAAAGCTCGGTGGGCTGATCTCGGAGGGCATGCTCCTCGCCGTCGGTGACGAGCAGATCCTGGGACTTTCGTCGGTCGACCACGACGTGCCCGCTGGAACGCGGGTACGATAGGCCGTCGTATGTCCGAGCCACGTCGTGCACCGCGCCTGGTCGTCAACGCCCCCGCCGTGATCGAATCGATCGGCCAGGCGTCGATGCAACTGCACCCGAACCTGGCGCGCGTGTTTCGCCGGGTCGATGCGGACAAGAGCTCGGTCGGCACGAAGTTCCCGGCGATGATCCGCGACCTCTCCACGAACGGCGCGTTCGTCTCGGGCGCACCATTGCCACTGATGGCGCGGGTCGCGATCAAGTTCGAGCTCAAGAGTGTGGGCACCGTCGATGCGATCGGCTGGGTGCTGTGGCAGCGCATGGACGATTGCGAAGTGCCGGGCCCCGACGGCAACACCCCGCTGCCGAAAGGCTTCGGCGTGCTGTTCGAGGCGATTCCGTTGGAGACGCGCGCCGCGATCGCCGCGCTCGTCAGTCGAATCGGTGCCCAGTAAGCACTATCGATTCAAGCCGCGCTATCGCGGCATCGCGCTGACCTCGGTCGGCGTTGGCGGAACCTTGGCCACGATCGCGCTCGCGAGCCTGGGCGCAGCGTTCCTTCCGCTCGCGACGGGCGCGATCGGCGTCGTACTCGGTGGGGGCTATCTGCTATCGCCGTCGTGGTCGCTCGAGGTCGTGATCGACGACGACGCGCTCGAGGTACGCTCGGCCAAGAAATCGAAGTTCCGGTTGCCGTGGAGCGAGGTCGTCAAGGTCGTATCTTCGACCACGACCGATACGTGCTTCGTCGACGGTGGCGCACCCGAGCGGAGCTTGCTCGTGCCCGGCGACGGTGCCCCCGCGCCGTACGACCTCGCCGACAAGGCAGCGCTGTGCGCGGACATTCTCGCGCACGTGCCGGCCGACAAGGTCGAGACCGTCGAGCGCCTGACCACCAAACGAGCCCCAGCTGGGTGACGAGGGGGGACGAGATGCTAGGGTTCGCGCGTGTCGTACCTGTTCCCGTCCTCGACGATCACGTTCGACGCGGCGTTGCGCGATATCGCGAGCGGTAGCCCGAAGGCACGCGCGTTTGCCGCGCACGCGCTCGGCGATGTCACCGAACCGGCGGCTCGCAAGCGTGCGCTGGACGCGCTGATCCGCGCGCTCGGCGATGACCTGCCCGAAGTGCGCGCCGAAGCGGCGAGCTCGCTCGGCGGGCTCGCCGAACCGGGCGCACTGCCCTACTTGATCAAGCGGCTCGACGACGGGGTCGCGGCGGTGCGCCAGAACGCGGCGATCGCGATCGGCATGATGCGCGCCCCGGATGGCTTCGACCCCCTCGCGCAAGCGCTCGCCGAGGGTCCCGCTGATCTGCGCTTTCAAGCCGCGACCTCGCTCGCCGAGATCGATCCGGTGCGCTCGTTCGAGTACGTGCTCAAGGCGCTCGGCGACAAGGACCCGCAAGTGGTTGGTGCCGCGGCGCTCTCGGTCGGTGCGATCGCGAGCGAGCTCGACGAGCCCGAGCGTAAGGCCGTCGCGAAGGCCGCGCTCACCGCGCAGCTCGTGAACGGCGATGCCGGCGCGCGCTTCGATCTCGCGTACGCGCTCGCGGATCTCGACGACCCGGCCGGCAAGGCCGAGCTCGCGAAGGCGCTCACCGACGAAGGCCGCGCGTGGGATGCGGTCACCGCCCTCGGTCGGCTCGCGGCGGCCGCCGAGCTCGCAGAGGCGGTCACGAACAAGAAGTCACCGGCAGAAGCTGCCACTCTCGCCGCCGGCCTGCTGATCGCGCTCGAGCCCGATCACCTCGCCGCGCGCAAGCTGCTGATCGATTCTCTTACCTCGCGCAAGGTCCACGTCCGTGGCATCGCGATCGAGCAGCTCACGCTCGTCGGTGGCGCATGGGCGAAGCGCCCGCTCGAGAACCTCGCCCGCAGCGGCAAGGGGGCTGACCTGCTCGAGCCCATCGCGAGCGCTCTCCGCGCCATTGGCGACAAGCCCTGATGTCCGGCTGGCCCGAGATCCACGAGCTCTTCGACACGCACGCGCATGTCGATGGTGAAGAATTCGACGCCGATCGCAGTGATGTCCTCGCGCGGGCACGCGCAGCCGGGGTCAGGCGTCTCGTCGTGATCGGTGCGGTCGGTGAACCTTCGAGCGCCGAGCGTGCGGTCGCTCTCGCCGAGCACGATCCGGATGTGTGGGCGACCGTCGCGACGCATCCGCACGATGTCGATAAGATGACGCCCGACTGGTGGGCCACGCACGAGCGCCTCGCGCGCCACCCGCGCGTCGTCGCCATCGGCGAGACCGGACTCGACTATTTTTACGAACACTCGCCCCGCGAGCTGCAGCAGGAGTGCTTCGGCCGCTTCATCGAGCTCGCGCGTGCGGTCAACAAGCCCGTCGTGTGTCACATCCGCGACGGCCACGAAGACGCGCGTCGAATCCTGCGCGAGCACAGAGCGGCCGAGCTCGGAATTATCATCCACTGCTTCACCGGAACTCCGGATGATGCCAAGGCGTACGCGGAGCTCGATGCGTACGTCTCGTTCAGCGGCATTGTCACGTACAAGACCGCCCAGCCGCTGCGGGACGCCGTGCCCTGCGTGGCCAAGGACCGGCTGCTGATCGAGACCGATTGCCCGTACCTCGCACCCATCCCCAAGCGCGGAAAGCGCAACGAACCCGGATTCATCGTCCATACCGCCGCGGTCGTGGCCAGGGAAGCGGGGATGGATTTCGCGGAGTTGGCTCGCCAGACCACCGTTAACGCCCATCGGATCTATCGGATCGAACCGCCCGGTAACGTTGGTTGACTCCCAAGGATTTGGCCGGTATAGAGACGCTCCCTATGTCGGCACAGCTCGGCCTCCTTGGCAAAAAGATCGGTATGACTCAGGTGTTCGCGGACGACGGTGAGTCAGTCCCGTGCACCGTGATCCAGGCAGGCCCGTGCGTTGTCGTCGGGACGCGCACGCAAGAGCGCGACGGCTACACCGCCCTCGTCCTCGGCTTCGACGAGAAGCCGGCTCGCCTCGCGAACAAGGCAGAGCTCGGCGCTGCGAAGGCCGCGAACGCGAAGCCGCAGCGCTTCGTGCGCGAGCTACGCGTCACGGCCGAGGATCTCGCCAAGTACACGCTCGGCCAGGTCATCGGTCCAAAGGACGTGTTCCAGGACGGCGCCCCGCTCGACGTCGAAGGTTGGAGCAAGGGTAAGGGCTACCAGGGCGTCATCAAGAGGCACCACATGAAGGGCATGACCCGCGCCCACGGTACGCACGAGTACTTCCGGCACGGCGGCTCGATCGGTTGCCGATTGACCCCGCAGCGCGTCCACAAGGGCAAGCGCATGGCCGGTCAGATGGGTAACGAGAAGGTCACCCAGCAGAACCTCCAGCTGTTCCGCATCCTCGCGGAAGAGAATGTCATCCTCGTTCGCGGCTCGGTGCCGGGCGCGACGGACGGCTACGTCGTGGTGACTCTCGCGGCCACCCGCAAGCAGTACAAGCGCAAGGGCATGGGCAAGGAAGAGGTTCGTTCGAAGAACCCGCTCAAGGCTTCGAAAAAGGCAGCCGCGGGTCGCGGCTAGTAGTTCTCGAAAGAACCGCTATCTACGCCCGGCTCGTTGCCGGGCGTTTTGCTTTTATGGCCAAAGACTCCAAAGGTCTCGGAGACCGCGCGAACCGTCACGATCGCTTTCACCAGAAGGCGAAGAAGGAAGGGTTCCTCGCGCGTGCGGTCTACAAGCTGTCCGAGATCGACGACAAGCACGATCTGTTTCGCCCGGGCATGCGTGTCCTCGATCTCGGTTGCTCGCCGGGGTCGTGGCTGCAATACGCGCGCGGCCAGGTCGGGATCACCGGCCAGCTCGTCGGGCTGGACCGCAACGCGCAGGCAGGCGGTACGAGTGGCGCGCGCGTCCACGTCGGCGACGTGCTCGCGGTCGACGTGAAGCTGCTGCTCGGCGATCTCACGCAGTTCGATGTCGTGCTCTCGGACATGGCTCCCGATACCAGCGGCATCCGGAGCCAGGATCAGGCGCGCTCCGAGGCGCTGTTCGAACGCGCGCTCGAGATCGCGCAGCTCACGCTCGCTCCAGGCGGCAACTTCGTCGGCAAACTGTTCATGGGTCCCGATTTCAAGAAGCTGACCGAACAGGTTCGTGCTCTGTTCGTCTCGGCCAAGACCCAAAAGCCGGACTCGAGCCGACCACAATCGATCGAGCAATACGTGATCGGCAAGGGGTTCAGGAAAACGTGACTACTCGCCTCGCTATCGAAGCGTGGGGCGAGCCGAATCCGCGCAAGATCCAGCAAGCGGTCGAGATCCTGCACGCTGGTGGCGTCGCGGCCTACCCGACCGACTCGGTCTACGCGCTCGGCTGCGCGATCGAAGCGCGCGACGCGATCGAGAAGATCTATCGCGCGAAGAACATGCACAAGAATCAGCGGCTCGCGCTGATCTGCCCGGACCTCTCGACGGCGTCGGAGTACGGCGTGTTCTCGAACACCGGCTTCCGGCTCGCGCAGCGGATCTTTCCAGGCCCGTACACGCTGGTCGTGCCGGCGACCCGGGCGACGCCGAAAACTCTCACCGATGCGAAGCGCCACACGGTCGGCATTCGCATCACGAGCCACCCGATCACGCAGGCGCTCGCGAAGGAGCTCGGTCGTCCGCTGCTCACCACGAGCGCGATGTACATGAACGAGGACGACGAGCTCGTCGCCTGTCGTGACGCCGACGAGATCCTCGAGACGTTCGGCAAGTACGTCGATGTGGTAATCGATGCCGAACAGACTCAAGCGAATCCGTCGACGGTCCTCGAGGTCGATGGCGACAATATCAAGCTCCTGCGCCAGGGCCAGGGCTCGATCGCAGACTTCCTCGATCTGGTCGACGTCGGCGCCGCTTGACTAACGCGTAACGACTTCAACCTTGGCGTCGTCAGGCCAGGATTCTTTCGCGAGCCACGGGTCGAAGCCCGCGTTCTTGATCGCGAGCAGCATCGGCTTGGTCACCGCTTTGGGCGTGCCGAGGTTTGCGTCGTACGAGACGAAGATGCTCTCGTTCGCGGGATCGAAGCCGAGCTCGTAGACCTGCTTCACATCGGCCAGCGCGTAACGCACCCGCATCGGACATGACTCTTCGCAGTACATGCCGAGCGCCTTGATCGTCACGTGCGCGAGCGCCGCGGGCTTGACGACCGTGACAGGCTTCGCTGTCACCGCCGTCGGAACGGGTGGCGGGGCCGGCGCAGGTACTTCACCGTCGTGGCTGCAGGCCACCCACAAGACGGTGACCAACGCTGCTCGCCTCATTCAGTGATGATGATGGCGGCCGTTGGCCGGGGCCACGGGTTTCGGCAACGTGCCATCACCGGTCGGCACCGGCACGCCGAGCTTCTCGGGCAGCTTCGGATCGCAGATCGCGGCCACGCGCCCGAGCTCGGTGGGCGGTTGGATCTTGTCCTTGAGGCCCGTGAGGATCGCCTCGGCATCCGACTTGTCCTTCGCGGTCGCGCCCTTCCTGCTGCACAGCGCTTCGCCGAGCGTGAGCTCCGACGAACTAGTCATCGCGCCGTCTTCCTTGGTCAGCGGCTCGAGCAGCTCGAGGGCGTGCTCGGCATCGCCATTCTTCAGCATCACCTTCGCCTGCATTGCGCGCGCGGGGAGATAGCCATGGTTGCCGGTCGCCGGATCGAGCGCCTGCTCGAGCTGCTTGCTCGCGCCCGCGGCATCGTTGTTCGCGAGCAAGATATCCGCGAGCGCGGTACGCGTGCGGTACGCGAGCGGGTTCGGCGCTTCGTCGCTGAGTTCGGCCACGGCTTGCTCGAGCTGAGTCTGAGCGTTCTTGAAGTCGCCCATCAGGTAGTAGGCCATGCCGAGGGCGTGGCGGCCGAGCTTGGTCTTGGCTTGGCGCGCGAGCTTCTCGAGCGCGTCGATGCCGGCGGTCTTCTCTTTGTCGTTCTTGGCATCGGAACCAGCGAGAGCGCGCGCCCAGTTGTGAAGGATCTGGGCCTCGAGGTTATCGGGCGCGGTCTTCAACACGAGCACCGTCTCGTCGACGGCATCCTTGGACTTTCCGAGATCGATGTCGGCGTAGGCGCGAACGATGTTGGCTCGCACACCGGTGAGCTTGCCGGCCTTTTCGAGCGCCTTGGACGGCAGCCCACCAGCGAGATCGAGGCCCGCATCGAACAACTTCACGACCGGGTCGTCCTCGGGCTTGCCCTTGCCGTACCACGCGACCAGGGTCCGGAACTGAGCCGCGAGCGAAAGTGATCCGCGATCGAGATACGCCTGCGCGATGCGCGCGAGGAACCGCGGCTCGGTCGGCGTGCTCTTGCTCGCGTGCGCCTTGCGCAGGCTCTCGAGGCCCTTCGCGTAATCCTCGGTGCCGTCGTATGCGAGCGCGAGCGCGAGGTTGCGGTAAGCGCTGACACGCGGACCGTAGTTCTTCTCGAGCTTGACGCTGAGGTCTTCGATCGCCTCGGTGGTCTGGACCGAGGATTCGGCTCGTGCCAGCGACTTGCCGACGACCGCGATTGGATGGTCCTTCGACTTCGCGAGGACCTTGTCGTAGAGCGCGAGCGCCTCTTCGAGGTTGCCGTCGTCGACGTCGAGGTCGGCGAGATCGATGACCGCGACGGGGAGACCGTCGTCGCCATCGGCGGCGACCTTGAGCGTACCGCGGGCCGCCTTACGCTCGCCGGTCGCGAGCAGCACGCGCGCCTTGAGCCACTTGGCCCATTTGTCGCCATCGTTCTTCGCAATGAAGCCGTCGAGCAGCTTGGTGACTTCGCCGAGCGTGGTCGCGGGTGCTTGCAGCTTCGCGAGGCGCGAGAGCTCGACCGCGGCACGGCCGATCACGAGCTCGCGCGAGCCGGGCTCGCCATCTTTGATCTGATGGACGACATCGCGAATCGCGGCATCGACGCGATCCGCATCGGTGCCGTAGAGCAGCGCTTCGAGACCGGTGACCTCCGCGACGTACGCGTACGAGAGGATGTTGCCCGGATCCATCTTGATGGCTTCGTCGAGCTTACTGATGCTGAGCTCGAGGCCCGCGAAATCGCCGGCGCCGATCGCCCTTTTCGATTCTTGCTGGAGGGTCGCAACGGCTTCGGCCTTCTTCTTCTCGCTCCACCAGTACCAACCGCCGCCACCTCCAATGCCGAGGATCAAGACGACGAACAAGAAGATGAATGCGCGGCGCGTCGAGCGGCCCCAGCGCCGATCGGGCCGCAGATCGAAGTCCGAATCGGGGACGCGCACGCCGGCGATATCGAGCAAGCCGCCGGTGAGCAGCTCGTTGAGATAATTCTCGCCGACTGCGGCGGACTGACGAAGCGCTTGCGCCGCGGCGTTGCGCTCCCTGGACGCCATGATCATGCGCGGACGCACGCCCTCGGGCAACACCGCCGGCGGCGGTACCGCAACCGCCGCACGAGGAGGGGGTTGCGAGGGCGCGAGCCCCGTCTGGAGCTTTGACGGATCTTGGCCACCCCACAGCGCCGACTCGGGCTCTGCTGGTGCAGGCGCGATCGCCATCGTGCGCGCGGCCGGCGAAGCGGTCGGCACGGCGGGTGGTGAACTGATGGGCGCTTGCACGCGAGGCGGCGGTGGCTTGACCGGTGCCGCTCGCGGCGGAGGCGGACGCTCTTCGACGACGTTGTTGTTCGTCTCGCCGCGCGGCGGGACGGGCATGGGCACCGGCGGCGGCGCATCGAGCGCCTGCCCCGTCCGCGCGCGCTTCAACATCGAGAGGATCTGCGGGCTCGTCGGATCGAGGTTCTGCGCGTGCTGGAGCACCGGCACCGCGCGCTCGAAATCCGAGCGACGCAGCAACACTTCACCGAGCAGCGCGAAGCCCTGCCGGCTCGAGCGATCGACTTTGACCACGCGGAGCAACTCGCCCTGCGCCTCTTTCCATTGATGCAGCGACGCGTACGCGCGTGCGAGCATCACCCGACCTTCGAGGTTGTTCGGAGCCGCATTGATGCCGATGTTGCCGATCGAGATCGCATCTTTCGGGCGACCGAGGGCAAGGTAGGCCTCACCGAGATCGATGAACGCCGGCGATGACGGGTCGCGACGAACCAGATCGATGAGCTCTTCGATTTCTTGAGCCGTGGGCCGGCGATCGTCCACCATCAGCGACACCCCGAGCGTAACCCTGCGAGTCGGTTTGCCGCAAACACGGCGCCTACTTCACCTACACCTACATTCGCGGAGCTCATTTCGTGGGGCACATGCCGTGGGACGCGAACCGGCGAGCCGGGCATGTGCCGCTCGCGTGGAACGTTTTACCGTCGCAACCGCAGTACGGGCGTGCATCGCGCGTACAGATGCGCTTGGCCGGCGCGCACGAGCCGGGATGTTGATCGTCGCAGCCCTCGCCTTCACAAACACCTGACGTGCAGTCAGCATTCGCGGTGCACTGCCCCCCGTCGGCGCCTGGTGTACTCGACGTCCGCAGCGGAGGAGCCTGCGCGACCAACGCATCGGTCGGCAGAGGATCGGCCGGTGACGCCGGCTCGGAGTGAGGAGGTGGGGGCGGTGGAGCTGGAGCTGGCGGTGGTGGGGGTGCCGTTCCGGCGCAACTCGCCAGGGCGAGCGATACAACTAGGACCCAGGGCCGCAACGTCATCGCCGAAATCGTACACTCGTTCGCGATGGGCAACAGCTTCGGCGCGCTGTTCCGGATCACGACCTTTGGCGAATCTCATGGGCCGGGGCTCGGTGTCGTCGTCGACGGCTGCCCACCTCGTCTGCCGATCGATCTCGGCCAGATCCAGGCGGAGCTCGATCGTCGGCGGCCGGGCCAGAGCCGGCTCACGACCCAGCGCAAGGAGGCCGACCAGATCGAGATCCTCTCGGGCGTAATCGATGGAGTCTCACTAGGAACGCCGATCGCGATGCTGATCCGCAACGCCGATGCGCGCAGCAAGGACTACGAGCACGTCGCGCAAGCCTATCGACCGAGCCACGCCGACTTCACGTACGACGCCAAGTACGGCATTCGCGCGATTGCCGGTGGAGGGCGCGCGAGCGCGCGCGAGACCGCGGCGCGTGTCGCCGGTGGTGCGATCGCGCAGCAGTTGCTCGCCCGAGCCGGCGTCACGATCGTCGCGTGGGTCGACGAGGTCGGTGGGCTCAAAGCGACCGTCGACGCGGCCGCGATCACGCGCGCCGAGGTCGATGTCAACGATCTGCGCTGTCCGGATCTCCTCGCGGCGCCGACGTTGATCGAGCGCGTCGAGGCCGCGCGCAAAGCCGGTGATTCCGTCGGCGGTGTGATCCGCGCGATCGCGCGTGGCGTCCCCGCGGGCTGGGGCGAGCCGGTGTTCGACAAGCTCGAGGCGGATCTCGCGAAAGCGATGTTCTCGCTACCCGCGGTGAAGGGCGTCGAGAACGGCAGCGGGTTCGCCGGCACCCTGCTCCCCGGCAGCGCCCACAACGATCCGTTCGTGCGACGCAGCGATGGCAGCATCGGCACGGAGACGAACTACTCCGGCGGCATCCAGGGTGGGATCTCGAACGGAGAACCGATCACGCTGCGGATCGCGTTCAAGCCAACCGCGACGATCATGCGCCCACAAGCGAGCGTCGATGCCGAGGGCCATGCAGCGACGCTCGAACCGAAGGGCCGTCACGATCCGTGCGTGTTGCCTCGCGCCGTGCCGATCGTCGAAGCTATGTTCGCGCTCGTGCTCGCCGACCACATGCTGCGCCAAAAAGCGATCAGCTAGAGCGCTTCACGCGGATGCACTTGCCGGCGCAGGTCTCGAGCTCCCAGCCATGGCGGTTGCAGACGAGCAGCTCGCCGGCCACGAAGCCATCGCTGATCCGGCCGCCGTCGTGCGGGCACTCGTCGGCGACGATCACGATCTTGCCGCTCTCGAGCCGGGCGACCGCGACCGCACGCACACCGTCCCGCGCCGCGACGACGCGACCGACCGGGACATCGATGGAAATATCGAGGTCCGCGAGCTGCGGCACCCCGTCATCGGGGTCGTAACCGAGCTCGTCGAGCAGTTGGGCGTGGAGGACTCCCACGGGATGACGCTACGGCGCGGGTCTGACACCCCGCCGGATGCCATGTAGGCGGTTTAGCCGAAAAAGTCGGTTTATCCGGAGAGTTGCCCGTCGCGCCCAGGGCGTTTATCTTCATTCGATCCCGTGGCAGCTGTCCTGGTCCACATCGATCTCGACGGCGACCGGCCAAATGCGTCTTCACTGACCGCACTCGCCGCGGGCAGGCTTATCGCTTCGAGCTGGGGTGCGACGTTGTACGCGACCGTGCTCGTTCACGATCCCGCGCACGTCAATCCGAGTCGCGCGATCGAATCGCCGATGCCGAAAGCGATCGCGCTTGGCCCTATCGAGACGGCGCTGACCCGTGGTGGTGCCGACAAGATCATCGTCGCCCTCACGCGCGATCCGGTCGCGCCCTTGTGGGCGACCATCGGTCACGCATGGCAAGGCGTCGTCGATCGCGTGCGTCCACGGCTGGTGTTGTTCGGTGCCGATGCACCGAGCGCCGTGGAGCTCGGTCCTCGTACCGCAGCGCGCACCGGCGGTCGGTTATTGCTGCGGGCGCGCGCGACCGGGATCGACGAAATCCAGTTGCGCGACCGCGATGGCGGCTACGCGCGGGCGAGCGATGGTGGTGCGTCGGTCGCGCTGATCGGTCGCGCCGAACGCCCTGTGCCCGCCTCCGAGCCGAGCCCGATCGATGTCGTCGTGCTCGCGATGCCTGGCACGCGCGATACGCGGATCGAGCTCGTCAGCTCCGCTGCTGCCGAGCTCGTGCAGACCACGAACATGTTGATCGCACTCGGTGACGATGTCGCCGCGGACCCCGAAGTCGCGACCCGCGCGAAGCGGCTCGCCGAGCTCATGAATGGTCACGTCGTGGGGGGAGCAGTCGCCGTAAAGGCGGGCGCGGTGGCGCCCGATGCCGTCGTCGATCGCACCATCGGCTTGGCGCCGGAGCTGTGCATCACCGTCGGAGCCATCCACATCGATGTCGCGGGTGCAACCAGCGTCGTGAAGATCACGCCGACCGGTTCGAATCGGATCACGACTGTCGACGGTGCGCTCGCAGGTTCCGCGAGCGCTATGCTCGCGGAGCTCGTGAAGAAGCTGGAGACCACGTGAGCGACAAGATCGCACTCTGGCTCGGTAGCTCGGCGCCGGCGCGCTCGGTGCGCTGGCTCGATGGTGCATTGCAAGCGGCGGCGACGTTCGAGGGGCGCTGCACCGTGATCGCGGCGGGCGATCAACCCTGGCTCGATCTCGCCGCGGACCGCGCCGCGCGAACCAAGCTCCCGAGTGCTGGCGTGCGCACGAATCTCCAGCTCGATTATCTCGGCTGGGCACAGATCGCGGCCGCGCTCGCTCGCGAGGTCGGCGCGACCACCGTCTTGGTCGAAGAAGCGAGCCGCGCCGAGCGCTGGGTCGAGGTCGCCGCGATCGCCGAGCTGCTCGATGCGGCCCAGCTCGGTCACGTCATCGCGCTCGCCCCGGATGGCGCCGCGATCACCGCGACACGTGTCATGGGCCGAACGCGCCAGATCCTGCGAATCACAGGTCCCGCCGTGATCGGGGTGCGGATCGCGGGTGCGCCTGTCGACGATTATCCGACGCCGATGCCCACCTCGCAGATGAAGAAGCACGAGCTCTCCGCGATCGGTCTCGATCCGAGCGTGCTCGGCCATCGCGCGATTCCGCCGCGCACCAGCCTCGAGCCGCGAAAGACCGTCGAGCGCATCGCCGAGCTCCTCGTCGTTCACCTCGCTGCGCGTGAGGATCGCTAATGGCACAAGCGCGCACCGCGGCGGCCCCCGTTGTCATGAGAGTTCAAGTCGTCGCCCCTGCGCCGCTCGGGGCGACTGCCGTCGCCGCGTTGCGGGCACGCGGGCTCGATGCGCGGAGCTCGAGCGAGCTCGACGAGACCTCCCCGGATCTCGTCGCGCTCGCACTCGAAGCCCCTCCCGGTGGCGCGGCCGCCGTCGAGCTCGCGGCCGCATGTGCGCGTGCCGCCGCACACGGTCGGCCGATGTGCATCCTCACGCCGCCACCGCGCGGCACGGGACGCGCCGCGATCGAGCGCGCCGCCGCGCTCGCCACCCTCCGCGGCAACGGCGCGGTGCTCGGTCACGATGTCGATACCTGGCTCGAAGCCGTCGTCGCGCTCGTGTGCTTCGGCCTGCCGCGAGGTCCGCGCACGGCCGTGATCGCCCCGCCCGGCTCGTGGCTTGAAGCGCAAACCCTGTCGCTCGTCGGTGAAGCCGAGGCGCTCGGCGCGCGCGCGCCGGTCCTCACCGGCGATCATCACGCGAAGGGCGAGCCGGCCGATGTCGTGCTCTTCGATCCTGACCTCACGCCGGCACCCTCCCAGCTGCCCGGCCACGCGCTCGCGATGCACGTCGCCGCGCGCGGCGAGCTCGCGATCGGCCAACCGGTCCTTCACGGCATGCGTGCCGCGCTCGGCGCGATCGAGATCCTCGGCCGTGCCGCGGAGCGCATCGCCGCCGGTATGGGACCCGCGACCGACGCGGGCGCCGAGCTCGAGCTCGATCGCCACACGATGAAGACGCGGTTAGCGAAGCTCTCCGGTCTCGGGCGCGTTGGCGATCACGAGACCAAGGGCTTGCTCGCCGCGTACGGCGTCGCGATCACGCGCCAGGCGGTGGCGACCACGCCGTCCGCTGCTGTCGCGAAGGCACGCCTCGTCAAATATCCCGTCGAGCTCAAGCCGTGGGGCCACGAGATCGCGACCGAACCGGAAGGCTGCCCGATCGAGCGCGATGTCACGAGCGACGCGCGCGTGCGTAGCGGCTTCTCCTCGGTACTCACCGCCGCCGGCCAACCGCTAGAACCGACCGGCGCGATCATCGTGCGCGAAGTTCCGCCGCTCGGTCGCGACCTCTCCGCGCAACTCGTGCGGCTGCCCTCGCTCGGCTGGACCGTGGTGCTCGAAATCAATGGTCAGGTCGTCGCGGCGCCTGCACCGCTCCGCGCGATCGACGCCCAGGTGTTGGCGAGTCACATCGTCGCCTCGCGCGCGGGCGATGCCGAGCCCGATCGCGCGGGGCTCGCGATGGTGCTGCTGCGCGCATCGCACCTCGTCGTCGATCTTGACACCAAGCTGGACCGCCTCGAGCTCCCGCGCATCGTCGTCGGTGGCCGTGGCTCGCGCACCGTCGTCGTCGATGCGTGGTGCGCGCTCCCAGCAGCGCGTTAATCGATCGCGATCGCGGTCTTGGAGGTCCCGATATGATGATCGCCGTACAAGGCGTCGAGGATCGCATCGGCGCGCTCGACCCGCGCGCGGATGGCCGGGTACTCGGATCCCTGGCGGACGCCGTCGAGCAACAGGCAGTGATCTAGCCAGTGGAGATCGAACAAGCCATCGCGCAACGCGAGCTCGATGCACTCGATCGCGGTCGGCACGTCGGCCGAGAACCCCTCCGCCTTGGCGCTCGCGCGCGCGACAGACCGCCCGCCCGTCCCGATCAACTCGTGGACGTCGTCACCGAGGTTCGCGCCACTCATCCCTTCGCTAACAGGAGCAGCTGATCGCGCGTATTGAGCGATGGATCGCGAAGCACGCGGTCGAGCAGCGATGCCAGTAAATCCCCGAGCGCGCGCCCCGCTGGATAGCCTGCCTGCA
>JAYVLQ010000050.1:0-62084 GCA_043759355.1 Kofleriaceae bacterium
CGATCCAGCGGCTTGCGCAGGATCTCGCTGACCGTCATCGCGGTCTTAACTTCTGGGACGATCGTCACGACGATCACCGGTGTGTTGCGGAGCCAACCGCCGATCCGCAGCGTGTCGAGGACGTCGAGGCCACTCATGTCGGGCAACAAAAGATCGAGCGTGACCGCGTCGAAGAAGCGCTCTTGACACCGAGCCAGCGCATCTTTACCTGTCCGCGCGAACTCGAAACCATAGCCCACTCCAGCCAGAGTGCTCGCGATGAGCTCGCGATCTCGGTCATCATCCTCGACGATCAGGATGGTCCGGGAGCCGGCGCGGCTGCGCGGGGTAAGCGTCCGCGGCAGGGTCGCCGCCACCGCCGCCTGGCGAGGGAGGTCCGCGTGGAACGTGCTGCCCACCCCGATGGTCGAGCGCACACCTACAGTGCCACCCTGCGCCTGGACCAACCGGAGCGACAGGGCGAGCCCGAGACCCGTGCCCTGGTGACGCTTCCCTGCGCCCTGCTGGAATTCGACAAACAACTTACCCTGGTCTTCGGCCGAGATACCCACACCGGTATCCTCGACTTCGAGCCTGAACATGCCGGCGTCCATGGCGAGGCAACGAACTGTCACGCGTCCATTCTCCGGAGTGAACTTGAGGGCGTTGGAGAGGTAGTTGTAGGCGACTTGCTTGAAGCGGCCCGGATCGATCTGGATCTCGGTCAGCGCGGGATCGACCGACGACTCGACTACGATGCGCTTCGTGGCCGCCGTGGTGCGCGTGATCGACACGACCTCGTGAACGAGCTTGGGAAGATCGACCGGCTCGGGGCGGAAATCGAGCTTGCCGGCCTCGACCTTCGCCAGATCGAGCACGTCGTTGATCAGCTGGAGCAGGTGGCGACCGCTGGTCAGGATGTCGCCGAGGAACTCGTGGTGCTCCGGCGTGTTCGTGGGCACCTGGCCGTCGTGGAGAAGCTCGGAGAAGCCGATGATCGCGTTGAGCGGCGTGCGCAGCTCGTGCGACATGTTCGCGAGGAACTCGCTCTTCAGGCGACTCGCTTCCTGGATCCGACGATTCTGGAGCTCGAGCTCGATCGTGCGCTGACGAATCTCCTCGAGCTTGTGGCGCTCGCGCAGGTCGATCACGGTGAGCCGCACGAGCCGGGTTTGATCGCTGATCAGCCGAACGAGATGGACCTCCGCAGGAATCGCCTCGCCGTCTTTGTGCTTCGCGAGCCATTCGAACGGAGCGACCTCCGAACCGCCGCGCATGCGCAGCAGCAGGTCGGTGGCGACCTCCAGCGAAGCTCGACCGTCGGCGAGCTTTGGCGCCGATAGCTCGATGAAGTTGACCGTCTTGAGCTCGTCGACCGTGCGACCGTAGAGCTTGGTCGCCGCGATGTTCGCGTCGTGGATGGTGAGCTTGTCGAGATCGAACGTGAGCAGCGCTTCGGGTGCGAGCTCGAACGCAGAGCGATAGCGCTCTTCGCTCATCCGCAGCTCGCGCTCGGATTCGATTCGACGACGATGCTCGATCGCTTCGCGCAATGCGCGCTCGACCGCGGGTACGAAGCGCATCGGCCGGTCTTTCGAGAGAAAATCGAGCGCACCCGCGCGCATCGCAGCCATCGCTTCGTCTTCGTTCGGCGTGCCGGAGATGACGATGCATGGCAGCCCTTTGTTGTGCGCGACCGCGATCTTGATCGCTTGCAAGCCGCCGAACCCGGGCAGCATCCAATCGGTGATCAACAGATCCCACGGACGCGAGAGCGCTTCGATCAGCTCGGGTGCGGTGGTGACCCGTTCTGATGTGACGACGTAACCGCCTCTTCGAACCTCGCGAAGAAGGATCAGGTAATCGTCATCCGCATCTTCGACGACGAGCAGCCGAAGGCTCTTTGGTAAGTCCGTAGACAACTCAGTACACCTGCCCCAACGCGCACGATATCATAGGGTTTCGCTCTGTATCGTCCTTAGCGTGTGCGCCTTCTAGCCCAAGAAGCGCTGGATGCCCGCTGTTACCCGAGCTGGCTGCTCCACGCTCGAAGAGTGCCCGGCAGCTGGGACGACCTCGAGCGTTGCCCCCTTGATCGCGGCGACGATGCGCTCGGCCTTGGGCCGTGGCGTCGCGGTGTCTTCGTCCCCGACCATGACGAGTGTCGGTGTAGCGATCCGACCCAGCTCGCCGTAGATCGGGGCACGGTCGATGACGCCGTTGACCGCGCGCCAGATGTCTTTGCGCTGCGTCATCGTGGCGGTGTAGGCGGCGACATCGTGCTTGCGGGCGGGGTCCTGCATCGTGGTCTTACCGATCATGATCGGCGCGATGCGACCACCGATGATCGTCGGGCCGAACAGCTTCACGACCGCGATCAGGGTCCGATAACGCCGGGTCGTCTCGATCGGTTCTTCATCCGCCGAGGTCTCGAGCAGCAGCAGCGACTTGATGAGGTCAGGACGCCGCGCCGCGATCCGCATCGCGACGAAGCCGCCCATTGACAGGCCGCAGAAGTGGACCGGACCGGGAGCGAGCTGCTCGAGCAGCGCGATCGCGTCCATCGCGACGAGCTCCATACCGATCGACTGGCGATGGTCTGCAGCGCTCTTGCCCTGGCCGCGATGATCCCATGCGATGCAGCGGTACTTGCTGCGCAGCGCGGCGATCTGCGGTGCGAACAACGAGGTATCCCAGAGCAGGCCGTGGCTGAACACGATGGTCTCACCCGACGAGCCCGGCCCGGTATCCTCGACGTTGAGCGTGGTCCCATTGATCTGGAGATTCATTCGCCGACCATTGGATTCCACACCCGAGAGCTTACAACTTCGTACGCTGGTCGTTGTGCGTCCCAGAGACCGGCCGTCGTTTTACCGCGCTACATAATACCCTGATATCCTTGGGCTACATGTGCGAGCTGCTCGGCATGGAGTGCAACGTCCCTACGGACATTGTGTTCTCGTTCTCCGGGCTCGCGCTACGCGGCGGCGCGAAGGGTCCGCACGCCGATGGCTGGGGCCTCGCGCTCTACGATGGCAACGCGGTGCGCTCGTTCCTCGAACCTCACGCGGCGGCGAACTCCAAGCTCGCGAGCTACGTCCGCGCGAATCCGATCAAGACACTGCTCGCGATCGCGCACGTCCGTAAGAAGACACGCGGTGAAATCTCGCTCGCGAACACCCATCCGTTCACGCGCGAGCTCTGGGGTCGCAACTGGACATTCGCGCACAACGGCACGGTTAAGAAGCTGGATCGGCTAGTGCTCGGTCGCTTCCAACCGATCGGGAACACCGATAGCGAGCACGCCTTCTGCGCGCTACTCGCCGCGCTGCAAAAGAAGTTTCCGAGCTATCCGAAATCACGACGCGCGCTGTGGCAAGCGATCGCCGATATCTCGACGAAGATCGGCAGCGCAGGCACCTTCAACTTCTTGCTCGGCGACGGCAAGCATCTCTACGCGCGCTGTGCGACCAAGCTCGCGTACGTGATCAGGAAGGCGCCGTTCTGCCAGGCGACCCTGGCCGATGACGACGTGTGCGTTAACTTCGCCGAGGTCACCACCCCGAACGATCGCGTGGCGGTCGTCGCGACCGTGCCGCTCACGCGCGACGAGCAGTGGACGATCGGCGTCCCCGGTCAGCTCTGGGTATTTCGCGGCGGCGCACTGCGAGCGACGCTCTAGCGCGAGCTTGCGAGCCGGTCATACGAAGGAGGCTGCAGCGGTAGCCCGCAGGACTACGGGATACAGGCTCCTAGTGCTAGCTTGCGGCCATGAACTTCATGGCTGCCCTCGACGCGGATCGCGCTGCCTGGATCGCTCCGATCGCAGGCGCCGGCCGGCTCTCGCTGACCGCGGAGGTCACGACCGACGCCAAGGCGCTCCTCCAGATCGCGCTGTCGAACGAAGTCAATGTTGCTGACCTCGCGGCGCGCTGGGTGCCGACGACCGAGGAGCTCGACGTCAAGCTCGCGTTCGCGCGGCAGGCGGGCGACGAAGCGAATCACTTCAACCTCGTCGCCGTCCGGCTATCAGCTCAGGGCTTCGATGTCGCGAGCTACACGCCACCGGCCGCGAACGCGCTGTTCGAATACATGCGCGGCCTCACGACCACGGTCGAGCGGCTCGCCGCGGGGCTCTATGCGCTCGAAACGATCGCGTATGCCGTGAACGAGAACTTCATGGCGTTCTGCGAGGCGCGCGGCGATCACGAGACCGTGCGGATCTATCGCGAGTATATCCAGCCCGACGAGCGCGGGCATCACGAGCTCGGCAAGCTGCTGCTCGCGAAGTACGCGGTGACCGCCGGACAGCAAGCGCTCGCGCTCGGGACCGCCGCGCGGGTGTTCGAGCTCGCCGCCGCGACGCGCGCGAAGACCGCCGAGAAGCTCGGCGCTGCGTGTTTTCCCGGTTGCTAGAGCCCGAAGAAATCTTTGATCCCGTCGCGGATCCGCTGGCTCTCGATCGCGTGCCGGGTCTTGCGCGCAGCATCATCGAGATCCTCGCGGGCCGCGCTCAGTGTGACGTTGCGGCTCGCGAGCCGTTCCGCGAGCTCGGTCAGGATCTCGGGCCGCCCGGTCAGCACCGTCTCGAACGTCGCTCGCGGTAGGCGGAAGCACTCGACATCGGTCTTCGCGAGATCGCCGGCGATCATCGGCAGGCCGACGAAGGTCGCCGGCATGATGATGAGGAACAAAAGCATGCCGGCGGTGTTCGCGATCGTCAACGCGGCGAACAAGTCGGACGCGATCGAGAAGCCGTTCGACCAGCGTGGATCGAGGCTCGCGAATGCGAGAGCAGCGACAGTCGAGGCCGCGAACAGTGCGAACAGGACCACCGCGCGGCGCAGCCGATGGCGATTCGCGCGGGCAAAGCGATTCACCAGGGCGGCAACCGTGACCACCCCGCCGAATATCCCGGCGAGCCACGCGAGCTGAAACGCCAACTAGTTCTCGGCGATCGCTTCGCTGACTTCTTCGGCGATCTCGCTCTGGCGGTCTCCGGAGATGCCGAGCTTGTCCTGCAGGATCGCGAGGTACTCGTCTTCTTCGGGCTGGATCGCGAGATCTGCGACGGTCAGGAGATAGGCGACCGCATAGGCGAGCTCGCGCGCGGGTTTGGCGGTGAGCTTGCCGGTGCCATCCGCGATCCGAGCGGTGCGATCGTCATCGCCGCGCGGCTTGCGATCTTCGGCTTCGACGACTTCATCGGCATCGGTGCCCGCGAGCGCGCAGATCAAATCGCCGAGGTCGTCATACAGATCGAGCTCTTCGCCATCGACTGAACGGTCGGCATCGATCGCGAGGCGGCTGAGGCCCACGATCGCCTGCGCTTCAGCCGGAGTCAGCTTCGTGACGCCGAGCGAGCTGGCGAGCTGCGAGAACTTTTGGAGAGCGAGCTCTTTCATGCCCGCCGTTGATATCACCGTTCAGTGCTTTGCCGCCATCACGGCATGGGCCGCAGCCTCGGGGGTATCGACGATCTGCAGCAGCTCGAGGTTGCCGCGGGGCCGTTGCCAGCGCCTGCTTCGGCGCGCACCTTGGCACCCCGCACCGCAGCATCTTGGATGCCGTGACAGATCGGTGCGTCGGTGCGATCGAGCGCGCCGTCCTTGTTGACTCGACGTGGTCGGGCAACCGATCGTTTCGCCCGATGACGTTTCATGAGATCGACATGGTGCAGGTCGCGACACGGGTCGTGCAAGACAACGGCTTCATCACTGCGATGCCGCCGGGGCTGGCCGCCTCGATTCCCGCTCGTGATCCCGATGAGCTCGCGAGCGACCTCCGTTCTTCGAACTGGTCGTCGATCGATAACGAGGATTCACGTGATCTCGATCAGATCGAGGTCGCCGAGCGCTTGCAGGATGGTTCGATTCGCGTGCTTGTCGGCATCGCCGATGTCGACGCGCTCGTGCTGAAGGGCTCGCCAGTCGATCAGTTCGCGTATGCGAACACCACCTCGCTCTACACCGGCGTCCGCACCTTCCCGATGCTGCCGCTCGAGCTCTCGACCGACCGCACTTCGTTGCTCGAAGATAGTCGCGATCGGCTCGCGGTGGTCACCGAGATCGTGGTGCGCGCCGACGGCAACCTCGACGATGCGCAGACCAAGATCTACATCGCGAAGGTCACCAACAAGGCCAAGCTGGTGTACGAGCGCGTCGGCGCGTGGCTCGAAGGTCACGGCGAAGCGCCGCACGGTGGCGCGGTGATCGCCGACCAGCTCAAGCTTCAAGACGAAGCGGCGCAGCGCTTGCGCGCCCTTCGCCATCAGCATGGCGCACTCGATCTCGAGACGATCGAAGCGAACCCCGTGATGAAGAACGGCGAGATCGTCGACCTCGAGCTCCAGCACCGGAACCGCGCTCGCGAGCTGATCGAAGATCTGATGATCGCCGCGAACGGCGCGACCGCGCGTTACCTCGAGAACAAGCAGCGCTCGTCGCTGCGCCGGGTGGTCGCGAAGCCGAAGCGCTGGGATCGCATCGTCGTGCTCGCCGGCCAGCTCGGGACCAAGCTCCCGATCGAGCCCGACGCGAAGGCGCTCTCGGAATTTTTGACTGCGCGCCGCGCCGCCGATCCGACCCGGTTCGCAGACCTCTCGCTCGCGATCGTGAAGCTGCTCGGCCCCGGACAGTACGTCCTCCAACGTGCGACGGATCCCGAGTCCGGCCACTTCGGCCTCGCGGTCGATGACTACTCGCACTCGACCGCGCCGAACCGGCGCTATCCCGATCTCGTCACGCAGCGGCTTCTCAAGGCGGCGGCTCGCGATCTGCCGCCGCCGTACAGCGACGAGGAGCTCGAAGAGATCGCGAATCACTGCACCGAGCGCGAGAACGCCGCGCGCAAGGTCGAGCGAATGATGCGCAAGGTCGCAGCGGCGCAGCTGCTCTCGCACCGGATCGGTGACGAGTTCGATGCGGTGATCACGGGGGTCTCGGACAAGGGCGTGTTCGCGCGCGTCTTCAGCCCGCCGGTCGAAGGCCGTGTGGTACGCAACGAGCAGAACCTCGACGTCGGTGACAAGCTGCGCGTCAAGCTCGTCGATACCGTGCCCGCGAAGGGCTTTATCGATTTCGTGCGCGTCTGATCAGAACGCATTTTAAAAAACGAGTCCCGGCTCCAATACGGAGGCACCTGGGCGACGCGAGGCACGCGTGATTTCGCTTGCCACCGGACGAACCCGACGAACCCGACGATCCGCTCACGCTGACGAGCCTCGGTGACTGGTCAGTGTTTCTTCTTCGACGACTTGGCCGCGCGCTTCGCCGCAGGCTTCGCCGCCTTGGCAGGCTTGGCCGCGTTCTTGGTCGGGGCCTGCGCCATCGCGGGCTTGTTCACGACCGGCCGGTCGCCCGGCTTCTCGATAAACTGGCTCCAGTCGACCTTCGAGTCCGCGCGCGCCTGGACATCGAGAGTGGTAACGAAGAAGAAGGCGAGGAACGCCGCGAGCACGTGGACGAACCTGGTCGACATGGCTGAGCCAAAAGCACACCTCGTACCAGAGGATCACGCCGCCAAGCTACTGAAAGTCCATGGCACCCCTGAGACTCCGCGCCCCGATCCGGCGGGTGGCACTACTCACCACGACTCAAGGCTCGGCGTACATCCGTCGCGCGAACGCCTCGACCAGCGGCTGGAGCTCTTCGACGGTGGGGGTGCCCTCGCGCACGAACCGCGCGAAGACATCGGTGAACACCCGCACGTACGCATCGTTTCCATGCGCGCACGATAGGCTAGGCTACTCGAAGATCGCGGAAGCAAAACATGTGGCACCTCGATCACGCGTGGCAGGAAGAAGGGTCGCTCGCCACGACGTGGCGGACCGCTGCACCGTTTCCGCACCTGGTTTTTGACAACTTTGTAGCAGCCGACCAGCTCGACGCACTGATGGCGGCGCTTGACGAGGAGCACATCGCTCGCTACGAGGGCGACCTGTTCGCGTTCGAAGCCTCGGCGCCGGAGCCTGCGAGCACCGAGCTCGCCGAGCTGCGCGCGGAGTTCGCGCGCGTCCTCGCTCCGCCTCTATCGAGGATCACCGGCAAGCCGGTCACACGCGTCGACATGCGGGCGTACGCGTATCGTCCCGGTCATTACTTGTTGCCGCACTCCGATCATCAGGACGGGCTCGCGCGCGTGCTCGCGTACGCGTACTACCTGCCCTCTCCCGAACCGCCACGGGGTGGCGAGCTCGAGCTCTATCGGGTGGAGCTCGCGAACGACGAAGTCACGGTCACCGAAACGGCGCGCCTGATCGAGGCACGGTCGAACCGGCTCGTCGTGTTCGATGTCAGCACTATCTCTCTCCATCAAGTACGCGAGGTGCTCGGTGGTCTGCGGATCTCGCTCGCGGGATGGTTCTACGCGTGAGTCTCGAAGAGCGCCTCGCTACCCGCAGTGCGGTGACGGTGCCCTCGAACATCCCGAGCAGCATGCTCGCGGCCGCGCGCGCGCCGTTTCGCTATCACCGCTACGCACTCGTCGATCGCGGGGCCTACGAGTATGACGATGCGCCCCACGCACCGGAGCTCGTTGCCGCGATCACCGCTCGAATCGCCGAGGTCGCGGGCGAGCGCAGAGCGTTCATCTCGGCGCGCGCGATCCGCTTGGTTCCCGGCGATTACCTCCTCGCTCGACACGATCGGATCCACGAGACCCGCGTACTCGAGTGCGTCCTCGATCTGTCGCCCGCGCCGATCGCGCATGCCGAGGTCCACTACCGCCAGCACGGTCAGGTGTTCTTTCGCGTACCGTGCGATCCTGGCAGTGTCGCGATGGTGCCGCGGGGTCCGACCGTGAGCTGCAACTTCACCTACGTGTCGAAACTCCACACAGGTGCGGAGGTCGTTCGCTGGATCGCGCTGTTCGGTTAACTCGATCGTGGCAAGCTCGAGGCGCGTTTCGGTGGTGTGCGTCTCGAACGTGCGCTCGCTTCGAATGAGTTTCGGGGAGGCACGTTTCACAACACGTTCGATGTGAAGACGGGACTCGCGGGTCCGAAGCTGCCCGTGCTCGAGGAATTCATGTTCGAACGCGGCAAACGAAAGCCACCCGGCGTGATTCCGGTCGGCAATCCACTCGAAGCGTGGGCGAGGCCGATCTCGTCTTCGAAGATGCGCGTGACGTGGCTCGGTCATAGCTCGTACTTGCTCGAGCTCGACGGGCTGAGAATCCTCACCGATCCGATCCACTGGGCGACGTTCGTGGTCGCCGAGCACGGTCCGACCTAATATCGATTGCTAACAATTTAATTGACAGCAATTAAATTTGGAGCTATCGAGATGGCATGTCCGAAGCACTCAAGAACAAGCTCTACACCGCAACCGCAACCGCGACGCATGGCCGCGAAGGTGCCGCCTCCTCCGATGACGGTCACCTCCAGGTCAAGCTCGCGCCGCCGAAAGCGATGGGTGGATCGGGCGATGGCACGAACCCCGAGCAGCTGTTCGCCGCTGGCTACGCGGCATGCTTCGGCGGCGCGATGGGTCACGTCGCTCGCGCGCAGAAGATCACCCCTGGCCCGATCGAGGTCACGGCGAAGGTCGACATCGGCCCCGTTGGCAGCGGCTTCGGGCTCCAGGTCGAGATCACGGCGAAGGTCCCAGGTCTCCCGCGCGACCAGGCCGAAGCGCTGGTCAAGGCGGCCCACGAAGTCTGCCCGTACTCGAATGCGACGCGCGGCAACATCGTCGTCGATGTAAAACTGGCGTAACCGTGGCTGACGACCTCCTCACCCTCGATCGCCAGCTCTGCTTCGCCCTCTACGCGGCGCAGCGAGCGTTCACGCGAACCTATGCGGAGTTGCTCGAGCCTCTCGGGTTGACCTATCCGCAGTACCTCGTGTTTCTCGCCTTGTGGGAGCGTGATGGTCGAGCGGTAAATGACCTCGGCGCGTGTCTCGCGCTCGATTCAGGAACCCTCACGCCGCTGTTGAAGCGGCTCGAGCAACGCGGGTTGGTCGAGCGCACGCGCGACACGGCCGACGAGCGCGTCGTAAAGATTCACCTCACGGCCGCTGGTCGCGCTCTACGCAGCAAGGCGAAGAGGATTCCAGTGCAGCTCGCAGCGAAGGCAGGGTTCAACGCCGACAACCTCGGTGAGCTCGAACGGTTGCGCGGCGAGCTCGCGGCCCTCGCCGACCGGCTCACGTCGTGACGAGCTCGGCGCGATGCGCGCGTGCGTCCAAGCTGTACGCGCCTGCGCCCATCGCGATGAAGTGAATCGCGCCGCCCATGAGCGCCACGTTCTTCATGAAACTGATCGTCTGCATCTGATGTTGCTGGGGATCCGTGATTCCCCAGAACTTGTGCATGTAGCAGGTGACCGGCACGAGGAACGCGAGCAGTGCGATACCGCCCAGCCGTGCGTGATAGCCCAACGCGAGGCTGACGCCACCGAGCAAGGCGAACATCCCCGCGATCGGTACCGCGACGTCGGCGAAGGGCACGCCGGCCGCGGCGGCATACGCGACCGTCTCGTGTTTGAAGTGGTTAGGTACGCTGAGTAAGAAGATCAGCGAGAACAAGACTCTGCCGACGGGCGCTAGCGCATTTGCGTTCATGCCTCGGGCGAAGCAAGGACCTGGCCAGATCAGCGTTAGAATGCTCTCGTGACAGAGCTGGACCTCGTCCGTGACACGCGCAGCGAAGAAACCATAGAGCTCCTGGCAAAGCGCATCGAACCGACGATCGGCTTTGTCGTCTACGGCGTCGTGTTCTTCTTCGTCAGCTCGTTCCCCGCGCTCTTCGGCGGCGTGATCGGCGCGCTCGTGATGCACGCGATCGGGTTCGCGAAGGAAGCGGTCACGACGCAAGTCGTCGCGTTCGTGATGTCGATCGTGTTCTGGGGGGTCGCGTGGATACCGTACGTGCGCTGGGCGCGAAGAAAACGTGACGCGGCACGAACGATCGTTCGCAACGGCCTGCTGTGCGATGCGATCGTCGCGACGAGCACGACCGATCAGATCGCGCAGCTCGCGGTGCGCGCCGCGATCAATCACGCGGGGAGCGCCGCCCTCGCGCAGAAATGGGAGCGCGTGGTGTTCGCGCACTCGGGTCTCGAGTACGTTGGAGTCGCGCCGTTCGACACGCAGCCCGAGCCGGGCACGCCGACGAACGTCTTGTTTTCGCCGACTGCGCCGTACGCCCTCGCGTTCGCACCGAGCGGCAAAGCGTTCGTGATCAAGGTGCATCGTCATGAATGACGCGTGGCGTTAGCGCGAGCCGGAACGCTCTCTCGCAGCGAGCGTGTTGCTTGTCGGCAACGAATGGCGAACGAACGTTCGGTCTAAAGGAGCAAGGCGTTCGGCGAGGCGCGTTCGCCGCGTACGTGCCTGACCAAGACAGGCACGTGTGAGGGGTAGCGGTTGCGCGGCGTGAAGTGACTGACGAGTTACCCCGTTTCGAGGGCAGCAACGAGCGCTCGAAACGGCAGGCACGCGCACACGCGACGCGACTTGAACGCGCGCACACCGGCGAGGGCCTCGAGCTCGCCGAGCGCGTGAGGGATGGCGGCATCGGGTTCCGAATGAACGAACTGTTCGACCGTTGTTGCGAAGGCACGCATTTCTTCGATCGTCGAACCGATCGCGCGCTCGGTGAGCATCGAAGCAGCGGCGCGTGAGAGGGAGCAGCCGCGACCTTCGAACGCGGCGGCGACGATCGTACCGTCGACGATCTGCAGGCGTATCGTGACCTGGTCGCCGCACAGGGGGTTGTCGATCGTGGCTTCGTTCGTGGCTGCGCGGAGCGGGCCGTGGTGATGGGGTTCGCGATCGTGCGCCACGATCGTCGCGTGATAGAGCGCGCGCGGGTAGGTCACGGAAAGACCTCGCGGATCTTCTGGAGGGCGTCGGCGAATTGCGCGACGTCGTCGTCGCCGGTGTAGCAACCGATCGAGACGCGGCTCGAGGCGAGCGCGGCGAAGCGGCGATGGAGCGGCGCTGCGCAGTGATGGCCGCTGCGCAGCGCGACGCCTTCGCCGTCGGCGAGCGTGGCAATATCGTGCGGGTGCACGCGCGGGAGCTCGAAGGCTACGACCGCGAGCTCGGGCTCGCCGAGGATCCGGCCGCCGGCCGCACGGATCGCGGCGACGAGGCCGGCGTGGGCACGTGCTTGGTCAGCGTGCGCATCGAATGTGCTCGTGAACCGGATCGCGGCGCCGAGGCCGGCGATGCCGATCACGTTCGGGGTGCCGGCCTCGAAGCGTGCTGGAACTTCGCGATAGGTCGAGGTCGTGTCACCGACCGTGGCGATCATGCCTCCTCCGCCCTGCCATGGCGGCATCGCGTCGAGGATAGAGGCGCGACCCCACAAAATCCCGGTGCCGGTCGGGCCGTAGAGCTTGTGCGCCGAGAAGGCGTAGAAGTCGCAGCCGAGCGAGGCGACATCGATCGGGAGGTGAGCCACCGCTTGCGCGCCGTCGACCACGAGCACCGCACCCACCGCGTGCGCACGGCGAGCAAGCTCCGCGATCGGCGAGATCGTGCCCGCGACATTCGAGACGTGCGCGATGGCGACGAGCCTCGCGCGGTCGAACGAGATCCGAGCGAGATCGAGGTGGCCGGTGTCGTCGATCGGTGCGATGCGAAGCTCGGCGCCCTTCTCGGCGCAGATCATCTGCCAGGGTACGAGGTTCGAGTGGTGCTCGAGCTCGCTCACGATCACGACATCGTTGCGCGCAACGTTTGCGCGCGCCCAGGTCTGGGCGACGAGGTTGAGCGATGCGGTGGTGCCGCTCGTGAAGATGATCTCGTCGGGGACACCGCCGAGAAACCGAGCGACCTCGCGCCGCGTGGTCTCGACGACCTCGGTCGCAGCCTCTGCGAGGGCGTGGACGCTGCGGGACGGGTTGCCGGCGTCGTGGGTGCAAGCTCGGGTCATCGCGTCGATGACAGCTCGCGGGCGGAGGGCCGTGGCCGCACTGTCCAGGTAGGCCAGCCGATGGCCGTGCACCCGCATCGCCAGCGCAGGAAACTCTCGACGGCGCGCTGCGAGATCCAACACCAAGAGCTAGGCTAGTAGCACGAATGGGCCATGACATCGACAGCGTGCTCGCGCAGGCCACGGCCTGGAA
This sequence comes from Kofleriaceae bacterium, assembly GCA_043759355.1. GTDB lineage: Bacteria > Myxococcota_A > Polyangia > Haliangiales > Haliangiaceae > JABFXX01. Next base: position 13,057 of record JAYVLQ010000050.1, read on the forward strand.
ACGCGCCGGGTTGGGCGTCGCCTTGGCGACGGTGGTACGCACGTGGGGAAGCTCGCCGCGACCCGCCGGCTCGAAGCTCGCGGTCAACGACAAGGGCGAGTTCGTCGGCTCGGTCTCGGGTGGGTGCATCGAAGCGGCCGTGATCGCCGAAGCGCTCGAGGTGATGCGCGGCGAGCCGCCGCGCGTGGTCGATTACGGCATCAGCGACGAGACCGCGTGGGAAGTCGGGCTCGCGTGTGGTGGCAAGGTCGAGATCCTGATCGAGGATCTAGCCACGTGAAACTCGCGCTGCTCGAACAGCTCACCGCCGCGCGCGCCGCGAAGCAGCCGGTCGCGCTCGCGACGTGGCTCGACGGTCGCGATCAACGGATCATGACGAAGGCGACCGCGCCCGCGGGGCTTGCCGACGTCGTCAGCGACGTGCTGCGGGTCGATCAAGCGCAGGTCGTCGACATCGAAGGAGGTGTGCTCGTCGAACCGCACAATCCTCCGCCGCGGCTGGTGATCATCGGCGCGGTGCACGTCGCCGAAGTGCTCGCGAAGCTCGGCGCGCTCGCGGGCTTCGCGGTGTTGATCGTGGATCCGCGCCGATCGTGGGCAACCCCCGAGCGGTTTCCGGATCAACGCCTCGTGCTCGAATGGCCCGATGTCGGGGTCGAGCAGCTCGCACTCGATACCCGCTCGGCGGTGGTCACTCTCACCCATGATCCCAAGCTCGATGATCCAGCGATCATCGCGGCCCTGAAGACGCCGGCGTTCTACATCGGTTGCCTTGGCTCGAAGAAGACCCATGCAGCGCGGCTCGAGCGCCTCTCCGCGCATGCCGGTCTCGAGCGGTTGCACGGTCCGGTCGGGCTGAAGATCGGCGCGCGCGCACCGGCAGAGATCGCGATCTCGATCTTCGCGGAGATCATCGCGGTGCTGCGCGGGGCGAGCACGTGAGGTTTGGCGGGCTCCCACCGAGCGAGGCACTCGGCGCGATCAACGTGCACACGTTACGTGCGGGCGAGCGCGTGATCAAGAAGGGCCGCGTGCTCACCGCCGACGACCTTGCCGCCTTCGCCGACGCCGGCATCACGAACGTGGTGTGCGCGCGGGTCGATGTCGGCGAGCTCGCTGAAGATGTCGCGGCCGCACGGCTCGCGACAGCGCTCGCCGGCGAGCACATCACGCTCGATGTAGCACACACCGGGCGAGCCAACCTGCGTGCGGCGGCGGCCGGTGTGTTCGTCGTCGATCGCGATGCGATCGGCCGGGTCAACGTGATCGATGAAGCGATCACGGTCGCGACCGTGCCGGCCGATTCACCGGTGCGCGCGGGCGATATCGTCGCGACGGTGAAGATCATCCCGTTCGGGGTCGCCGCCTCGTCGATCGAGGCAGCGTGCGAGGCCGCCTCGATCTTGTCGATCGCACCGTTCGAGATGAAGTGCGCCGGGCTCGTGCTCACGCGGTTCACCGCGACCCACGAGAGCGTGCTCGATCGCGCCGCCGCGACTCAGCGCACGCGGCTCGAGCGGATCGGGAGCAGCCTCGCGCGCGAGCTTCGCGTCCCGCACGACATCGATGCGGTCGCGTCCGCGATCAGCGAGCTCGCGGCGGCCGGGCACGATCCGATCCTCGCGATGGGTGCGTCCGCGATCGTCGATCGCCGGGACGTGATTCCCGCGGCGCTGGAGAAGGCGGGTGGCGCGATCGTGCGTTACGGCATGCCGGTCGATCCGGGCAACCTCTTGCTGCTCGGCACGCTCGGTGCCTCGACGGTGATCGGGCTCCCCGGATGCGCTCGCTCGCTCGAGCGTTCGGGCTTCGATTGGGTGCTCGAGCGCGAGTGCGCGAACCTGCCGATCACCGGCGCCGCGGTCGGTGCGCTTGGTGTCGGAGGCCTCATCATCGACGGCCCGCGCCCGTTCCCGATCACGCCCGCCAAGGATCGCGTCGCGAGCGCGGTCGTCGCCGTAATTCTCGCCGCCGGTCACAGCTCGCGCATGGGTGCGAACAAGCTGCTCGTAGACCTCGACGGTGAGCCGCTGTTGCGTCACGCGGTCAAGGCCGCGCTCGCCTCCCGCGCCACCGAAGTCGTCGTCGTGACCGGCAATGACCAGGAACGCGTGCACGCCGCACTTGCCGGCCTGACTATCCGCTTCGTTCACAACCCGGTCTACGCGACCGGCATGGCGAGCTCGTTGCGCACCGGCGTTGCCGCAGCCGCGAGCGCGCGTGCCGCGATGATCTGCCTCGGCGATATGCCGAGGATCACGGAGACGCATCTCGATGCGCTGATCGGTGCGTTCACCTCGGCCGATGACGACCGCGCGATCATCGTGCCGACCTTCGAGCGCAAGCGTGGAAACCCGGTGGTATGGGGCTGCGTCCACTTCCATGCGATCACGGAGCTCGCAGGCGATGTCGGCGCGCGCGCGCTGATCGAGCGCAACCTCGCGGATGTCCGAATGGTGCCGCTCGACGACGCCGCGATCCTGGTCGATGTCGATACGCCCGAGGCGCTCGCGGCCGTGCGCGCTACAGCGCCTTGAGCCGGATCTCGATCGCCGCGCTTCGCGCCGTGATCGTCTCGGCGCCACCCCCGCGCACCACGATCAGCCGGGTGGTCATTGCCGGCCGCGCACGGCTCGAACCAATCGTTTACCCAGTTGAACTGCTCGAGCCGCGGCCACACAAACGCAGCGCGCGGCGGCGGCGTCTTCGCGGTGTCGAAGCAAGAGGTCACGAGCGGAGCGTACGTCCTGGGCCCACGAGTGGCAGTACACTGCGCCCGATGGTTCGTTTCGTCCCGCCTTCGATCGAACGCGTGCCGCGCCCCGGCGGTGGATTCATCCTGCGGTCGCGCGCCGATCCGCCGCCGTACGCGCGTTGTCTCGGCGATGCGCTCGTGCACTGGGCGCATCACGCACCCGAGCGCACGCTGTTCGCGGAGCGCGAGGGCGGCGGCTGGCGGCACATCTCGTATCGCGAGGCGCTCGCGGCGGTGCGCGGGTTGGGCCAGGCGTTGCTCGATCTCGGGTTGTCGGCGGATCGGCCCCTGATGGTGCTGTCGGGCAACTCGATCGATCATGCATTGCTCGCGCTCGCGGCGATGCATGTCGGCGTGCCGGTTGCCCCGATCTCGCCGGCGTACTCGTTGATGTCGAGCGACCACGCGAAGTTGCGCACGCTCGCCAACATCGTCCAGCCGGGTGCGCTGTACGTCTCCGATCGCAAGGCGTTCGGACGTGCGCTCGCGGCGCTCGAACCGACGGTGACACTGCTCGAGCCAGCGAGCGTCGCCGATTTCTGCGCGACGGTGCCGACTACCGTCGACGATGCCTTCGCGAAGATCAATGGCGACACGATCGCGAAGCTGCTGTTCACGTCCGGATCGACGGGCACACCGAAGGCCGTGATCAACACCCAGCGCATGCTGTGCGCGAATCAAGCCGCGCTCGCGTCCGGCTGGGCATTCCTCGCCGACAAGCCGCCCGTGATCGTGGATTGGTTACCGTGGTCGCACACGTTCGGCGCGAACCACAACGCGAACTTGATCCTGACCCACGGCGGCACGCTGTACATCGATGGCGGCAAGCCGGCACCTGGTGCGTTCGACGAGACCGTGCGCAACCTGCGCGAGATACCGGCGACGATCTACTTCAACGTGCCGCGCGGCTTCGACTTGCTGGTCGGCCATCTCGAGACCGATGCCGGGCTCCGCGAGATGTTCTTTCGCGACCTCGAGGTCATCTTCTACGCAGCTGCGGCGCTCTCGCCCGCGACCTGGCAGCGGCTCGCGGCGGTCGCGAAGGGCACGCCGATCGCGATGACCTCGGCGTGGGGCTCGACCGAGACCTCGCCGATCGTCACCCAGGTCAGCTATCACATCGACCGCGCCGGCGTGATCGGCGCACCGATTCCCGGCAACGAGCTGGCGTTCGTGCCGGTCGGCGACAAGCTCGAGATGCGCGTGAAGGCCCCGAACGTGTCGCCTGGATATCTGCGTGCGGATCGCAGCATCGAGCCGCTGCCACTCGACGAGCTCGGCTTTTACCCGATGGGCGACGCGGGCCGGATGGTCGACGAGGAGGCACCGAACGCGGGCGTCGTCTTCGAGGGACGAACCGCGGAGAACTTCAAGCTCGCGAGTGGCACGTGGGTCCACGTCGGCGAAGTCCGGCTCGAACTCGTCGCGGCGTGCTCGCCGTTCGTCGCCGACGCTGTGGTGTGTGGGCACGATCGCGCAGTGCTCGGTGCGCTGCTATTTCTCGCGCCAGGTCACGATTCGAGCGAGCTACGCGCGGCGCTGGTTCGTCACGCCGCGAGCTGCGGATCGTCGAGCACGCGGATCGAGCGGGTGCTGGTGCTCGTCGAGCCGGCGAATATCGATGCGGGCGAGATCACCGACAAGGGCTACCTCAACCAGCGCGCAATCCTCGACCGCCGCTCAGCCGACGTGACGCGTTTATTTTCAGATCACGCCGACGTGATCACGATCTAGCAGCGCGCCAGAACGCTTCGATTACCGAGGGCGGCTTCGGCGACGTCATCGCACGGTTCGACAGCAGGATCCGGATCGCACCTTCCGCCGGATCGCAGCGCCAGGTGGCGCCCGTGCCGCCATCCCAGCCGAACGTGCCATGCGAGCCCGAAGGATCCTTACCGGTGACGATCCCGACGCCGAAGCCCCACGTATTGTCGGTGAAGTAGCCGGCGAAGTCGTTCGCGGCATCGCGCTGCGCCGGGGTCAGCTGATCGCGATGGATTTGCGCGGCCGACGCGCTCGAGACGACCTTGCCACCGCCAGCGAGCAACATCGCGCCGAATGCGTGAAAGTCGTGCACGGTCGACGTGAGGCCGGCCGCACCCGACGGAAACGGCGGCGGCTTGGTCCACTCGCCATCGATCGGATCGTAGACCGCGTCACCGACGTATTGCGCCGTGAACCGCCCGGCTGGGGCGACGAAGCTCGTGTCGTGCATTTCGAGCGGCGCGAAGATCCGCTCGTGCAAGAAGTCTGGAAACGATCGCTTCGCCGCGCGCGCGATCAGCACTCCGAGGACATCGCTCCCGGCGTTGTATAGCCAGCGGTCGCCGGGCTGATGCATAAGCGGCAGCGTGCCGAGTTGCCGCATCCACTCGTCGGGTGGCACGTACTTCGACGGCAGCGGCATTCCGTTGCAGAGCTGGAGCCTGTCGATCGCGCGCTGGATCGGATACGTGCCCGGCCGCACCATCGGAATGCCGAACCCCCACGTGAACGTCAGGAGGTCGCGCACCGTGATGCTGCGCTTCGCGGGTTCGGTGTCGTCGAGCTCGCCGTCGACCCGGCGCAGCACTCTACGATTCGCGAGCTCGGGCAACCAGGTCTCGATTGGCGCGTCGAGCTGAATCACGCGATCATCGACGAGGATCATCGTCGCGACCGCCGTCACCGGCTTGGTCATCGAGGCGACGCGAAAGATCGTGTCGGGCTCGCAGGGCGCCCCACCCTTTTCGCGGACGCCGAGGGCGAGGACCTCTGCCTTGCCGCCGCGCGCCACCAAGGCCACGAGGCCCGGTACGCCAGCTGCGATTTCAGGTTCGAGCGCTGCGCGAAGATCCATGATCGCCTTCATACAATGACTGATTCCCGTGCGTGAGCTGTGCCACCAGGCTGGTACACAACGTGAGTAGTAGTCGACCAATCCTAAGTGCCAGCTCGTCGACGGAACTTGGCAGTTCCAGGATGGGGTGAACCTTCTAGGACAGGCGCGTTCGATCGTCCTCCCACGGTGTTCCGCGGTCGAGTCAGCACCCACGTCGGGGCAATAAAGCTCGCGACCTTCGCGCGCAAGAGCTCGATCGACCGTACGAATCCGACCCAGCCCGCCATCGCGGCGCCTACGCGAGGTTCGTGTAGACGTTCTGGACGTCGTCGTCTTCTTCCATGACGGCGACCATCTTCAAGACTTCATCGGTCTTGTCGTCGGTCAGCTCGGTCGTCATGGTCGGCACGTACTCGAACTCGGTCGACACCGGCGTGATCTTGCGCGCATCGAGCGCGCTCTGCATGGTGCCGAAGTCGTTGAAGGCGACACGCACGAGCAGCTGCTTCGCGCCCTTCTCACCTTCGCCATCCTCGAGCGCGATCAGGCCGTGATCGATCAGCTCGAGCTCGAGCGTGTCGCGATCGAGACCCTCGGGATCGAGGCGAAACACACCCTGGCGCTGGAACATGTGAGCGACCTGGTTCGTCGTACCCATGTTACCGCCGTTCTTCTTGAAGTACGTGCGGACGTTCGCGACCGTGCGCGTGACGTTATCGGTCGCGGTCTCGACCATCACGGCGATGCCGTGAGCGCCATAGCCTTCGTAGACCACGGTCTCGTAGTTCGCCGCGCCCTGCCCGCTCGCCTTTTTGACCGCGTTGTCGATGCGATCTTTCGGCATGTTCACCGCGCGCGCATTCTGCAAGATGCGGCGAAGCGAAGGATTCCCGTCGGGGCTCGAGCCACCCGCCTTGACCGCGATCGCGATGTCCTTGCCGATCTTGCTGAACTGCTTCGCCACGCGGTCCATGCGAGCGAAGATCGTGTGCTTGCGTTTCTCGAAGGCGCGGCCCATTGCGCCAACGAACCTAGCAACCGCAGACGCAGGTTGGAAGGCCTGGTGCGGGTCGTAAAGCGGCGAATCACGAGGGGCAACCGGGGCACGCTCCGGCCGATCCAGCGCCTCATGAAAAACCTACTCGAAGAACCCGTCTTTTCCGTTCACCAAACTAACTAACCTGGAGCTGTATCGTCTGCATGTTCGGTGACATGTTCGGCGGCCTCTTGCTCGCGATTGGAGCGCTAATGTTCATGCTGCAGATCGCGTCGCCCGATCATGCCGCGTCCGGTCGCTATACTGTCGAGGCCTCGAGCGGCGGCGCTGCGCTGCTCGCGATCCGCTGGCTTCAGATCGCGAAGCACCGCGGCATCACGATGGCTCCTGTCGCGGTGTAGGGCGATGGTCGCGAGCTTCTTCGTGACCGTCTGGGAGCTAGCGCTCTGCTACCAGGAAGCGCCGCGCCTCGGCATCGGACCTCGCGCGAATCACAGCATGAGCGCGACGAAGAATTTGCTCATAGCACCGGCGAGGACCGCGCTATTTCGTCATCCACGTGCGGCGGCGCTCGCATGATCGGGCCGAAGTCCGTCATTCCGTGGCGTTCGCGTGGAACGAGTTCTGCACACCTGACGCGCATGGCATTCCTCACGGTCGGCAAAGAAAACAGCGCAGACATCCAGCTCTATTACGAAGACCGCGGCAGCGGCAAGCCGGTCATTCTGGTCCACGGGTGGCCCCTCAGTGGCGGCTCGTGGGAGCGCCAGTCGGCGATGCTCCTCCAGTCCGGATTCCGCGTGATCACCTACGATCGCCGCGGCTTCGGTCGCAGCTCTGCTCCGGAAGGTGGCTACGAATACGACACGCTCGCCGGCGATCTGGCCAAGCTGATCGACAAGCTCGGGATCCAGAATGCGGCGGTCGTCGGCTTCTCGATGGGTGGCGGCGAGATCGCGCGCTATATGAGCAAGTACGACGGCAAGGGCATCGTGAAGGCAGGGTTCATCTCCTCGATCGCGCCTGCATTGCGCAAGGACGGCAACAACCCCGACGGCGTCGATCCGGCCGTGTTCGAAGGTCTCAAGCGTGGGATAGAAGCCGATCGCTACGCGTTTCTCACCGGCTTTTTCAAGGACTTCTACAACAAGAAGATTCTCGGCGGCACGCACATCAGCGACGAGGCGATCCAGGCGAGCTGGAACGTCGCCGCAGCGTCGTCGTCAGGCGCGATGCTGAAGTGCATCGATGCGTGGCTCGAAGATTTCCGCCCCGATCTCGCGAACCTCAAGGTTCCGACGCTCGTGATCCATGGCGACGCCGATCAGATCGTGCCGTCGAAGGCCAGTGGCGAGCGCATGATGCAGTACGTGAAGCAGGCCCAGGTTCACATCATCAAGGATGCGCCGCACGGCTGCAACTGGACGCACGCGACCGACGTCAACAAGAAGCTCCTCGAGTTCCTGCGCTAACTACGGGCAGACGACGTCGCAGCTGCCGAGCGAGAGGTGCACGGTCTCGTCCTTCGAGATGTCACCCGCCGGGGTCTGCACGGTCAGCGTATAGGTCTCGTCGCACTCGAGCGGCGACGGGCACGGGCCCGGTGCGGTGCAACAAAACATGTTGCCGGTGAGATCGAGCACGGTCATCTCGCCACCCGCCGGCACGGTGGTGCCCGCGTACGTGTAGTCGCCGGGCGGCACGCATGCGCCCGAGGTCGTGATCGCGTGAATCTTCACGCCAGTCACCTTGAGCGGTGCGCACGTGTTGTTCGTGAACGTGACGAGGCTCTTGAACGGATCGTGACACGCGTAGGTCGCGGGGCCGGTCAGCGTCGAGGTGTTGACGCCGGCGACACACGCATCGTCGATGTGACGACTCTCGTTGCTGCTACCGCAGGCAGTGGCAAGAAGGCTCACGAGGAGTAAAGCGCGGGTCATGATCCTGGACGTTACCCTAGATCCTCGGCGACGAGGACCCGCCGTAAGATCTTGCCGGACGCCGATTTCGGGATCGCGGCGACAAGCTTGATCGCGCGCACCTTGTGCTGCGGGCCGACGCGCGCCGCGACGAACTCGAGCAGCTCGTCGATCGTCGCAGACGCTCCGGTCTTGAGGACGACCGCCGCTTTCGGAAGCTCGCCGGCCTCGGGATCGGGCATCGGGTACACCGCGCAATCGGCGACCGCGGGATGCTGGAGCAACACCGCCTCGAGCTCGGCCGGCGCGATCTGCAGGCCCTTGTACTTGATCAGCTCCTTGACGCGATCGACGACGAAGAAGTTGCCGTGCGCATCGACCGTGGCGATGTCGCCGGTGTGCAGCCAGCCGTCCGGATCGATCGTGTGATCGGTCGCTTCGCGATTCTCGAAGTAGCCCTTCATGATGAACGGCCCGCGCACCCAGACCTCGCCTCGCTCGCCGGGCGCGACGTCCGTGCCGGAGTCCAGCGAGACCAGGCGCGCTTCGCAGTTGCCGATCAAGCCGCCGATCGAGCCCGGGTTGTTGGTCTCGGCGCTGCGCGAACCGAGGTGCGTCGCGCCCGCGACCTCGGTCATGCCGTAGACCTGATAGACCATCACGCCCGTGCGCTTCGTGAACTCCGCGGCGAGCTCGGCGGACAGTGGCGCGGCGCCCGAGAGCGCGGCCTCGACCTTCGGCAACGCGAGCGTGCCGGGATACCTCGCGAGGGCGAGCAGGATCGGCGGGACCACGTGCAGCACCGGCGGCTGATGCTCCTGCACGAGCTTGATGTACTGCTCGAGATCGAAGCGCGGCACCGTCACGACCTTCGCACCGCGCACGAGGCCGTACGTGAGGAACGCCATGATCCCGTAGATGTGAAAAAACGGCAGCACCGCGATCAACGCCGCACCCGGCACGATCACGTTGCTATCGGTCACCGCTTCGATCGCGAGGAACTGCGCGATCAAGTTGCGATGCGTGAGCATCACGCCCTTCGGAAACCCCGTCGTGCCGCTCGAGAATGGCATCACCGCGACATCGTCGGGCGAGACCGCGACTTTCGGCGACGTGGGGCTCCCGCCGAGCAGCGACGCGAAGCTCGCCTCGCCGATCACGATCCGCGGTAGCTCGGGCGCGGCCTTCGTGATCGCGTCGACGAACGAACCGACCGTGACGACCAGCTTCGGCGGCGCGAGCTTGAAGTACGTCACGAGCTCGTCGGCGGTCGACAGCGGATTGAGCATCATCGCGACCGCACCGGCCGCGATCGCACCGTGATACGCCAGCGCCGATTCCGGAGTGTTCGGCACGACGAACGCGATCCGATCGCCGGGAACAATGCCGCGCGCGACGAATGCGTTCGCGATGCTCGCCGAGTGGTCGAGGACCTGCTGGTACGTGTAGCTGCGCCCCGTGGGACCGTCGACGAGTGCGGTCTGATCCGCGAACGCCGAGACGGTCTCGCGGAACAACGCGGAGAGCGTCGTATCGGGAATCGGCTGGGACGTGTAGCGGCTCGCGATCACCATGGAGCGCGAGCGTACCTGAACTCGCTACATCAAACCGAGCGCGAGAAACAACAGTCCGGCGAGCCCCATCGCGAGGCTCACGAACCACAACTTCGGCCGGCGTGCGAGGACCGCGATCGCTCCCATCGCGATCGCGATCTGGAACGCGGTCACGCCGCGCGCGAGCGACACGTGGTGGTGCATGTGGGATTCGGAGGATTCAGAGAGCTCGGTGCCCTTGGCTTTGATCTCCTTCATCGCCTTGTCGTACTCGGCGATCTTCTCGAGCCGCTTCGGATCGACGGTCTTGCCCTCGGTCACGAGCTGCTCGATGTTGCCCTCGAGGATCGCGGATTTTATACTCTTGGCTTGATAGAACGACCACTGATCGGTCGCGCGCATCTGCTCGAGGATCGCCTCGTCCGAGTGATGGCTCGCGAGCAGGGCGGTGATCGCGGCAGCCACCGCGAGGATCGCCGACGACACCGCGACGCGGGAGATCCACGCGTGCTCCTTCGCTCGGCCGGCTTCTTCGCTCTCCTCTTGCATGCTCTCGTGGAGCTGTTCGGTTGGGACTTCGATCTCTTCCGGCATCGCGCGAACTATACGCCCCCATGCGCTACGCTTTCCAAGTGGAGAGCGAGATCCGGCACGGCTCGAAGATCGGCCGCTTCGTAGTGGTCGGCGAGCTCGGCTCGGGCGGCATGGGCGTGGTCTACACCGGCCACGATCCCGAGCTCGATCGCCGCGTCGCCCTCAAGGTCATGCGCGCCGCCGCCGCGACCGAGGAAGAACGCCTCCGCATGCAGCGCGAGGGCCAGGCGATGGCGCGCGTCACGCATCCGAACGTGATCACGGTGTACGAGGTCGGCACCCAAGGCAACCTCGTGTTCCTCGCCGAGGAGCTGCTCGATGCAGGCACGCTGGGCAGCTGGCTCGAAGCACCCCGCGCGCAGAGCGACCTCGTCGCCAAGTTCGTCGCCGCGGGCCGCGGGCTCGCGGCTGCGCATGCCGCCGGGCTCGTCCATCGCGACTTCAAGCCCGACAACGTGCTGCTCGGAAAAGATGGTCGCGTACGGGTTGCCGATTTCGGCCTCGCGCGTGCGATCGGTCCGGGTGATGAAGACTTGCCGGCGGCGACGCGCGCGAACATGGCGCGCGCCCAGCTCGATCTATCGCGCAACCCGATGGACGCGCTCACCCGCACCGGCGCCGTGATGGGAACCCCGATGTTCATGGCACCCGAGCAGCACAATGGCGATCGGGCCGATGCGCGCTCGGATCAGTTCGCGTTCTGCGTCGCGCTCTACCACGCACTGTATGGCGAATGGCCGTACGCCGGCAAGACGTCCGTCGCGCTCGCCGATGCGGTGATAGCCGGGCGGATGGAGAAGCCGCCGAAGGCGATCGCCGCGTGGTTGCGCAAGATCATCGTGCGCGGCTTGGCGACCAGGCCCGCGGATCGTTACCCCTCGATGACCGCGCTGCTCGCGGAGCTCGAGAGGCCGGCGGCGAACCACGGTCGCAAGCTCGTGTTCGGCGCGATCGGGCTCGGGCTCGTCGGGGTTGCCGTCGTCGGTGGCTACACGCTCGCGACCCGCGAGGAGCCGCCGGCTGCCAGGGCCGTCCCCACGAAGATCGATCCGACGTTGCTCGCGACCGATCGCGGTGTCGAGTGGCTCGCGCTGGCGATCGAGCGCGATCAACTCGATGACGCGATCGAGAAGTACGACATGGCCGGCGCCCTCGCGCAGCAGACCAGCCAGCCCACCGCCGCCTCGATCGCCGCGTCCGAAGGTGCGCTCGTGCTCGCGCTCCGCGGCAAGCTCGAGCTCGCACGCGACCGGCTAAAGACCGCCGATACGCAGAAAGGTACCGACGCGATCGCGCTCGCGTACGCGGACCTCGCGGCCGCCGCGATCGCGTCCGAGGCCGGGGACCTCAAGCTCGCGCTCGCGCGCAGCGAGGATTGCGCGAAGTCGTTCGCGCAGCCGATGCCGGAGCTCGCGGCGCTGTGCTTCCAGATCCACGGCGATGTCGTCGCCGAGCGTGGTGACACGGGCCTCGCACGCAAGGCGTACACCGAGGGCCTCGCGCTCGCGGCCAAGGCGGAGAAGCCTTCGCGCATGATCGCGATCAACCTCGCGCTCGCGGCGCTCGATCTCGATGACGGCGCGAAGCTCGACGCCCTCGTCGTCAGGTTGACCGAGCTCCAGCAAGCGGCCGAGCAGAGCGGCACCGCGAGCGCGGCAGGTCACGCCGAGATCCTGCTCGCCCGCGCCCACATCGCACAAGCCGCGACCCAGCAAGCAATCACCGATCTCGAGCACCTCAAGCCCGAATCGATCCAGACCTTTGAGACCCAGATCGAAGCGCGGATCGCGCGCGGTCAAGCGATGGCGCTGCTCGGCGATACCGATGCCGGCTTTGCAGATCTCGAGGCCGCGAGCATCGCGGCGAACAAGGCCGGCGCCACCGGCCTCGCGCTCCTCGCGCGCCTCGGTCGGCTCGAGGTGCTGATCGCGACGAATGCGCCCGAGGCTGACGCCGAGCAGAGATCGCTGATCGCGGATGCGCGGGCAAAGGGATTCGGTCGGATCGCGCACCTCGCCGAGACCGTCGCGCAGCGCTGAGCTATCCTCGCGCCCCAATGGCCGATTGCCAGCTGTGCGGCTCTGATCATCCCGACGGTGCGACGTGTCCATACTCACGCACGGGCACCATGCTCGGCGACAAGAAGATCGGCCCGGTGATCGGCATCGGCGGTATCGCCGCGGTCTACGCCGCCGAACATCCGGTGCTGCGCAAGCCCATCGCGCTCAAGATCCTGCACAAGCGGTTCGCCAATGATCAGGAGCTCGCGAACCGGTTCGTGCGCGAGGCCCGCGAGACCGCCGCGCTCGGCCATCCTGCCTTCGTGCACGTCCACGATGCGGGCGTGACCGAAGATGGCGCGCCGTACATCGAGATGGATCGGCTCGAAGGCCGCGAGCTGTACAGCATGCGCAAGGAAGCCGGTCCGCTCGAGTCCGAGCGCGTCGTCCCGATCGCGATCCAGGTACTCGATGCGCTCGTCGCGTTGCACGCGCGTGGCGTGATCCATCGCGACATCAAGAGCCAGAACATCTACCTCGTGCCTTCGCCGAATGGCGATCAGATCAAGCTTCTCGATCTGGGCTTCGCCAAGGTCGAGGACGAGATGAAGCTGACCTCTAAGAACCACGTGCTCGGCACGCCGATCTACATCAGCCCCGAGCAGTATCTCGATCCGAGCGCCGTCGATGCGCGAGCCGATCTGTTCTCGCTCGGTGTCGTGATGTTCGAGCTACTCACCGGCGATTGGCCCTACGCGTGGGAGACCAAGCGCGAGCTGCTCGGCAAGGTCATGAAGGGCGACCTCGAGCGCCATCCGATGAATCGCAACCCCACCGTGCCGTCCTGGCTCGACGCGATCGTCGCGAAGGCGCTCGCCCACAAGCGCGAGGATCGGTTCGCCGACGCAGCGCAGATGAAGGCCACGCTCGAGCTGGGCCCGCCGCCGGGCAAGAGCGGCATCCTGCGCCGGTTATTTGGCGGCTGAGCGCAATGCGAACAGCGCCGCGAGACCTTCGTCGCTCGTCGGCTTGATCTGCGCGGGCGGGAGGACGAAGCCGTTGCGCAGCCCGTTCTTCGGGCGCAGCTCGATCGTGTACGAGAGCGCACCACCCTCGCCGTACATCCAGTCCTCCATCGTGCCGGCGGCGGGATAGAGCTCCACGCTCTGCATCAAGCGGTACGAGACCTGGTGCTGCACGAACATCGCCGAGGCCATCTTGTCGCCGACGCCAGCGAACCGATCGCGATCGGCGGCGGGCTTCGCGGTCCAGCCCCACGGATAGAGGATGAGCTGGCTGAACGCGTGGAAATCGATGTGCAGTGAGAAGTGCTCGCGCATCGCGAGATCGCGCAGCGCCTGGGTCTCGGGCTCGGAGAATGCGTACTCGCCGCGATAGGTGTCGGAGCCCTTTTGCTTGCTCGCACCGGCACCGCCCCACGCGACGGCCCAGTTGCGATTGAGATCCGTACCGTGGCGATCACGGCGGTTCTTGCGCCAGTAGCGATCGGTGCCCCACGTGTACTGATAGCCATCGGGATTGACGACCGGCACCACCCACAGCGTCGTGGTGTCGACGAACTTCTGGATCGCCGGATCGGTCGCGTAGTTTCGCACCAGGCGGTCGGCGATGCTCATGTTGACCATCGTCGAGATCCACTCGCGCGCGTGCTGCGTGCCGTTGATCAAGATCTTGGTCTGGCCGTGACCGATCCTGATCGCCCAGATCGGCCGGCCTTCGAGCGATACGCCGATCGGTTGGACCGCCGCGCGATCTGGCGCGAGCGCGGCGAGCTCGTGCAAGCGCTCGGTGATCGCCGCGTAGTCGCGATAGTCGGCGAAGAAATCGCCGGCGCCATCGAGATGTTGCAGCCGCTGCGCCTCGACCGCGGCATCGGCGTCGATATTCGCCACGGTCACCTGATAGTCGATATGGGCCGCAGTCAGCGCCGCCAGCGATGACTCGCGCACGACGAGATCGAGCGGCAACTCGGGGCCTTGCTCCTCGCTCCAGACGTCGAGGGCAAACGGGCTCGCGAGCGCGCACGAGGGCGATGCCGCGTGGCACTCGATGCGAATGGCAACCCGTGGGTCACGAGACGGCCTCGGAGCCGCCCACGTGACCAGCGACGCGGCGATCCCGGCGACATACATCCAACGCGGGACCCGGGCGGTATCGAGGTTCAGCACCGACGATGATCGTAGCACCTCGCAGCTCACGTGCGCGGGAACGATCGTATGCTCGGGCGATGCGGTTGGGAGAGCTGTTGCTCCAAGCGGGCGCGATCACGCTCGACGAGCTCGAAGCCGCACTCAACGCCCAGGTGATGTGGGGCGCGCGGCTGGGGACCGCACTCGTCGAGCTCGGGTCGATCGACCTCGACAGCCTCTCGAACGCGCTCGCCGCTCAGCATCACGTCCCGGCCGCGCTCGCGAACCACTTCGATCGCGCGGATCGCTCGCTGCAATTGCTGCTGTCCGCGAGCCTCGCCGAACGCTTCGAGTGCGTGCCGCTCTCTCGCGTCGGCAAGAATGCCGTGGTCGTCGCCGCGGTCTCGCCTCTCGATCCAAAGGCGATCGCGATCCTCGCCGACGAGCTCGGTGTCGAACCCGCGCGCATCATCTTCGCCGTCGCACCCGAGCTCCGCATTCGGTACGCCCTCGAGCGGGTCTACAAGATCGCGCGCCCCCAGCGCTTCCTGCGTGCACCGGGCTCGCCGAACGCACCGAAGAAGCAGATCGCGCTCGAGACGCAACCGCTCGAGCTCGATCCGGTCGACCTCGTCGAGGACGATGACCTTCCCGACGACGCGATTCCGATCCACACCGATCCGACCCCGAGCGAGCGCCGCTCGTACGTGCCGTTGATCGCCACCGCGGCACGCAGCGAGATCGCGACCTCGCGCACCAAGACCCGCACGCCTCGCGCCGAGGACTCGAGCGAGAAGGAGGTGGCGCTCGAGGCGATTCGCGCCGCCCCCGATCGCGAGGCGGTCGCGCGCTTGATGATCGAGGCCGTCTCGCACCTCGAGCCCGCCACCCGCGCTGCCGTCCTTTTGATCGTTCGCAGCGATGTCGCGGTGAGCTGGACGTTCTTCCGCAAGGACGGCCGAGGGCTCGACCCGACCGCGGTGCCGCTCGATCAACTCGGGCTCGTGCCCGCAGTCATCCGCAAGCGCAAGCAGCTCCGCGCTGCGCACTACGATCTCAGCGATGTCGATCACTCGTTGATCGTCACGCTCGGCGTCGCAGGTGGCGAAGCGATCGTCGAGCCGCTCGTGCTCGCCGGCAAAGTGGCCGCCGTGCTGTTCGTCGCGAGCCACGGCGGCGTGGTCGCCGAGGTCATCACCGAAGTCGCGGCCGCGGCGGTCACCGCGTTCGAGCGGCTGATGCGCAACGCGATGGCGTGACATGAAGCTCGCCAAGCGAGAGATCACGACGCTCCTCATCCCAACCCTCAACGACAGCGATGCGGAGGGCCTCCCTCATGTCGACGTGGGAAACGTGCACGACCCGGAACTCGGAATGCGGTTTTGGTTTGGGCTATGGTTAAACGAGATGGCGAGCTCGAAGAAAAAAGCGCACTTGAAGAAGCCCGTAGCCAAGGCCAAGGCCAAGCCCAAGCCCAAGGCTGCACCGAAAGCAAAGGCGAAGAGGCCCGCGCCGAAGGTCAAGGCCTCCGCGGCGGACGACAAGGCGGAGGCATTCCGCTATGGCGCCGCGGAGATCCGGAACGCGGTGCTCGGCGGCTTCGTCGCGCGCGCCGGGATGAAGCGGCTGATCACGAACCTCGTCGATAGGGATGCCGCGCTTCGCAAGAAGCTGCTGCGGCAGGTCGAGATCGAGCGCACGGCTGCTCGTAAGCGCCCGCGCCCCGAGCCATGCATCAACGATGGGATCGATCGCGCGTTCGCCGCGCTCGAAGCCGAGCATCGGATCGTCGCGCTCCAGAACGCGGGCCTCACCCAGTCCGAAGCCTGGGAGGACCTGCATGCGGTTGCCGCAAGCTGGCGCGAAAATGGCATCAAGCCGGTCGGCGCCTGCTTCTATCACGGTCAGGATCTCGAGAGCGCTGTCGCTGGCAAAGGCTTGAGTCTCGGGTTCGGCGCGTTCGGTCCTGCCAATCACGACAAGAGCGTGCGCGTCGGCACGACGATTATCGATGTCCTGCGCGCACACGGCGTACCGACCAAGTGGGACGGCGATCCGGAGGAATCAATCTGGATCGAACCGTTCATCTGGTGGCGTCCAACGGTCTGACCAAGTTAGCGCGTCGAGAGAGTGATCACGCTCTTGACGCGGTAGGCAGACCGTTGGACGCCACCAGTTGAAGGATCGATCGCGATTCGTTCATCTGGTGGCGCCCCACGTGATCGCCGTGAGAGTGCCCGTGCCACCGCTGGTCGTGCAGCCACCAAACAGAGAAGGGCGCGAGTGGCGGCAGCAAGTAGAGGAGTTGCTCTACGCAGGTCCGGACGGTCCGGACGTTAGCGCTCATCACCACGTTACAACCGCCGCTGAAGGTGTCGCACCCCGGTTCGGCCTTGTATTGTCGGGTATGGCCATCGAGTTCGAGCTGCTCGCGCTGCTCGGCGAGGCCGCACCTCCGATCGCCGAAGCGCTCGAGCGTGCGCGTGGTCGCTGGCCCGATGCGAACCCCGATGCGACGTTCGTGCAGTACATCGCCGAGCGCGCGCGGGCCCAGCCCAACCTGTCCGCCGCGCTGCCCCGGCTGCGCCTCGAGGATCTCGTGCTTGCATGGTGGGCTGGGCGCGGGACCTCGACCGCGATCGCGGCGTTCGAGGCAGCGCATGCGAGCGCGCTGGCTCGCCTCCTCCGTCGGTTCCATCGCTTCGATGCCGACGAGCTTCGCCAGGTGGTGCGGATCAAGTTATTCGCCGGCGATGCGCCGCGGATCCATGATTACTCGGGCTTCGGCTTTCTCGAGAACTGGTTCAAGATCATCGCGGCCCGGAGCTTTCTCGATCTCGCGCGCTCCAGGCAACGCGAGCGGGTCGACGACATCGACGACGCGATCCTGCAGAACGTCGTCGCACCGGGTGCCAATCCCCGCGACGCCGCGGCCCGTGCGGAACTCGTCGCGATGGTCAAGGCAGCACTCGAAGCGGCGATCGCGGAGCTGCCTCCACGCGAGCGCACGTTCCTGCGCCACGTGATGGTCGATGGCTTGACGCTCGAGCAGATCGCGACAACGTATCAGGTCCATCGCGTCACCGTCGCGCGCGCTCTCGGGACGGCTCGCCAGCGCTTGCACGACGCGACACGCGCGCTCGTGCTCACCAAGCTCGGCATCACCGCCGGCGGTCTCGCGAGCATGCTGCAGCTGATCGATAGCCAGATCCATCTGTCGCTGCAGCGTCTGTTCCCCGATCCGACGCTGTAGCGCTCACCGCGAGCCCGATCGTGGATCGGCACCGGTCGCACTCATGGATGTGCGCCTCGATCCGCGCGCGCTCGAACGCGTCCCCGCCTCGCTCGACGAACGTGGCGAGCGCGGAGTCGCTGGGGCAGCCGGTGGTGGGTGAGTCGCGAATATCGTACGGACGCCGCGCGCCCCTGCGCCGTAACATTTCATGGCATCGTTCCGGAGTTGAGCTGCCCGGACGACAGTGAGGTCGCGGCCTTCGTCGAGCACACGCTCGCCGCGGCGGAGCGCGAAGCGTTCGAGCTGCATGTCCACGGCTGCGCGAGTTGTCGCGAGGCACTCGGTCACGTCATCGCGGCCGGTCCGGACGAGCTGATCGGTCGGTTCGCGCTGCTCGAGGTGCTCGGTGTCGGTGGCATGGGTGTGGTGTATGCGGCGCACGATCCGGAGCTCGATCGCGACATCGCGATCAAGGTGCTGCACGCCGGCACCACGGGAGACGGCCGCCGGCGACTACTCCGCGAAGCGCAGGCGCTCGCGAAGATCGATCACGCGAACGTGATCAAGGTCCACGACGTCGGCGATCACGACGGCCAGGTCTACATCGCGATGGAGCTCGCCGACGCGGGCACCTTGCGCACGTGGCTCGCGACGAAGCGCTCGGTCAAGGAGATCGTCGAGACGTTCGTGCTCGCCGGGCGAGGGCTCGCCGCCGCGCATGCCGCCGGGCTCGTGCATCGCGACTTCAAGCCCGACAACGTGCTCGTGTTCCGCGGCGGCCGGGTGTGCGTCACGGATTTCGGGCTCGTCGGTACCGCCCGTGCGGACTCTAATCTCGAGACCACGGCGCCCGCGCGGCCCTCGATGATCGCGGTGTCGCCGCGGGTTCCCGAGGACCTTACGCGGACCGGGTCGGTGATGGGCACGCCGCTCTACATGTCCTCGGAGCAGTTCACGGGCGCCGCCGCGACCGCCGCGAGCGATCAGTTCTCGTTCTGCGTCGCACTGTACGAGGCGCTGTACGGCACGCATCCGTTCGGGGGCACGAGCTACGCCGAGCTCGCGGTCAACGTCACGGCCGGCCAGATCGTGCCCGAGCCCGAAGGGGTGCGCGTTCCCAGCTGGTTGCGGCGCGCGGTGCGGCGCGGCCTCGCTGACTCACCCGCGGACCGCTTCCCGACGATGACGACGCTGATCGACGAGCTCGGGCGCGATCGCGGCAAGCACCGCACGCGGCTCGCCACCGCCGGGGTGATCACCGGGCTCGCCGCGTTCGGGATCATCGCAGCGCTCCGACCCGCGCAGCCGATCGCGTGCACGAGCGGTGAAGATCAACTCGCGCGGGTCTGGAATCCGGGTCGTCGAGCCGAGCTCCAGGCCGCGTTCTTTGGCTCGCACCGCCCACACGCACCGGAGACGTTCTCCAAGACCGCGGCGATCATCGATCACTGGAGCGCGGCGTGGGCGATCGGTCATCGCGATGCATGTGAAGCAACCCGCACGCACGGCAATCAGTCCGAGCACGCGCTCGATCTGCGTATGGCCTGCCTCGACGATCGGCTCGCCGATCTGGGCGCGGCGGTCGACGTGCTCGGCGCCGGCGATGGCGTCGTGGTGGACCACGCGCTCGACGCGATGATGAGGTTGCCGAGCGTCGCACCGTGCACTCATCCGAGCGAGCTCGCCGCGCTGCCCGAGGGGATCGCGGCAACCGTCTCTGTTCACGCAGTCGAGGCTACGATCGATCGCGCGCGTGCCGAGCTCGCGCTCGGTCACTACGCCGTCGCTCGGGCGTCGATGTCAGCGGCGCTACCGTTCGCACGAGCGACGACGTATCCACCTCTGATCAGCGATGCCCAGCGCGTCCTGGGCGAAGCGCAGCTCGAGCTCGCCGATCCCCACGCGATCGAGAGCTTTCGCGGCGCGATCCACGTCGCGCGCGCGATCCGCGATACGACGGCCGAGGTCGATGCATCGGCGGGGCTCGTCGTCGCGCTGACGAAGCTCGCCGGCAAGTACGAGGTCGCCGCGGAGATCGCCGAACTTGCCGACGCTGCCGCAGCGAGCATCCGGCCGGGTGCCGAGCTGCTCGGCAAGGTCGATCTCGCGCGTGGAGACCTCGAGCTCGCGCGAGGCAAGCCTGCCCTCGCGCACACGCGATACGAGCAAGCCCTCGCACGCGACGAGAAGGAGCTCGGTCCGGATCATGTTGCCGTCCTCGCCGCTCTCGAGAGGCTCGGCAACGTGCTCAAGGTCCAGGGCAAGTTCGACGATGCGCGCGCGCGCTACGAGCGCGTGCTCGCCGCACGACAACGGCTCGAGGCACCCGATCATCCGGATGTCGCGAGTGCACTCGACAATCTAGGCAGCGTCGCGCGCGCGGAGAGCAAGCTCGACGTCGCGCTCGGGCTTTACAACCGGGCGCTCGCGATTCGCACGAAGTCCCTGGGCCCCGATCATCCCGCGGTGGCCGATAGCTATAACAACTACGGCGCGTTCTACGCCGAGCAAGGCGATCCGGTCAAAGCGCGCAGCTACTTCGATCGAGCGCTCGCGCTGTACGAGCGCGTGTATGGCGCCGAGAGCGTCGAGGTTGCTGAGTCGCTGTCGAACTTCGGCAGCTCGCTCGTGGTGTCGCACGACTACAAGGGCGCGGTGCCGGTGCTCGAGCACGCGCTCGCGATCTACGAAGCGAGGCTGGGCCCGAACGAGCGCCACGTCGCATACGTGATGTCCGAGCTCGGCGTGATCGCCGAGCGCACCGGCAAGCTCGACGACGCGCTCGTGCGGATCCGGAGAGCCGAACAGATCGCGACCGCCGTGCAAGGTGCCGATCATCCCGACATCGCGGACTACCTCGAGCGCGAGGGCAGCGTGTTGACATCCATGAACAGGGTCGCGGAAGCCGAGCCGGTCCTGGTCCGCGCGATCCAGATCTATCGCAATGCGTACGGTGGCGAGCACCCGCGTGTCGCCATGGGGCTCGGCGCGCTCGCGCAGCTGCAAGGCGCGCGCAACGACTACAAGGGCGCGCTCGCATCGTGGCAACAAGCGTTACCGATCTTCGAGGCGACGCTGCCGGGGAATCATCCGAACCTGTCGTTCGCACTCGCAGGGATCGGGGACGCCTTGACCGAGCTCGGTCGAACACCGGAAGCAATGTCGTACCTCGAGCGTGCGCTCGCGATCCGCGAGCATGCAAAGATGGCGCCCGCGCAGATCGCCGAGATTCACTTCTATCTCGCCGCGGCGCTCGTGACCGCGCCCGGGACGCGCGCACGTGCGATCATCGAGGCGCGCGCGGCCCTCGCGATGTACCAGCAAGCCGGCGACGACGACGACGTGCGCGAGCTCCAGACCTGGCTCGCGAAGCATGGCTGACGGCGCGCGCGGGGTGCGACACCTCCTGTTACGGCGGCTCCGCCGAGAGCGTCCGGAGGGATATGACGCTCATCCCTCGGTTCGCTGTGCTCGCGGTCCTGCTTGCAGGTTGCTACGAAACCCCGCCACCCAAGGTCCCGCGGCCCGAGCTCCCCGCGATCGTGCCCGGCGCCGAGCTCGAGGTCGACTCGAAGGTGACCGAGGAGAAGCGCCGGGTCACGAACCACGATCGGGTCTGCATCGGCTCGGACTGCTCGACGGTCTCGGTGACCAGCCGCGAGAACGTCAACGTCCATCACGCGGCGGCGACCTACAACGGCAGCCCGGTCACGTTCGGCCAGGCGCAAGCGCTTGGCGATCCGACGTATCTCAAGGACCTGTCGCGCATGCAAGAGCTCGGTGCGCACTGCTCTCATGCATCCGTGCCGAAGTACGTCGGCGAGGCGCTCTTCATGGTGGGGGGATTGCTGGTGGTCGAAGGTGGGGGCACCTCCGATGGCTCGTTCAAGGAGCCGTACTTCGGCGCCGGCATCGCGGCGATGGCCGGTGGCGTCGTCGCGTACGCGCTCGGCAAGTACGCCTTCGGCGGACAGGACTGCGCCGAGGCGCAAGAGATCTATGATCGTCGTCGTGCCGAGTGGCGCTCGCAAGACGAGCGTGACGTCGAGGACTCGCTCGCCGATCAACTCGAGACAGTCGCGAAGGACTTCAACAACCGCGCACTTCACGAAGCAGGCGTGCAGTGATGCGCGGGTAACGCACCCAGCATGGACCGCGATGAAGACCCGATGTTTCACGTCCTGCTTGTCCTCGGCATCACCGCGTGCGGAACGCACGTGCCCTCGGTCGCGACGACGGACAGCTCGGTGGATTCCGCTGACGACGCGACGTATCCCGAGATCACGACGCTGACCGCGCTGACCTCGCCGACCGCGCCGAACACGTTGGCGAGCACCCGACGCGTGTCGGCTCCAATCTCGTTCGCGAGGATGGGGAGCCCTGCCCCATTTCTTCGACCCGGTGATCGAGCGTGGCGAAAATGCTCGGGCAGATTTTTACACACCCCATTCTTAATGCGAACTAACGCCCCAACTCGAGCCTGGGTGCGTGCTCGTGCGTATCGTGCGGGTCATGCGCAACCAACTTCTGACGATCGCGATGCTCGTAATCCCGGCGAGCGTGAACGCCGACACTCGCTTGCCGCCCATCGATCAAAGCGCGGTGCCACCGTCCTGCGCGGCGGTCGCGACGATCCCGAGCGATGCAACGATCCCGCAGCCCTCGATCACGGCGCGGATCGCAACGGCAAACTGTGGTGCAGGGGTGCGGCTCGATGCACTCAAGATCTCGCCCGATGAGAGCTCGTTGAACGCGATGACGGCCGCGGTGAAGCCGAGCTTCGACCTGCTCGATCAAGCGGCGAACGCGGGCGACCCGGCGCTTTCGGCGATCGCTGCGACCGTGCGCTCCAATCTCTACGCGGCGATGGTAGTGCGAGCGCGCAACTCGATTCCCGCGATCACGATGACGACAGTCGGCGCTCCGCTCGCCGCGCATGATCAGGCTCACGCAGCTCTCGAAGAGAAGCTGAAGCCGTGGCTCGCGCAGATCGCGAAATAGCCCGATTCAGTGCGTTCGGGAGATGACCGTGCCCGGCGACGACGGCGTGCCCGACCACTTGAAGTTGTCGATGACGGCGAGCGAGTCGAGCGCGTGGTCGCTCGTATCCCAGATCGCGATCCGCAGCGTCATGATCTCACCCGGCTGAACGTTACCGCTCGTGGTCAACCAGCCGGTGCCGCCGCCCATCTTGCTCGTGCTGTCGCAGGAGCCACTCGCCGCCTGATCCATGCCGGTGCCGGCGAGGTCCGCGATCGACGTGCACGTCGAGATCGTGCCGGACATACCGCCGTGGAATATGCTCAAGCATCCCGTCGTGCCGTTCACGCACTGGGTGAACAAGCCGGTGTTGCCGGCAGCGAGGTTCACACCCACCGGATACTTGTTCGTGCCCGATTGGTAGAACGCGAGGTTCTTGTCAGCGGGGTTCGCGGGAGTGCCGCTGTACGTCGAGTCGAGCAGCACGACGAAGAAGTCGTTGAACGGACTGCACGTCCACTCCGGGAACTCGTCGCTGAAGAAGTTGGTGTCGAGCGAGAACGACTGGACGTTCGTCGGCACGCGGATCGTCAGCGTCAGCATCATCGGATCGTTCGCGGTCGACCCCGTCGGCGGCGGGCACCCAGGTGCGTTCGGCAGGGCATTGTTGTTCGCCGCCAACCAGTCCGAGGGGAACGCGGAGCTCGTGTTCATGTTCGCATCGAGCGAAGCGAGGTAGTTCGGGTCGCCAACGCCCGCGGCATTGCCCGACGAGATCAACATCAAGCTCGAACCTGCATGGGGAACCACGCCAGTACCGTAGTGCGGAAGGATCGCCTTGGACTTGGTGTTCGGCGTGCCGCTACCGGTAGCGAGCGTCAGCTTGGCGTCGATCACGCCCCACTTCCTCATCGCGTCGGTCAGCGTCGTGGTCTGGCAGAGGTCGATCGCCTTCGCGTAGTCCATCGCGGTGGTCGAGCTCGACGTCAGGCCGGAATCACATGCGACGAACGGCTCATCGATCACGCCGTTGCAGTTGTTGTCGACGCCGTCGCCAGGGATCTCGACCGCGCCGGGATTGACCAGCGACGGCGTGCCGCACTCGGTGGAATCACAGCAATCGCCCTGGCAGGTCGTCCAACCGTCGCCGTCCAGGTCGACGTCCTCGTCGACCTGGCCGTTGCAGTTGTTGTCGATGTTGTCGCCGCAGATCTCGCCGCTCGGCTTCGTCTCGCCGTTGCACACGCCCCACATGCCGTTCGCATCGCAGGTCACGGTGCCGCCTTTACACGGGCCAACATTTTCGGTGCCGCTCGCGCCGTCGTAGCAAGCGTGGGTGTCGCCCGGCGTGCAGGTACCGGTGCACGTGCCGTTCGTGCACGTGTCTTGTCGAGCGGTCGGACCGCACGCAGCCGAGGCGACCAGCAGCGTCGTGAACACCAAGCTCCGATTCGTCATAAGACGTGGACGATGATAGTGAGATATCGCGATTCGTACAACTGACACGCACTTGCACGCTCGCGTCCTCATGATCGCGCGACCTCAACGATCACGCGAACGTCGATGGTGTGAACGAGGCCCGAGGCCCTCTGTCAGTCATACGTCGACTTGCACGAAACAGAGCGCAACACGAAGTTGCACCTGGTGTGCGCGAGAGATCACCCGTGGTTCTCCCGTGGTTCCCCCGTGGTTCAGAAGATGATCGCGCTCACCCCGAGCCGGAAGATCAGGAATGACTTGAAGCGATTGGTGCCCGTCGCGTGGAACGGATCGACGTTTTCGGCCGGGTTCGGATCGTACCAGAGCCACTTTGCCGTGCTGCGAATACCGAGATCGGTCGCGGTCGGCTGACACACGATCGGAAACGTTCCGCCCGCGTCGTCATTGGCCTCGCCCACCGCCATCACGCCGGTCGCGCCGGGCGTCGACGTCGGGCCCATCGTGTTGACCCAGCCCCGGCTCGTCGTCGACGCGTCGCCCGTGCCAGCGTTGCAGCGCGTGATCTCCTGATTGATCACGTCGAGTGTCGGTCCGTTGATCGACGTCGGTCCCGACGCGTACGCGATGCCGGTCGCGCAGACCTCGAACGGCGAGTCGCCGGTGACGACCGTCGCGTTCCGGCGCGTGATGTCAGCGATCACGCCCTGGGTGACGCTGAGGTCATCCCACGCGACGATGTAGAGGAACGCGGTTGGCTGCGCATTCGCCTCGGGCACGACGTACGCTTCAGGCCCGTTGCCGAGCGGGCAGTTGAAGATCGCATTACCGTCGGACTTCGTGCCCTGCGTGAAATACTCGATCGCATCGACGTCGCCGTAGCCAAAGCTGTAGGCGTTGTCGGCGGTGATCACGACGTTGACCGGTCCGCTCGGCACCGGCGCGGCATCGATCTCGGTGCCGTCTTGCGTGCTGCTGTCGCGATTTCCCGTCGCTGCATCGAGCTCGCCGGTACCGCCATGGTGCGAAGCACACGCTGCCAGGCTCAACAACAGGATCGATCGCATCGCCCATCGTAACGTAGGCTGCATGTGGGTAGCGCGGGTTCTGCCGAGGGCTGCGAGTGCGACGCCCGGCTACATCGGGGAGCGCTTTCGCCCCAGCCTCGCCTCGCGCGGAGAATAGCTCGCTCGCCTACGTCGACCGGGCAGGCTTTTCTGATGGGTTTGTGTGAGCATCCGCCCAGCATGACAACTGCGCGGTCTCTCATCCTGTTCGCACTTTTGAGCGCCGGGTGCGGTCCCACACACACGGGCGCGGCGCCGTCCGATGGCCTGGTCGCGACGGACACCAACGTCTCGAGCGATGGCAACGGCGGCAGCGGTAGCGCCGTTTGCAACCTCACATCGTGCACGGCGCAGAGCGCGATGTGCGGCCCGATCGGCGACGGTTGCGGTGGCTCGATCGACTGCGGTAGTTGCACGACGCCGGAGACCTGCGGCGGTGCGGGTCTGCACTTCACGTGTGGCAGCGCCGGCACGGGCAGCGGCTCGTGTACACCGCGAACCTGTGCGCAGGCCGGCGCGGTCTGCGGCGTCGTCGCCGATGGCTGCGGTGGGCTCACCGCGAGCTGCGGAACCTGTGCATCGGGTGAGACCTGTGGCGCGGGCACGGCGAACAGCTGCGCGGGCCCGACCTGCACGAGCGGGCTCTGTCTCCAGCAGAACGCGTGCACCAACCTGCCGAAGTCGTCGATCAGCGGCACGGTGACGGCGCCGGGTCACGACAACACCGCGGTCTGGGGAACGCCGGATCCGATCTTTGGCGCGCTCGTTTACATCCCGAACGGTGCGGTCGGCGCACCGACGTACGGCGTGACCCCGTTCACGCAAGGCGTGTCGTGTGACTCGTGCAGCTCGCTCGTCAGCGGCTCTCCGTTGATCAGCGTCACCACCGGCGTCGACGGCAAGTTCACGCTGAACAACGCGCCGTGTGGCACCAACATCCCGCTGGTCATCCAGCTCGGTCGCTGGCGCCGCCAGATCACGATCCCGTCAGTCGCGTGCTGCGCGGACACCGCACTGACCAACACGCAGACCCATCTCCCCCGCGATCGCGTGGGCGTCACGGGCGATGTCCGCAGCGACATCCCGCTAATCGCGTTCAGCACCGGCAAGGTCGATACGCTGCACTGCGTGCTGCGCAAGATCGGCATCGCCGATAGCGAGTTCACCAACCCGAGCGGTGCCGGGCGCGTGCACTTCTACGTCGACAACGGCGCGGTGATCGATGCGAACACGCCCGCGGCGTCGACGCTGTACGGCACGCAGGCCGAGCTCGCGAAGTACGACATGACGATGTTCGAGTGCGTCGGCTTGCAGATCGCGAAGACCGCCGCACAGCAGGCGCGCTTGATCAACTACGCGAACGCGGGCGGCCGCGTGTTCGCGACCCACTACGGCTACACCTGGTTGACCAACAGCGACGGCACGGTCGGCTCGAACACCGCACCGCACCCGTTCTCGCAGACCGCGGATTGGCGCGTGAATCAGAGCGCTGCCACCTCGGCGACCGGGCTCGTCGATCAGACGCTGCAAGGCGACGCCGGCACGCAGGCCCGTCGCGTGGCGTTCGCGCACTGGCTCAAGCTGGTCGGTGCGTCGACCACGCTCGGTCAGATCCTCGTCAACGTCGTGCGCCAAGACTTCGACGCGGTCAGCGCGATCGCCGCGACGATGTCGGGAACGCCAGCGCAGCAGTGGCTCTACACCAGCACGTATCCACTGCACTACACGTTCGATACGCCGGTCGCCTACGCGCCGGATCCGGCACCGACCACGCAATGCGGTCGCGTGCTCTACAGCGACTTCCATGTCTCCGATGCCGTATCGGGTGGCGCCACGTTCCCGGCGGAGTGCACCGCCGGCCCGATGACCGCGCAGGAGAAGACGCTCGAGTTCATGCTGTTCGATCTCGCGTCGTGCGTCGGCCCCGCCGCACCTGCGACGTGCACGCCGAAAACGTGTGCCCAGCTCGGGTTCAACTGCGGCGAGTCCGGCGATGGCTGCGATGACGGCATGGTCCTGCAGTGTGGAACGTGTGGCATGGGTCAGGTCTGCGGCAACGGCGGCACGAACACGTGTGGTCCCCCGGCATGCGTGCCGCTGACCTGCGTCGAACAGAACGCCGAATGTGGGCTCATCGGTGACGGTTGCGGCGCCACGGTCAACTGCGGCCCCTGCGCGGCGGGCCTGACCTGCGGCGCGGGCGGCATTCCGAATTCGTGCGGCGGCATCTTCTAGCGCGATCGCCGCCAACCATCAGGTCGCTAGCGCGACTCCTCTTGGCCACCAGGGCAGTACACCGCGTGGAACGTGCCATCCGCGCCGCCCGAAGCAAACGTCACGTGGACCGTCCCGTCGAGTGCGACCGCACTCGTATACGCGTTCAGCGCGATGCTACCGCCAGTGGCGCGAGCTTCGCCGGAGGGCCGGGCGAACAGATAGTTCACCTCGGCGACGTTCGCGGCGGCCGCGGAGGCGGCGGGCGCCGCCGCCCCGACGGTCGTGGTGCCGATGATCAGCTCGAGCACCTGCGTCTCGACCGGAATCTTCGATAACCAACCCGTGACCGAGATGTCGTTGCACGTCACCGCGGTCGAGAAGAGGTTGACGAACGGACCACCCGCGGACTCCGTCGGATCAGCGGGTTGTCCGACCCAGTACGCGGCCATGATCGGCGCGATCGCTTCGCTGCCGTACGTCCCCGTGACACTGCCACTGCCACTGACCACGTCGCCCTCGGTGCCGTTCAGCGAGCGCGTGTCCGCTGGCAGACCGGACGAACCACAGGCCGCGATGCTCATGACGATCAGCGCACACAGGCGAGACGGAAGAAAAGGCATGGCGTCCTGGACTGCAAGAAGCCTACCCGCCAGCGAGTGGCCCCAGCATCGCCGAATGAACAGCGCTGTGCGTCCGTGACGCACGTGGGCGGTGCGGCGAGCGCAGATGAGATCGCGTGAGCTCGGCGCCGATCAGTGCAACGTGAACACGAAGCACGCGCCCTGCCCTGGCGCGGCCCCAGCCATGACTGCGCCGCCATGGCGGTGAACGATCCGGATCAGCATCGGTCGCGCAGGCGAAGGCTTCTTCATGCGCGCCGTATCAACGGCTCCATGCACCAGATGATTTCGGCGGCACCGGTATCGGCCTCGCGACAGGCCATCTTCGACGTGAATTTCCATGCGTTGCCGAGGAGGTTATGGAGCACGATCCGCAACAGCTTCGCATCGGCACACGCCTCGAGTCCGCTCTCCATCCGACCGTTGACCTGAGGCGCGGGCGGCAGAGATCCACGTGTGCGGGTGGGTTGCGCGATGTCACGACGCCGACCGAACGTGCCGATGACCGGTGGGGCGTGATGGGCTTGGACGGGGCGTCAGGAGAGGTCGAGCTGGATCAACACGTGGTCGATCGGCGGGCACGACGTGCGCCGCGGGACCAGCCTCGTGGTGACGAGCTCGCGCCACAGCGCGCCGCGAATGCCGTCGAACATCGTCGCCGCGAGGTGGTCGGGCATGTTGGCGGCGAGTCGCGTCGCGATTTCGTCGAGGTTCTCATCGTTCGCGTGCACGATCGCGAGCAAGACGAGCGCGAGCGTCGGGAGCAGCGGTTCGTCCTCGGTGGGCGGGCTCGCCGCGGACCATTCGAACAGCGCCGCGGCGGCCGCGGTCGTCTCGGCACCGAGTGCAAAGCAGCTCTCGACCAAGATCGGCGCATTCGTGGCGAACGAATCGCTATCGGGATTCGCGATCAACAAGATCACGCAGCTGAGCGCTCGTGCGAGATGATCCACGTGTTCGCCGGACTGCCAGCGTGTGAGCTCGAGGACCTCGCGCGGCTCCCACGGCAGGTCGCGTGGGACGAGCCCCGTCGCGCAGATATCAGCAAGCCCGGCCAGGTGCTTTTGAAAGTCCATGCCGTAGTCGGCGCGCGCGATGGTCTCGAGCAGCTCCGGCGTGGCGCGGTCGCGCAATAGATCGAACAAGTCCGACGCCTCCGGTCGCACGCCGCGCGGTCCGAAACGCTCCGCTTCGAGGTTATCGAGCAGCCACACCTTGTAGCCCATCGCGATCCGCGCCCGCTCGGCGTCGTCGCTCGCGAGCTGCTCGGCGCTCTGCAAGGCGGCACGAATCGTGGCGACATCGACGTTGCAATCGTAGGCAGCCTCGCCGAGCGCGAGCCAGTGCGCCACCGTGGCCGCGAGCGCCCCGCCGCGTACGAGCGCGAGCGCGACCCCCGCGTGGTTCGCATGGCACGCATAGGCGCGCGCGACGTGGATCGCCGCGCTGGTGTCCGCGGCGCTGGCCTGGGCCCGCTCGAGCACGCGCCACGCCTGCGCGGGCTCGTCCAGATCGATCCACGCGTTCGCGAGCGACCACGGAGTTGCCTCGTCCTTGCCGAGGATCGTCTCCGCTTCATGCATCAAGGCGAGACCGGCTTCGCGATCGAACACAGCCCACGCCGTTGCGACCTCGACCAGACCAGCCCCTTGCGCTCGCGAACGCAGCGCATCGCGACCGATCTCGAGACAGCGCAGTTGCTCGGCGGGATCCTCGACCAGAACGAAGCAGTCGGAGATACGCACCCACGCTCCGCCCGGCGCGCCAACGGTCCGCATCATCTCGATCGCCTCCTCGAGCGCGACGTACACGCCGTGGCGATCGTCGAGCCCGGATCTCACGCGCGCGACATCGACCACTGCATATCCGTCGTGCTCGACCAACGCGCGTTCGAGCAGGCGTTGTGCGACCTGGCCGACGCGTTCGCGCGAGGCCAGGGGTTGTGCCTCGAGGGCTCCGACGATGCGTCGCCAATGATAGGTCGCCGTGGCCTGCGCGATCGCCACCGTCGCGATGCGCTCGACCGTCTCGGCATCGAGCGCGCCGGACAGATCGGTCATCAGATCGTGGATCTCGCGCAAGCTCAGGAGGCGATTACTTGAGGATATGCAACCCGTACAGGAGCGCGATCAAGCCCGACACGAGGCCGACGATGCCGATGATCGTGTGATACGGCGCGAGCTTCTTGCCGAGCACCTCGCCCTTGGCTGCGCCCGATGCGGACAGCTTGGCGACCATCGGCATGCCGAACATGATGCCGAGCAAGATCGAGGAGAAGATGTATGCGAGCACGACCAGCGCGAAGAACGGAAGGACGCTGATCAACGCGAAGATGTGGATGCCGATGCGGAGAAAATTGATCACGCCAAAGATCAACAGGAGGACACCGATCCATCCCTGGTAGGCCTGAAGCTTCGCGAGCGCGTCCTTCGCCTTCGGATCTTTGGAGACGATGAGGCCAGCGCACCCGAGGAGGCCGCCGAGGATCAGGATGATTGGGCCGATGATGTCCACAGCCCCGACGGTATCACCCCAACGGGGGCTGCGCGAAGAACGGGCCGGCGCCACGACACCGCCGTCACGGTGTCTCAACGATTGGAGGATCGGATCGCGTCGAACAAATCGAGCGCGTAGATCTCTACCGCCACGACC
Source organism: Kofleriaceae bacterium (assembly GCA_043759355.1). Classification (GTDB taxonomy): domain Bacteria; phylum Myxococcota_A; class Polyangia; order Haliangiales; family Haliangiaceae; genus JABFXX01. The sequence continues at coordinate 44,054 of JAYVLQ010000050.1, forward strand.
GGTTCGCGGCACAGACCGCGTGTCACTCGCTCTTCACGCGCGTCGCGAGCTGGCTCGTTCCCGCGGAGTGTGGCGAGCGCTTGACATGAGCGCGGTCAGCTGTTCAGCGTGAACACGAAGCATGCGCCCTGCCCGGGCGCGGCTTCAGCCGTGACCGCGCCGCCATGGCGGTGAACGATGCGCTGCACGGTCGCGAGGCCGATACCGGTGCCGTCGAAATCATCTGGTGCATGGAGCCGTTGAAACGGCGCGAACAGCTTGCCGACGTACGCCATATCGAAGCCGGCTCCGTTGTCGCGCACGAAGAAGCCTTCGCCTGCGCGACCGATGCTGATCCGGGCGGAGGCCATCTTCGACGTGAATTTCCATGCGTTGCCGAGGAGGTTATGGAGCACGATCCGCAAGAGCTTGGCATCGGCACGCGCCTCGAGTCCGCTCTCGATCTCGATCGTTATGGCGCGGTCGGGCTCGAGCTCGCGCAATTCGGCGACGACCTCGCCGGACAGGGTAGACACGTCGACGAGTGAGACTGCGAGCCTCGTGCGGCCGATGCGGGCGAGACCGAGCAGATCATCGATCAGGTTCGCCATGCGCAGCGTCGCAGCGCTGATGCGTGCGAGGTAATGCTTGGCTTGATCATCTAACAAGTGCTCGTAATCGGCGAGCGCGCTGCTAAAGCCGTTGATCGCACGTAACGGGGCGCGCAGATCGTGCGAGACCGTGTAGCTGAAGGTCTCGAGCTCGCGGTTCGCGGCCTCGAGGTCACGCGTGCGTTCCGCGACGCGCCGCTCGAGTGCATTGACGAGCATCACGTTATCGACCGCAAGGGCGGCGCGATTGACCAGCTCGCTCGCGAGTTGCTGGTCCTCGAGGGTGTAAGGCGGCTGCGCTGTCGTGCGTACCAAGCCGATCACACCGAGCATCCGACCGTTGACCTGCAGCGGCACGGCGAGCGCGCTCGTCACTTGCGTCGTCTCGAGGAGCTTGCCGAGCTGGGGAGGCAGATCAGCGGCCAGGGTTTTGGCCGTGACCATCACGGGCGAGCCGGTCGCCGCGACGCGGCCCGCGAGCCCTTCGCCGACCGGTTGGCGAACCGCGCCGATCAGCTCGCGCACCTCACTTCGCAGACTCTCGTCGGGATGAAAGAACGCGGTGGCAGGCTCGAGCCAGAGGGCGTCGCTACTGAGCAGCCGCGCAAAGCAGCCCTCGCCGAGAAGCTCACCGAGGCGGCGCGTGACGAGCACCAACACCTCCTCGACGCCGCCGCTCGCACTCGCGAACTCGTGTGAGACCGACGAGATGACCTGCAACCGCGCAGTGCTCGCGATCATCGCTTGCTCGAGACGATGGCGTTCGGTCACGTCGATCAGCGTCGAGATTCTCACCGCGCTGCCGGGCTGCGTCTCGACGATGCTCGTCGACGACCACACGAGCACCTCGCTGCCATCACTGCGTTGCAACCAGATCTCGTGGACGTGCGATCCGACCGGCCCGATCTCGAGCTGGAGCCGAGGGAGGTCGACATGACTCGTCGGTGACACCAACTCGGTCGCGATGCGGCCAACGAGCTCTTCGTGCGAGAAGCGCAGCATTCCGACGAGTGTCTCGTTGACGCGCTGGATCGTGCCGGTCTCGAGATCCGAGATCGCGACGCCGAACGGAGCACGGTCGAGCGCGTGCGCCCACACCGCGACCGACGCCTCCGCTCGCTTGGCCTCGGTGAGATCACGCAGAAATCCGGTGAATCGCTGCGTGCCTCCGCTGCCCGTCGCGACCACCGAGAGCTCGACTGGAAACTCCGCACCGTTAGCGCGGAGCGCGGTCATCTCGACGCGACGACCGATCATGCCAAAGATGCCCTTCGCGGAGAGCAGCAATCCAGCCTTGTGCGCCGAGCGCATTCGCGTCGGAATGATCATCTCGTCGAGCGACCGGCCGACCATTTGCTCGCGCGAGTAGCCGAAGATCTTGACCGCCGACGGGTTGAGCTCGATCACGATGCCATTCGCGTCGATCGAGATCACGCCGTCGAGCGCACCCTCGAGGACGCGGTCGTCGCGTCGGCGCGCGATCCAGCGCAGTGCGCTTGCTTGAAACTCGCCGAGCACGATCAGCGCCTCGGCGAGGCGGTCTGCATCCGTTGCGAGCACCGCGACGATCCGCTTCACCGTCTCGGCATGGAACGCGTCGAGCACCTCGTTCACGGCTACGTGGTTGTCGAGATACCGCTCGAGCGGTTGCCAATCGCCCTCGCGCGCCGCCGCGAATTTCACCGCGAGGATCCCATCTTCAGACGCGATGCAGACATCGAAGAAGTCCACAACCGCGCGCGTCGATTCTCGGTCGAACCAGCCCACGTGTCCATCGTAGCGCGTCACGGCACCATCCGCGCGACCGCGACCACGAGCATCACGCCGCGCACGGTCCACGCCGCGGTTCGCACCCAGTTGGTCCACACCAGCCTGCGGTGCGCGAGTGCGTCGAAGCCTGTCGTCAAACGATCGTGCATCGGTACCGAGAGCAGGAACGTGGCCGCCCAGATCACGACGACCGCGATGAAGCCGGCCCACGTCGCGAAACGACCGAGCATGGGAACGAACAGCGCCACGCCTGCCGTCGCAAACTCCACCATCATCAGCGGCACCACGAGCAGCGTGATGCGCGTGCTGTGCGCTCGATGAAATCGCACGAACAGGTCGCCTCGGACCGCATCGAACAGCGGGTAGTGCACGACCTGGATCGTCCAGATCAACCCGACGAGCGGCAGCGTACTCGCGAGCTGACCGACGAACAGCGCCGAGCGGAAAGACACGGTCGTTCGATGCCTCGCGCGGCGAGAAGTTACGACACTCCAATCAAGGCAGCCGCTCGTCGTGCGCCGCGAGCGCTGCCGCATCCGCGAGCTGCCGGATCGGCGCGCCCTCGTCGCAGACCGCGCGGGTGGCGGAGTCGAGCTTGGCAACTGGTGCGAACCCGCGGATCGCCGCGACCAGCGCGCGCACGCGTTCGGCGCCCTCGCCGGTCACGGGGCCGCTCGTGCAAGTGATCCGCGTCGTCGGCAGCGCGCGGACCGTCGCGTGCGGACCCGAGATGATGTCCACGAAGATCGCGCCGTGATACGGCGCCGCAGCGGGCAGCTGGCGCGCGACCACGCCGACGACGTCGCCCCACTCGACGAGCCCGATGTTGCCGTCGACGAAGCTCGTGTCGACACCGCTCTCCGACAGCGCGATCGTGGCCGCCGCGCAACTCACCGGCGGCACCAGCTCCGGGACGACGGTCGATGCGAACACGGGCGCTTGCATTGGCGGCGGCCGAGTCGCGGCGGGCCGCGCATATCGGGCCATGACGGGCTCGGCCGCGGGTGGCTCGTCGTCGCGGAGTTGCAAAAGGGCGAAGATGCCGAGCGCGATGCCAATACCGAGCGCGAGCCCGCCGACACCGTGAGCGACAGTGAGGGATCCGACCGCCGCGGAAATCTTGCCCGTATCCGGCCCCAGCACGAAGGCGGTGACCAGGGTCGCGACTAGCATCAAGGCTCCGAGCACGGCGACCTTTCGCCCGTAGGCCGGCGACATGCGAATCCCGACATGCGGCCCGATCACGCCGGCAGCGAGGCCGATCGCGAACACGATCGAGCCGAAGAAAGTGATCTGCGCGATCGTGCCGAACGATGCCTGCGAAGCACTCAACGACATCGACACGCACGGTGCGCCGCGCTGGCAGATCGTGATCGTTCGCAGATCGATGCCGATCGACGCGCGCCTGTCCCCCATCACGTCCGCCAGGCCCGCTGACATCTTCAGCGTGAACCAGTCGCTCACGAACAAGCCCACGGCGACGAGCACCAAGCCGCCGATGCCTACGCCGAGCAGCACTTGTTGCCGCTGCGAGAGAATCATCCGGTAAGCTTGCCTGAATGTATATCCAGTGTCGCACGCCGGGGTTCGCGATCGTGCTCGCCCTCGGCGGAACGGCCTTCGCAACCACATACCCGGTCGGACCGAGTCGGGCGTATCATTCGCCGTGCGAGCTCGTCGCGTCGGTCGCGCTCCAGCCTGGCGATATTGTCGAGGTCGACGCGGCTACGTACACCAATGCGTGCCAGCTCACCGCCTCGGGGACGGCGCAGGCCCCGATCGTGCTGCGCGGCGTCGCGGGGACGCGCCCGGTGTTCGACGCGACTGGCCTTGACCTCAGTGGTAGCGGCTCGGTGCCACGCGCGATCTTCCAGTTCACGAACGCGAGCTACTGGCAGGTCTCGCACCTCGAGCTCGAGCACGCGACGAACGCGAGTAACAACGGCTCTGGGTTCCGGCTCACGGCCGGCGCGCACGACGTCACGTTTTCGGACATGTCGATCCACGACAACCAAGACGGCGGCCAGTCCGACGGCCTGTCCGTGCTCGCGATCGAGAACAGCGATATCTACGCGAACGGCGCGAACGACGGCCTGAGCCACAACCTGTACCTCCAGGGCGATGTGGTCCGCCTGATCGGCAACCACATTCACGATTCGCGTGGCGGCCAGAACATCAAGCTTCGAACCCGGTACGTCGAGATCGTCGGTAACTACGTCGAGAATGCCGGCAATTACGAAGTCGACCTGATTCAAGGCCCGTACACCGCGATGGCGAACGCGAACGCCGTCCTGATCGGCAACGTGTTCGTGCGCGCGACCTCGGCGAACAATAATTCGCAGACGATCCTGTTCGGCACCGACAACCCCGGCGACGCTACTCCGAGCCGCAACGGCGCGCTCTACGCGATCGGAAACACCTTCGTGCTTCGCAACGCGTCCAATCAACTCGTGCACGTGCTGACCAGCGCGCAGGTGCCGGCAGCGACGCACGTCTACCTGTTCGACAACATCGTTTACGCGACGGTCGCCGGCACCCAATTGACGTCCGATGCGACGACGGCAGGTTATGTCACCGGCAGCAACAACTTCATCACCGACGGCATCGGCGGTGTGCCCGCAGCGCTGACTGCGACCATCGGCGGGACCAGCGCCGGCTTCGCGGCGAGCGACGACTATCACCTCGCTGCGAATTCGCCCGCGATCGACATCGGCCTCGCGCAGCCGCAGTACGTGGATGGGGCGGGCGCGGTGCAGAACGGCGCGCCCACGATCCAGTCGACACCCCCGATCGGGACCGAGCCTCGGGTCGTCGTCGGTGCCGGCCTCGATCTCGGCGCGTTCGAGTACGGCACCATGGCAGCCGGCGCGGATGTCGGCGCGGATGTCGGCACGGCACCGGGAACGGGAACGGGCAGCGGCGGTTGCTGCCAGACCGGAGGCAGTGACAGCTCGTCGCTGTTATGGGTCGCTCTCTGCGCCGCAGGCCTCGTGCGGCGCAGAAGGTAGAGCTATTCCTCCTTCGGATCCGGGAGCGACTCCGGCTCGTCGTTGGTCGACGGGAATTCCTTGATCGGACCGCGCGCACGCTTCCAACCTTGCTGGACCACCCAGGACAACGAGCGATCGAGACGAGCTGCCTCGTGCTGGATCTCCTTGAGCATGTCCTCGGGGAAATAAAGCGACTGCTTTCTCTTATCGGAGCTGGGCATCTGGTCCGTCGACTTTACGATATTCCGCGCGCCCGCGGCGACGCGCTGGTCGCCATCGTTGCGTATCGTTACATGCGCGTTTCAGCAGTGCGCGGCCGGTCAGCTTGGACAAGGCCTCGATGGCGCCGAGGGGATCAGTGCCAGGCTGCTTGCTCGATCGGCACCAGACATGCGGAGAACGCGCTGCAATCGGCCGTCGCCTGACATCGGGTGGCGGTATCGCGCTGCTCGGCGGTGTGGATCATCGGTCCAGCACACATCGCCTCGATATTTGCATCTGTCGAGTCGGTCGCCCACTCCTGCTTGGCCTGCGCGATCACGCCGGCGCGATCCTTGGCGACCTCGCCCTTGATGCCGGTCGGATGATCGGCGGCGGCGCGTGCATCGACGAGTACGGGAATGTATTGGTCGGTGCATGTCCGCGCGTGCTGGAGGACCGCCACGCAGAGGTCGCGGTCGGGGTTCGCGGACTCGGTCTTCTGCGGCGTGACCGGTGTCGGGGTGGCGTCCGCGCTCGCACAGGCAGCGAGCGTCGAGAAGAGCAGGAGCGATGAGAATTTGAGGAAGTGCAACATGACGAGGTCAACGCAGCAGCTCCTCGAGCGTGACAAGAATTATGTCCGCTGGCCTTTCGTGCAGCTAGTGCTGCAACGCGTCCCAGAGGCGCGTGCCATCCCCCGCGTCGTAGAGCCGGATGTCTTCATCACCATCGATCAGCGCGAGCCCGACTGCATCGATCTTGCCCGTCGCGTCGAGGGCTGGATCGGTCGCACGAATCCCGCGACCGCGCGGACGATTGACGAGTGCACGCACCGTCACGTCGTGCGGCCGCGGTGAGCGCGCGAACTCGGCGCTGCCGAGCACGGTGAAGTCAGGGCGCGGCTCGAAGCCAAGATAGAAATCCGTCAGTGCGATGCAGCGCGGCTCGCCGCACACGAGGAGGAGTGGTCTCGTGCCGATCTCGTGACGCAACGTCGCGAACACGGCGGTCTCGGGTTGGCCATGGCGACGCAAGGTCCGGATCGTGCGCAGCCACGGGACGAACACCGCGACGAGGAGCACGGCCACGATCGGCGCGCGCAATCGCTGCAGCCATGCGAGCTCGAGCGCAGCGTCGGTCGCGAGGGCCGCCGTCACGAGCACGAACGGCAGCGCCGGCGCGATCAACCGCTGCGAGATCGGGAGCGGCATGTACGTGGCGGTGGTGCTCGACCCGAACCAGTACAGCAGGATCATCGTCGCGCAGGCCACCCACCAGATCCGATCGCGCCCGCGCACGAGCCACGGCGCGACGACGACAGGGACGAGCAGCACGCGAAACATCGTGACCACCATGTACGGAACTTGCCAGGTCATGCGCGCCACCGAGATCGACCAGGCGGGCCCGTAGCTCGCGACCTCGTGCACGGCCTCCACCGCACCTCGAATGCCGTTGAACCGCGCGAGGGGATCGCCCCACAACCACGCGCACAGCGCGAGATACGCGATAGCGAGGACGATGCCGACGACGATCGCCGGCGCGTACGTACGTCCGACGTCCCGCCACGAGGTCAGCCGGACGTCGCGGACGAGGGCGTAGATCCACACTGGCACGCACCACAGCGCGGTCTCCTTGACGAGGAACGCGAACATCCACGCGACGACCGCGGCGATCAGCCACCATCGACCGTGTCGGCGATCGCGGAGCGAAAGACCGAGGATCGACACGGCCATCAGGGCCGCGCTCGGAAGATCGGCGTTCAACCGGTTTGCCTGGAGGATCATCGGCACGCACGTGATGCACGCGATCATCGCGATCAGCTTGGCCCGCGGCGTCGGAGCGGCGACGTAAGCGACGGTCACGATCGCGAGCTCGGAGAACAGCACCGGGAGGTTCGTGACGAGCAGCGAGACGCCGAAGCCGCGATACAGCAACGACAGCGGAATGGTGAGGCCGATCCGCATCACGAACGGATGCGTCTCGTGACTCGCGAACACGCCGGCCGGATCGACCGCCAGGCGGTGCGCGATCTCCGCGTACCACAGCGGATCGGCCGCGAGCATGTCGATCTGAGTCGCGAGAAAGCCCAGCGTCGTCGCGACGAGCGCCACCAACAGCCAGATCCACCACCGCCAGATCACACCACAGCGTAGCGCGTTCCACCGCTTCAAACCGTCGAGCGCAGCAGGCTCTCGATCTCGCGCAGCGTCTCGACGTCATCCCCGATCATGTGCTTCATCGACTGGAGGCGCCCGGCGACCACCGTCGCGATCCGGGCCTCGATCGACGCGTCGGCATAGACCCAGTAGACCTGGGCGAACCGACCGTCGCGATGACAGCGGCCCTCGATCTGCGCCATCTGGATCGCGGACCATCGCAGGTCGTGGATGATCTCGGAGCGCGGGATATCGGCGGCCGCACCGGGCAACTCACCCTGATGGAGAGAGATGCCTTCCTCGACGGTGAACAGCACGACCTTGGCCTCGCCGCGCTGGAACCGCAGGCGCTCGTGCTCGCGCGCAGTGGCCGAGAGCCCGCCGTGGATCGCGGCGCACGGGACCGCGCCGAGTCCGGCCTCGAACGCCTCGCGCAGGCTGGTCAGGGTCTCGATGAAGCTGACCGAGATCGCGACCTGATGCCCGTTGTCGAGGAGCTCGCGCGCGAGCTCCTCCGTGCCGGCCGCGCGAATCAGCGAGCTCTTCTGGCGCAGTCGCAAGGTCGCAACCAGCGCCGACTTCGGATCGCGGCCGCGTGGCACGAGCTCCATCTCGCGGCGGAACGTGGTCCACGCTTCGTCGTAGAGAGCGCGCGCATCGCCGATCAATTCGATCGGTGCGAGGATCCGGTTGATCGCGGGCCAGCCGACGATGTCCTCGGGCCGACGACGAATCCCGGCGGCACCGGCTCCGGCTGCGGCTGCGGCTGAGGCTGAGGCTGCGGCTGAGGCTGGACGATCGAACAACATCGCACGTACCTTCTCGCAGTCCGCGCGATCGCCCCGCCACTCCCACTTGCCGAACTTGCCGCGCGCCACACCGAGCTGCTGATCGATGCACCACTGCTCGAAGTCCTTGAGGTCCGAGGCGCGCGCGCCGGTGGTGCTCGCGAGCAACGGTGCGAGGTACGACAGCTCGAGCGGGTTCTGCCCGGCGGTCGCCGACAGCCACAGGCAGAACCCCGCGCTGGCGACGAGCTTCGCGGCGAGCTTGGAGCGCGCCGCCGTCGGGTTCTTGCAGCGATGGCTCTCGTCGAACACGATCACGTCGAGCTCCGGCGCGGTGCCCGCGCGCGCGAGGCCCTTCTTGCTCCGGATCTTCTTGCGGGCAGCGTCGCTGACCTCGAACAACTTGCCGAGCCGATCGTAGTTGAGGATCACGATCGCCTTGCCGCCATCGCCCATCGCCTCGATCGTGCGGCGCCAGTGCGCGATCACCGCGAGCGGACACACGATCAGGATCCGGGTCGCCTCGGGCATCTCGAGGATCGCCTGCCAGGCGGTGATCGTCTTGCCGAGACCGACGTCATCCGCGAGCAGAAATCCAGGTCGTTGCGAGGTGCGAGCCCCCGCGATCGCGGCCGCGGCCTCGCGCTGATGGGCGCGCAACGTGATCGTGCCGTCGCCGGCAAGCGCGGGTGCAGCCTCCTGGCCCGCGAGATCGCGCTCGACATGGTTCTCCCACGAGTACGGCTGCGCCCGAAACGGCCGGAGCTCTGGCGGCAGCATCGCGCCCTCGAACAAAAACACGCCGTGGCTGGCATCCCAGTACGCCTGATGCGCGGAGGCGATCCCGCGCATCGCGAACGGCACGTCGAGCACGTGGATATGCGGTCTCGCTGTGGTCGGCTGCGCCCCCGCAGGCTGTGACACGCGCGCGCGCGCCACGGTTCGCTTTGCACGCAGCTGGCCGGTCATGCGAATCGTCCTAGCACGACTGCGAGCGTGCACACGCGATGCGATGGCATACACTCGCCGTCGTGAATCGGGTCGTGTTCCTCGTCCTCGCGGTCGCGTGCTCGGCACGCAACGCATCCCCACCGCCGCCGCCACCAACCGTCCCCCAGCGGGATCAACCTGGCCCGGCCCACGTGAGCTCGGCGGTCGAGGCCGACCCGCGCGAGAGCGCGTTGTCGCGGGAGGTCGTCCAGCTGCTCGAGAGCCGGCACTTGCTCGGACGCACTCTCGACGACACGATCTCGTCTGAAGCGTTTGCCACGTATCTCGATCGACTCGATGCCAGCAAGCTGTTCTTGCTTGCCGCGGACCGCACCACGCTCTCGGCGTATCGCGACAAGATCGACGACGAGCTCCACTCCGGCAACCTCGAGCTCGCGCACGTCGGACAGACCATCTTCCTCGCTCGAATCGCGGTGGTGGAGAAGGTCGTCGCTGCGGCACTCGCTGCACCGATGAACCACGACGATGATGAAACCATCGAGCTCGATCCAAAGAAGCTCGAGCCCGCGACCTCCGAAGCGCAGCTCGCGGAGCGCTGGCGGCAGCGGCTCGAGCTCGAGGTCATGCAGCGCGTTGCCACGATGGAGCAGCAACTCTCGGGCACTCATTCGAGCGTTGGCTCCGCGAGTAAGCCGTCGGAGATCCCCGCCACACCCGAGGCCCGTGAGGCCAAGGTCCGCGCGAGCCTCGCGAAGAGCTACGCGGCTCAGTTCGCCCGCCAGAAGACGCCGGGTCCGCTCGACGCGGCATCCGAGCTCGTCAATGCCGTGTGCCAGACCTTCGATCCTCACACCGATTACCTCCCGCCCGCTGACAAGGCGAACTTCGATATCGCGATCAGCGGCTCGCTCGAGGGCATCGGCGCCGCGCTGCGCGTCCACGATGATCTGATCGAGGTCAGCGATCTGGTGCCGGGTGGTGCCGCTTCGCGCCAAGGCAAGCTCGCCGCGGGCGATCTGATCCTCTCGATCCAGCAAGCGAACAGCGACGAATGGGTCGATGTGATGAACATGCACATCGACGACGTCGTCGCGCTGATTCGTGGACCCAAGGGCACCGTGGTGCGGCTGCACATCCGCAAGCCGGATGGTCCCGAGGAACAGATCGAGATCACGCGCGACGTGGTGGTGATCGAGGCATCGTATGCACGCGGCGCACTCGTCAAACGTGGGACCGGTCCGGCCTTCGGTTACATCTATCTGCCCGGGTTCTACGGCGACGCGAGCAACTCGCGGACGGCATCAAAAGACGTGGGACGGCTGCTCGCGGCCATGACCGCGAAGAAGGTCGCCGGGGTCGTGATCGATCTCCGTGGCAATGGTGGCGGTCTACTTCAAGATTCCGTCGCGCTCGCCGGAGAGCTCGTCGACCAGGGTCCGATCGTGCAGGTGCGCAACCACGACGGTCAGATCAAGGTCCTCGACGATCCGGAATCGGGCACGCAGTTGTCCGCGCCTGTCGTGGTCCTCGTCAATCAATTCAGCGCGTCGGCCTCGGAGATCCTCGCCGGCGCCATGCAGGATTATCACCGCGCGGTGATCGTCGGCACCGGACCGACCCATGGCAAGGGTACGGTGCAAGCGCTCATCAATCTCGACCACGACGGTGACAAGCCGGTGCTCGGCGTGGTCAAGCTGACGATCCAGCAGTTTTTCCGCGTCAGCGGCAGCTCGACGCAGCGCGAAGGCGTCACACCCGATATCACGCTGCCGAACCCGAGCAGTTACATCAAGAGTGGCGAGCGTGACCTCGAGCATGCGATCGAGTGGACCAAGATCGAGCCGGCGCCGCATGTCGACTGGAAGGCGACCTGGGACCGGTCGGCGCTCGTCGCGAAGAGTGCCAAACGCGTCGCGAAGAACCCTGTCTTCGCAAAGATCTTGGCCATGGAAGGGGTCATGGCCAAGCGCCGCAACGACACGCGGATCGAGCTCGCTCGCGCGCAATACGACGCGCGGACGAAACGTGACAAGGACGAGCTCGACCACATCGGTCTCGACCTCGGCAAGGTGCCCGCCGCCTTCGCGGTCACGCCGATCGACGAACCGAAGGCGTCGACTCCAACCGACGATCGCATGAAGAAGTGGCGCGACTCGGTCGCGCGTGATCCGTGGATCGACGAGAGCATCTCGGTCCTCGGTGACATGACGAGCGCCAAGTAACCCGGGGTCCTGAGGTCTACACGCACCTCCACCTGATCCTGCTCGTCGGATCCGCGTAGGCACGCCGCACGATTTGCGTTAGACGTGCAGGAGTTGCGCTTGTAAACGGTGACTCTGCCGCTCGTGGACCCGATCGGCATACGCTCGTTCCTGCAAGGCACGCTGGTCATGGCGACGCAACTGGTGAGAGCTCACCGGCGCGGCTCGTGCAGAGATGCGGGCGATGTTGCACGAGTTTCTCACGGCCAACCACGAAGAGCTCGAGAAGCGGTGTCGACTCAAATCTGCCGCGCGCGTGCATGGTGTGACATCCGCGGAATCCGCGTACGGCGTTCCCTGGTTCATCGCGCAGCTCGTCGAGACGCTCCGTGCCGAACGGGCTGAAGTGCCGGCACTGAGAGGCTCGACCAACTCTTCGTGGAACGCGGGATTACACGGCGGTGAGCTGTTGCACCGCGGCTTCAATGTCGAACAGGTCGTTCACGAGTATGGCGATCTGTGCCAGGCGCTCACCGAGCTCGCCGAGGAGCAGCACTACGCGATCACCGTTCCAGAATTTCACACGTTCAATCGATGCCTCGACGACGCGACGGCCGATGCGGTTTCCGCGTTCACCCTCGAGCGCGACCAGCGAGCATCCGCCGAATCAACTGCCACGATGAACGAGCGACTGGGCTCGCTAGCCCACGAGCTTCGCAACCAGCTCAACACCGCGATGCTCGCCTTTTCAGCGATCCAGGGCGGCAGCGTCGCGATCAAGGGTGCAACGGGCGCCATGCTCGATCGCAGTCTGCACGCCATCCAGCAGCTCGTGGATCGGTCGCTCGCGGACGTGCGACTCACCGCGGGGTTGCAACTCCAGCGCGAGCGGGTCGAACTCGATCAGCTCGTCAGCGAGATCCAGATCCCGGTGGTCATGGAGGCGTTCACGCGCGAGCTCGTCTTCTCGAGCTCCGTAGAGCGAGATCTCCGCGTCGATGCCGATCGACAGATGCTCGGGGCGGCGCTCGGCAACCTGCTCCAGAACGCGCTGAAGTTCACGCGCCCACACGGGAGGCTGTCCTTGACAGCCAAAGCGTGTGGAGCCCGCGTCATCATCGACGTCAGAGACGAATGCGGCGGGCTTCCGGATGGCAAGACCGAGCAGCTGTTTCAACCGTTCGAACAGCACGGAGCGAACCGCAGTGGCCTCGGACTTGGCCTCTCGATCAGTCGTCGAAGTATCGAAGCAAATGGCGGGACGCTCGTCGTCCGCAATCTTCCCGACACCGGCTGCGTGTTTACGATCGACCTGCCCGCAGCCAAGGAGTTCGGGTCGTAAGGCACGGGAACTGCAATCGCGACGAGCCATGAATGCATCAGCGACCGAGCTCGACACCAGCCTTTACACGTACATGGTTCGAGATCACGCATCGCTCGATGCGCTGTACGAACGTGTGCTCGAGGCCATGTCAGGGGCCGCACCACAGCTCGAGGAGCTGTGGACGGAGTTCGACCATCACCTGCGCTCGCATATGGAGGCCGAAGAGCGCTTCGTCATCCCTGCCCTCGCGAAGGTCGATCGGCTCTCGGCACTGATGGTGCTCCGCGAACACGGGCAGATCCGCGAGGAGATGCTGGAGCTCGGGGTCGCGTGCAATCTCCACGAGCTGCGCCTGGCGCGGTCTCGCGAGCTCGTCGAGCAGCTTCGTAGCCACGCCGCGCGCGAGACCAGCTTGCTCTACCGCTGGGCCGACAAGCACCTCGACCTGAAGGCGCTCACCGCAACGATGGCCCGCGCGGCCGACCACCGCTAAACGGCGCGTTCCGTGCAGCGGCAACGGCTATGACCGCGCGCCGAGTCCGCATGATCGTGACGATCGCGGGGCTGAGCTTGACCGTGAGCGCAGGTCTGCTCGTGGTCTACCTCGTGCGCCGGCCGCCCGAGATCAGCGTCATCGCAGTACGCCACGGTGATAGCTCTCGCATGCTCGCCGTGACTGGACGCGTGGAAGCCGAGCACACGGTGCTCGTGACACCACGGTTTGCCGGGCAGCTCACCGAGATCCTTCGCCACGAAGGCGATCGGGTCGTCGCCGGCGAGATCCTCGCGCGACTCGCGGACACCTCGGCGACCGCTTCGATCGTGCAACAACAAGCTGCGCTCGGATCGCGGCAGGACGACCTCGCCCAAGCGCGTCGCGACCTTGCCGACGTAACCAAGCTCGTCGCTAGCGGAGCGGTTGCAGCCTCCGAGCTAGATTCCGCGCGCCTGGCCGTCTCGCGCGCGAACCACGACGTCGTCAGGCTGGGCGCTGTCCTTCATGACGGTCGATCACAACTCGTGCTCGAGGCGCCGTTCGCAGGCACGATCATCCGGCGGGAGGGCGAGCTCGGCCAGGTCGTCGGTCCGACCACGACCGTATTCGAGATCGCGACTGTCGAGACCTCGCGGATCACCGCCGAGATCGACGAGCGTTACGTGCGCGCGCTCCGGCTCGGAATGCACGCAGAGATTCGGGCCCTCGGCACCGACGACGTGGCACGCGCCGCGTCGATTTCGTACATCGCTCAGGCCGTCGATCCCCAGACCGGCGCGGCGACCGTTCGGTTCAGCTACGACACGAAACCTCAAGGCGCGCTCGTCGGCATGTCGGTCGATGTCGACGTGCTCGTCGGGACGACGACGGGCGCGGTGACGATTGCACGCGAGGCGGTAGGGGTTGCCGGCAACTCGACCTTCGTGCTTGTCGTCGCCCACGGTCGGGTCGAGCGCCGACCGATCACGTTAGACGATTGGCCGGCAACCTGGGTCGCGGTGCGAAGCGGCGTCGTGGCGGGAGAGCTCGTGGTTCTCGATCCAAGCTCTGCAGCCGTGGGTGCGCACGTGCGCGCGAGGCTCGAGCCCGATGCCCTTTGACGTCACGATCGCAATTCGCTACCTCGTCTCGTCGCGCCTGCAGAGTGCCTTGCTGGTCGCGGGCGTCGCGGTCGGCGTGGTGGTCTTCACGTTCATCGCAGCGTTGATGAATGGACTCGGCGTTCGCCTGACCGAAGACGTCACGGCGAATGTGGCGCACGTGACGCTCGAGCCGGCTCCTCGAATACCGATCGCAGGCATGTCTTCACCGGCAGGACCCGCGCTTTACGTCGTCCAGCCGGGACATGACGCGAAGCCCGTGATTCGCGCGTACCGCTCCCTCCTCGCTACCCTCGGCAAGATGCCTGGTGTCCAGGTGGCCGTTCCCGAAGTCATCGGCAGCGCGACACTCTCGCGCGGCGACAAAGATGTCGCGGTCGTTGTCACCGGCATCGAGCCACTACGGGTCAGCGCGATCGCACCGCTCGCAGGCGCGATCGTGCGTGGCCATGCCGATCTTGGTGTCGGCGACATCCTGGTCGGAACACGCCTCGCCGCCAACCTCGCGGTCGATGTCGGTGATCGGGTGATCCTTCGCGGGGCGGGCTCGCCCACGAGCCACGAAGCGATCGTCACCGTGCGCGGCGTCTTCACGCTCGGCGTCGAAGCAATCGACGAGCGCTCGGTCTACCTCGAGCTCGGCGCAGCACAGAAGCTCTTCGACATCGAAGACGGTGTCTCGATCATCGAGATCAAGCTCGATCACGTCTGGGACGCGGATGCGTATGCGGAGAAGCTCGCACGCGCGACCGACCTCAAATCGACAAGCTGGCTCAAACGCAACGCGCGGCTGCAGAGCGGACTTCGAGCACAAGCCAGCACCGGGGCCATGATCAAGGCGTTCAGCCTCCTCACGATCGCTATCGGGGTGGCGAGCACCTTGTTCCTCTCGGTCTCGCGGCGCCGCTCGGAGATCGGGATCTTGCGGAGCTTCGGCATCGGGCGAGCGGCGATCGTGCGCGCGTTCATCTTGCAAGGGCTCCTGATCGGAGCGATCGGATCGCTCGTCGGTGTGGCGCTAGGGGATGCGTTCGCACACCTCCTGCTTGCAGTCTCGACCACCGCGACCGGAGCGACGCCGATTCCGATCGATCCGGCGAAGGGCGAATACTTTCGCGCGATCCTGCTCGCGACCCTCGCAAGTGCGGTGGCGTCCGTCCTCCCGGCATGGTCCGCCGCTCGGATCGATCCGCTCGAGGCAATCCAGTCGTGAGCGTACTCGAGACTAAAGATATTACGAAGATCTTCGGCGATGGCGACACGGCGACGCAGGTACTGCGCGGCATCTCCGTGACGATCGAGCGCGGAGACTTCGTCGCGCTCGTCGGTCCGAGCGGTAGTGGCAAGAGTACGTTTCTCTCGATCGCGGGCACCCTGTTGACGCCCACGAGCGGATCGCTGCAGATCGCCGGAATCGAGGCGTTAGGCTTGCGAGAGCACGCACTGTCTCGCATCAGGAACCGCCACCTCGGGTTTGTCTTCCAGTTCCACCACCTGCTCGAGGATTTCACCGCCCTCGAAAATGTCCTCATGCCGGTGTACGGTGCCCAGCACGCGCTCGACGCGACCTGGCGAAAGCGCGGTCGCGAGCTGCTCGTCCGTGTTGGTCTCGCTGATCGAATCTCGTTCCGCGCCGCGAAGCTCTCGGGCGGACAGAAGCAGCGCGTCGCGATCGCGCGTGCGCTGGTCATGAAGCCCGAGTTGGTGCTAGCCGACGAACCGACCGGCAACCTCGACCGTGCGAGCTCCGATCAAGTCATGAGCTTGTTGCGCGAGCTCTCTTCCGACGAGGGCACCGCGTTCTTGCTCAGTACACATGACGACTCGATCGCGCAACGCTGCGACCGGACCTTGACGATGGTCGACGGCCTTCTCACGCAACCGACGACCGGACTCGCGTCGCCGATGTTATCGGGGGCGCACCCCCGATGAATCGTGGGTACGCACGATGCTGGCGGATGCGATCGCGCGATACTTTTCGGGGGACGCCTGCGCGACGGCAGCGCATGGCTGAGAACACATCCGTAGCCCTGGCTGCTCCTCGTGGGCGTGAGAGCCACGTCCGCTCGTAGCTCCTAGCTCGATGAGCGGCATGGTCTCCGGGACGCAGGCTCCGCAAACGGGGCACGTCGTGTTCCAGATATCGTTGTTCATACGACTCGCGTTGCATAGGGGATGCCAAGCTATTCGCCGAGCCACCACCTCCGGCGTGCACGTGGGCCGTAGCTGAGGCCGAACGACGACATCGCGACCTCACGGATCCTATCCACAGCCTCCTTCGGATCGTCGGTGATGATGATGCGATCGAGGTCCGCCGAGCTGATCGTCGATTGCGCCATCAGCGTTTCGCGAAAGAAGTCGATGAGTCCCTTCCAGTAGTCACGACCGAGCAGGACGACTGGAAACTCCTTCATCTTCCCGGTCTGAATGAGCACCAGGATCTCGCTGAGCTCATCGAGCGTACCGTAGCCGCCGGGTGCGGCGATGAAAGCATACGAGTACTTGGCGAGGAGAACTTTGCGAACGAAGAAGTAACGGCACTCGACGAAGTGATCGAGGTAGGGGTTGGGTCGCTGCTCGATCGGCAGGACGATATTGCAGCCAATGGAGCCTCCACCCGCCTCTCGCGCACCGCGGTTGGCAGCCTCCATGAGCCCGGGCCCGCCACCTGTCATCACGGCAAACCCTGCCGTAGCGAGCTCGGCACCGACGCGCCTAGCAAGGCTGTAGTAGGGATGCGAAGCGTCGAAGCGCGCAGAGCCGAAGACCGTGACGCACGGCCCGATGAAGTGCAGCGCGCGGAAGCCGCGCATCAGCTCGCGGAATACGTCGAGCGCGAATCGCAGCTCCGTCCCACGCGGGCGCGGACCCGAGAGAAATTTGCGCTCGGTAGGATCCGTTGACCCTTTGCCCCACTCTGAATCGCTCATCGCCGCATCCTCCGGGACTCCTGTAACGACAAGTCGTGCAGCCGTTGCGCGTCGCTGCGCAAACGCTGCGCTCCCGTCCGAGGTGAATGGTCACGCCTTACTCGGTGCACGGACCAGTAGCACGGGACACGTGGCGGCACGCACGACCGATTCAGCGACACTACCCAGTAGCATACGTTTGAGCCCGCTCCGCCCGTGACTGCCCATCACGATCAGCTCCGCATCGAGCTTGAGCGCCGCCTGCGCGATCACCAGACGCGCGTCCCCGACCTCGTAAATCGAAGCCCCGAACGAGCACCGACCCTTGCGCTCGGTGATCAGCTTCTCGACCTCCTGTGTATTGCTTCGCATGATCGAATCGATCACGTCGGAGGTGATGGAGATCGGGTACTCGGCGAACTGCAAGCTCATCGCGTTGAGCACGTAGACCGTCGCATCGAGCTTGTGCGCGAGCGCTACTGCGTAGTCCAACGCGCTCGCAGCATGATCGCTGAAGTCGGTCGGCACGAGAACGCGGGTGGGGAGCTTCATGCC
>JAYVLQ010000051.1:0-44014 GCA_043759355.1 Kofleriaceae bacterium
GATGTCATGCTTCTTCGCGAGCTTGTTTGCCGAGCCACGGAGCTTCGGAATCGCGAGCTCCTCGGCCGTCCAGGTCTCGAGCGATTCCATCAGCGCGGAAACTCGCGCCGCTTCGTGCGAGAGCCCCTTGCCCTGCTGGGTCGACAGCGACTTGCCGAACGGTCGGATCGCGGCGTGAACCGGAATCCCGAGGTCGTCGAGGCCCGTGAGGTCCGCGATCCGCGTGATGCCGGCTCGCTTCATCGCGGGGGCGAACCGCCGCCAGGTCTGCGCGAGCGAGGCCGCGCGATGCGTCCCGACATGAAGCCGTGAGGGCGCATCGAGCTTCTGATCGTAGAACCGCAGCACCGCGGACCGAGTGCTATCATTACTGGGTGCGAGCGATTGTTCTGTGCGCGACCTTTCTCGTGGCGTGCCACCCAGGCGGCGACTATGCGGGAAGCAACAGCAATACGTTGGTGCACGGCGTGGTCGATAAAGGCGAGACCAACGGCCGGATGTTCGACTTCGTCTCCGACAAGCCGGAGGGCGATGACTGGCAGATCCGCGTCCGCGGGACCTCGATCTGGGTGTCGTATTCGCACGAGAAAAAGTCCGACGACCTAGGCACCAAGCAGCTCACCGAGAAGGAGAGCGACAAGCTATGGGAGCTGGTCGATGCGCTGGATATCGCGTCACGCAAGGGCGGCAAGAAGGACGAGGACAACGGCACGGTCACCCTCCGCCTGCGCGAGCCGGGCGACGAGGATGGAGACAAGCACAAGATCTTCACGGTATATGTCTCCCGCGATACCGAGGATGCAGATGTCGTCAGGGTCGGTGCGTATTTACAGAAGCTAGTCGGCAAACACTTTCCAGAAACACCAAACTTCTGATGGCCACGATGTACGGAGTCATGATCACGCTGTCGCCAAAACGCTTGGCGCAGATCGAAGGGGATGCCGAGACACTCGAAGACGTGCTCGACGCGCGTCACGAGACCGCGATTCCTGGGTTGCTCGACCTTGGCGTCACGTGGGATGCGCTCGACGTGATCTATTCAGATCGCGGCAAAGACGCCATCCTCGGTGATGCGATCCTCGGGCGCTCCGGACGCAAGCTCGACGGCGACGAGACCTCGTACCAGAGCGCACGCGTCATCGATGCAAAGCGAGTTGGCGAGATCGCGAAGAAGCTCGAGGAGCTCGGCGCCGCGTACGTCAAGGAGCGCTACGCCGCGCTCGCGACGGCGAAGGCGCACGGCAACCTCGGCGCGAAGCCCGATGATGAAGAGCGCGAGGGTCTGCAGATCATCGCGAAGCGCTTGATCGCGCTCTACAAGGACGCCGCGAAGCAGTCGCACCAGATGCTCGTCATGATCGTGGACTAGACGAGAGCGTCCGCTTCTCGTTCCAAGATCACCGACCACCGCAGATAGAACAGCAGATACGGATCATGGATCACCATGGTCTGGGTAAGGTCGTCCCACGCGAGCGCTGGCCCTGTCAGCGGCGCCATGCCGCTCGCGATCTGCGAGATTCGGGTGCAGGCATTGATCACGCTCGCACCGTCGGGGCTCGCACCTTTGGTGAGAGCCTCCAAGCGGTCCTGCAGCTGGCTGTACGGAATCGCGAGCCGCGGCGGATCCATCGCGAGCGCGCGCATGACCGTCAGGTAGACATCGCCGGTGCGGCCATCCAGATGGATGTAGTTGCGGCGGTCGCCCGACTTCACACGCGGACCGGTGATCAGCGCGCGCACGAGAGAACGAAAATCGACAGCGCACGACGACAGGAACAAGATCTCTTTGCGGGCGGTCTCGTCGAGCGTGACGGAGCGCGACGGCTCGGCAGTCGCGTGCGCGCCGATGTGATTCGCGGTCCACAAGCAGATGGTCTGCATCAACTGTGGCGAGCCCGCGGCCTCTATCGCGAACGTGTTGAGCGACGCGTGATCGATCTCGAGGCCGAGCAGCGGCATGCCGAGCTGGGCGATCTGCAACAGATCTTTGCGCGTCCAGTAGTCGAGATCGACGGCCAGCACCCGACCGCGCAGCTCGGGCAAGGCGCGCACCACGTCGTCGGCGCGATGCGGGACCGACGCGACACAGATCCGGACGCCGCGGCTCGCCGCATCCTTGAGCTGCTGCGCGAGCTCGCTCTGGATCGCGGTCGGAATGTAGTGAAAATCATCGAGCAAGATCGTCGTTTGCGTGTTCGCGAGCTCGGCGACCACTTGAGGTAGGCCGCGGCGATTTACCGTGGCTGCCGTGGTCTGGCCCTGGCTGTTCGCGTGCGCCTTGCTCCGGCGCGTCGCGGCACCGATGCCCGCGACGCCAAGATTCCCTGCAAGCTCGTTCGTGGTGGTCACGGCTTGCGTCGCAGCGGAGCTCGCGGTCGTACTGTGCGGCTCGCCGTACCAATCGAGGACGCGCTCCCATAGCTGGTCGGCGGTGCGGACTGTCGCACCGCTCACGGTCACGAGGTTCGCAACCCCGATCACGCGTTGGACCAGCACGGTCTTGCCGGCCTTCGACGGGCCCGACACCGACGCGAGCTGCGACGACTGCCCGGCCCATTCGCGCAGCAAGCGCTCCTGATGCCGCTCGTCGCGCTCCACGTACGTGAACTCCGGAAAGGCGGTCGGTGTGAACACCTCGCGCGACGTCAGGCGCACCATTGGCCGAGGCTAGCAGGATCGGCGGCAACGATTCGGGTACCGTCACACGATGCGCGTTCGCTTCTGGGGGGTGCGGGGCTCGGTGCCGACACCGGGCCCATCCACCGTTCGCTACGGCGGCAATACGGTGTGCCTCGAGGTCCGGCTCGCCGATGGCACCTTGATCGTACTCGACGCGGGAACCGGCCTGCGCGAGCTCGGCAAGTCGATCGAGGCCGAACACTACACGAACCCGATCCATCTGTTCATCACCCACGCGCACTGGGATCACATCTTGGGCTTGCCGTTCTTTGGTCCGGTCTACAAGAAGGAGACCCGGATCGTGATGCACCCGACTACCGAGCGCGGGATCATGCGGACGCGCAACCCGATCATGTTCGACACCGCCCACTTCCCGGTCGCGTTCAGCGACCTGCCAGCCACGATCGATCGCGTCGAGAACCTCGGCGTCCATCGCATCGGCTCCGCGACCGTGCGCCACATCGAGCTCAACCATCCGGGCGGAGCGACCGGCTTCCGGATCGACGATGGCGATGGCACGTCGATCGTCTACCTCACCGACAACGAGCTCTCGGCACCCGGGACGGCGGGCTCGACGATCGAGGAGCTCGCGAAGTTCTCCGAGCGTGCCACGCTGCTCGTCCACGACGCGCAGTACACGAGCGCCGACATGCCCGCGAAGCGCGGCTGGGGCCACTCCGTGGTCGACGAAGTGCTCGAGCTCGCGAAGCTGGCCGCGGTCGAGACCATCGCCCTGCACCACCACGATCCCGATCGCGACGATCGCGCACTCGATGCGATCGGCGAGACTGCGGCGGCGTGGGTCAACGCGCGAGCTCCCGGACTCGCGAGCGTGGTCGCGGCCGAGGGCTTGGTGCTCGAGCTGGAACAGCGCTAGCTACAGCGCGGGGTTTCGAGTCTGCGATAGATCCGCATCCCTGCGATGTCGATCTCCGGATGGTACTGACAGACCAGGAGCTTCGCGAGCCACGGAAATTTCGCCGGCGGATATTTACCGTAGAACCCCACGTTGCCGACCGAGGCATCGATGAAGAACGTCGGCTGTCGCGCGGCGACATCCGCGACCATCATCTCGGTCGCGACCGGCACTGTGTTCTGCGAAGAATCGACACTGGGATCGGATTGGCTCGGGGTCGCGGGCGACATGCCGGTGATGTAATTCGAGAACACGAACCGGCAGCCGAGCGGACGCCCGGCCTCGAAGTACAGGACCGGTGAATTACCCCATACGCAGAGCGCGTCGTCCGGCGTGCCGTGTGCGTCGAGATAGCGCACGACGCTCGCGTAGTCCGGCTCGGGCTCTCCGGCGGCGCGCATGATCTGATCGTGGCCCGCGGCGAGCGCGAAGAAGATCGCGGCCGGCACCGTGACCGCCGCGATGAAAAGCCGCAGGCGACGCTCCGCAAACGCGGCCGCGACCGGTGCGGCGAGCACCGCGAGGGGCGCGGTGACTTGATGGAAATAGTGACCGAAGAACCGCCCACCAACGACGATCGCGAGCGCACTGACCGCGAGCCAGCCGAGCACGAACACGCGATGCGGGCGGCGCAGCAGCGCCGAGCGTGCGGCCCAGATGTAGAGCGGCGCCGCACCGATCATGGCGAGCCCGATCCGCGACGCCATCGCCGTGAGCTTCGCCGTGCTCGAACCGGTATCGATGTAGGCGAAGTTGAAGCGGAACCAGAACCAGCCGGCCTCGAGCGCGTGGTGGAGCTGGAGATAGCCGGCGGCAGCCACGACCGCGGCGGCGCAGCCGATCGCGATCGCTATGCCACGCAGCGCGATCCGGAGCGGCAGCCTGCGATCGCGGATCAGGATCGTGATACCGAACAGCGGCAGCTGGACCCCTGCCTGGTACTTGAACAGCATCGCCGCGCCGACGAGCATGCCGGCGAACAGAAAGCGACCGGCGAGGAATGCATCGACCGAGCCCGCGATCGGCAACATCATGAACAGCTCGCAGTTTGCGGCGAGCGAATCGGTATCGATCAGCGTGGTCGTGAACACGATGTAGAGCAGCGCCGCGATCCACGCGGTGCGCGGGTCGCTGCCGAGCCGGCGCGAGATCCGCATCAGCAGGATCGCCGTGGCCCACACCGTGAGGATCAACAGCGCGTGCAACACGAGCTGGCCGCCGACAGGCCCACCGACCGCCTGGCATAGCTCGTTCACCAGATAGATCGCGGGCGGCTTGTGATCGACGATATCAAGGTAGAGCGCGCGACCGTGCAACATCTCGCGACCGACCACGCAGTACGTCGCCTCGTCATCCGAGATGCACGGCCAGAACAGCGAGATCACGCGCAGCGCCGTGCACAGCGCGAGCAGCGCGAGGCCGGGGCTCCGGGCGATCAGCGAACGCGGACGATCGTCCACGGTACGCCTTCATGCGCTTCATAGATCGGGCGATCGGGATACGCTGCTCCGACGTCGACTGCGGTCACGTCCGGACCGACCGATAGGTACAACACGCCCGTAAAAAAGGGTCCGTTGCGCGCGAACCGCGACGGATACTGCGCGCGCACGATCACGACCGCGCCATAAGGCAACCCGGCCGCTGCCTGGTAGATCCCTTCCCGCTTCCACACCTTCGGGATCCGATCCTGGAGATCCGAACCGAACTGCGCGAGCCCGAAGAGCACCGCGCACGTGACGAAGATGATCTGGATTCGCCGACCGAACTTCGAAGCGATCGCCTGGCACAACGGCTGGAAGCCCGCGGCGGCAAGGAGCGCGAGCGGGATCAGCGTCGGCGTGAGGTAGCGCGGATGCGGACCGTCGTCGGGGTTCGAGATCATCACCATCAGGGCAACGCAGAACACGACGATGATCGAGATCGAGAACGTCCGCATCTTGTGGGCGGGGTGCTTCGTGCCGATGGCCGACACACCGAACAGGGCCGCGATCACCGTGCCCGGCACGGTCCACTGCAAACACATCTGACCGAAGATATCGATGTGATTCCACAGCTGGATCGGACTGATCAGGTGCTGCGGACCAACGGGGTTTTCCGCCGTGAGCTCGCCGTACAGGGCGATGAACGTCGCGTGATAGGCGTGGTAGCCATCGGTGAAGTAGCCGCCGAACAGCTGCTTTTGGTACCAGAGGTTGACCGCGATGAACGGCAGAGCACACACGGCCGGCACGATCACCGCGCGCGGTGATCGAAACACGAGCATGGCAACGCCGAACAGCAGCGCATCGATCGGGCGGATCAAAAAAGCGCAGCCGATCGCCGCGCCGGTGACCATCAGCCACACGAGGCCCTGAGACTTCGTCCACTGCGCGACCGCTGCAAATGCGATCGCGAGGAACAGCAGCGTCGGCGTGTGCGTGTAGAACGACGCCGCATCGAACATGAACAATGGCGCGCTCCCGAGAGCAACGAGCGCGATCAGCGCCGGCCGCGCACCGAGCACGCGGCGCACCGTGTGCCACACGATCGCGAGCGTGACCGCACCCTCGATGGGCGTGACGAGCCAAGCGTAGCCATAGCGGGCACCGATCGCGAGCAGCGCCGGCCCACCGGGTGGATATTTGGATCGCACGAATTGATCGATCACGACGTGATCGATGCGCAACCACTCGAGGTGCTCCGGCGCGGCAACCTTGAGTAGGCCCTTCGCGAACAACTCGCTCTGGAGCGCGAGCGAGTACTCGTCCCCGGAGTACGGAAACGCGTCGAACGCGCAGCGCGCGACCACCGCGTAGACCATCCCGAAGATCGCGGTCAGGCCGAGCGCGAGCACCACCGAGTCGGCCCACGGCTGCGACGTGCGGTTGGACGACATGGGCGCCGTGGATAACACGACCCGCTGCGCTTTGGAGTGGCAGAGATCGTTGTGAGAACCAGAAGATCGCTGGGTCGCGCCCATCGGTGAGTGCCGTGGCATAACGTGGCGTGGTCGATCGGTCGACGGTCGCGCGCAGTACGGCGTGGGTAGCCGCGGCCAGTGGTGCGCTCGGCATCCTCGACTTGATCTCGACGCTGCTGTGCATCCGGCTGTGGGTCTCGACCGCGGACTTCGGCGCGGCGACCATAGCGATCGCGGTGTTTCCGATCCTGGACCGACTGGGCGGGATGGGGTTCGGCGCGGTGCTCGTGCGGGATGGCAACTCGGCCGATGAAGACTCGGTGTTCTGGCTGAACCTCGCGTCGGCAGGCGGCGTCCTGATCGTCGCCGCGGCCGCGCGACCGCTCGTGGCAACGTTGTTCGAGCAGCCGATCATCGCGAGCTTGATCGCCGCGTACGGCGTGCGGCTGGTCGTGATGACGGGCGGCGTGGTCCCCGAGGCACGCATGAAACGTACGATGAGGTTCCACGAGCTGTCGGTAATCCGCGTGATCGCCGGGCTGGCCGAGATGGCGACGAAGCTCGCGCTCGCGTATCTCGGCGCGCACGGCGTGCCGGAGCTCCGGATCTGGTGCTTCGCGCTCGGGCCGATCGTGAACACCGTCATCACGACGATCGCGTTGCAGCTGCGCGCCGCGTGGCGGCCGGCGTGGCGCTTCGATCGCGTGGCGGCGAAGCGGGCTGCGGGCTTCACGGCGGCGCTCTCGGGTGGCGAGCTGCTCTATTTTGCCTACACCAGCGCGGACTACCTCGTGATCGGTGCGGTGTTCGGCGATGCCGCCGTCGGCGTGTATCGGCTCGCGTACGAGCTCGTGCTCGATGTCGTGCGGTTGATCTCGATGATCACCGCCGAGGTTGCCTATCCGGTATTCGTCCAGGTCCCACGTGCGGAGCTCGGTGAGACGTTCGTGCGGTTCACGCAGCAGAACCTGCTCGTGCTCGCGCCGTTCCTCGTGGCGGTCGCGATCGTCGGCGATCGGATCCTCGCGGCACTCTACGGCGCGATGCCGGATTCGGCCGGCGCCGCAGCAAGGATCCTGTGTGTCGTCGGTGGGCTGCGCACGATCGGGTTCGTGATTCCGCCGGTGCTCGCGGCGGTCGGCAAGGCGAAGCGGGTGTTCGTGTACAACGCGATCGCCGCGGTGGTATTGCCGACCGGGTTCGCGATCGCGGCGCACGTCGGCAGCGACTACGTCGCGATCGCGTGGGCGTGGGCGATCGGCTACCCGATCGCATTCGCGATCCTCGTGAGCTTCGCGCTGCCGGCGATCGAGCTGCGCGCGCGCGCGTATCTCGCCGCCCTCGCCGGCCCCCTCGCGTGCGCCCTCGGTGCGGCGGTTGTTGGCCTCGCGGCTCGCACGCTACCGCTCGCGCTCGTACTCGCGGCGGTCACCGTGACCTACCTCGTGCTGGTCGCCGCGATCTTGCGCATCACGCCGCGGTCGTTGGTGCGCGCTTTTTCGCCATCAGCGATAGCAGCGCCGGCGCCAGGAACAGCGCCACCACCAGGCACGTGACCTCGCCGAGCATCGCGGCGACGCCGAACGAGCGAATGCCGAGGTTCTGGGACAGCAGCAAGGAGCCATAACCGACGGTGGTCGTGTACGAGCACAACACGACCGCGGCACCGGTCGACGCGACGACCTCGCGCCCGTGATCCAGCCCCTCCTGGCGGGCGCGTGTCACGATGTTGACCGCGTACTCGATCCCGATCCCGATCGTGATCGGCAGCGCGACGAAATCGAGGAAGTTCACCTTGAGCCCCGCGACGGCCGAGATCCCGAGCATCAACAGCGTGCCCGACAAGCCACACGCGATCGTGACCACGCCGAATCGATTCGGGCCGATCACCAACAAGACGATCAGGATCGCGCCGAGTGCAGCGGCGAGCGTGGCGCGTGGCCCGTCGGAGAGCACGCCATCGATCACGTCGGCGAACACGAACGACGCGCCACCGAGGTGGACGTCGTCGGGCAGCCCGAGGGCGCGAACCTGGGCAGCCCAGCGGGTCGTATCGCGTGTATCCCAGACCTCGTAGCCCTTGCCGAGCGACGCGAGCAAGATCCGGCCGCGCGTGCCATCGGACTCGATGAACGGCCACGCGATCTCTGCGGGGATGTCTTTATCGGTGAGCTTCGGAATCACCTCGGGCGGCACCAGCCTGGCGAGATCCGCCCGCTCCTTGTCGTCGAGCTGTTCGATGTCCTTGCCCGAGAGCAACGCGCGAATCTCGCCGAGGACCCGGATCTTCTCGTCCTGGTCCTTCGGCACGATGTCGTCGATCGAGACGACGTTGTCGAACAGCTTTTCCTTCTGCGGCTTGCCAACGTCGACCGCGCGGAGCTTCGCTTCGATCGGCGCGACTTCCTTGCGATCTTGCACGACGATCGCGAAGCCCGAATCGAGGCCTTCGCCGAACGACTGGTCGACGACCGTCATCCACTTCTGCGCCTCGACGATGCCCTCGGAGTGCGAGCGCAGGTTCTTGAAGTTGGTCTCGAACGGTTCGCCCGCGAGGAAGCGCGCGGCGATCACGCCCGCGACCACCGTGATACCGAGCGTGACCATCGCGACCACGTCGAGCCGATCCGGGAGCAGCTTGCCGAGCCAGCGCCCGGGCGCATCCTTGCCGCGCGGCTTGATCCATTTCGCAGCAACCGCAAGCGCGGCCGGCAGCACGACGTAGCCGCTGACCCAGCACAGCAGGATCCCGATGCCACCGATGATCCCGAAGTGCCGGAAGCCGCGGAAGATCGTGATGATCAGCGACCCGTACGCGACCGCTGCCGTGAGCGCCGCGGTGAACGTGCCAACGATCGTGCGAGCGACCGCCTCGTGCAGCGCCTCGCTCGCGGTCTTGCCCGCGCGGAGTTCCTCGAGATAGCGCGCGGTGACGAGGATGCCGACGTTGATCCCGTTGCCGATCACGATCGACGACAGAAACGCTGTCGCCGCATTGAGATAGCCGAGCGCGAGCTTCGCGACCGCGAACGTCAGGATCGTGCCGACCGTGAGCGACCACGACAAGGCACCGATCGCGAGGACCGAGCGGAAGTACCAGACGAGCGCGATCATCACGAGCACCACCGTGACGAGCGTGGCGCGCAGCATGCCGCTCAAGATCGCGTCGTGCTCGGCGATGCTGACCGGGACATCGCCCGCGACGCCGGCGCTGACCTCGGGAAGCTCGGCGTGGATCGCGGCGCCGATCGCCTCGAGCTTGCCGAGAAACGTGCGGTCCTTGTCGACATCGCCCGACGAGAAGCCGAGGTGAATGATCATCGTCTGGACACGGCCGTCCTTCGAGACGTACTCGCCCGGGTCATCGCGATCGCGCTCCGCATCCTTCAGCTTCTGCTCGAGGTCGTGGAGCTCCTTGTTGTCGGGTTTGCCGGTCTCTTCGTCGAGTGAGATGTACAGCGGGTTCGCGACGAGCTTCGCGTGATCGATCTCGGACTCGAGCGCGTCGCGCGCCTTCGCGAGGTCCTTGACATCGGCACCGAGCCAGCGATTCGCCCATGCGAACGAGTGCTCGACGCGATGATCGAACGTGATGCTCGCGACCCATTCGGGACCGAGCGCGGTGATCCGCGCCTGCGCGAGCCGCGCGGCCTTTTTCCGGCTCTCGGGCTGCTCCGATTTGACGACAAACATCGACGAGCCGACCACGCGCGTGCGCTTCTCGATCGCGCGGAGGTCTGTCACCGAACGCGCGGACTGTGGTAGCAGGTACGAAAAGTCCGCAAGCACCGAAATCTTCGAAGCGATGGCTCCGCCGGCACACGCGATCACGATCGAGCCGATCACGACGACCCAGCGATAGCGCTCGATCCAGTTGACGTATCGCTTCAACATTTCGAGGGCTTATCTCTACCGCGAAAAAACATCGGGCGGCGTGTCGATCCGGCGAATGGTCGACCGACGTGGCTGAGAAGGACGCGACGCTCAAGCCTTCGCGAGATTTTTTCAGGCAGAGAACATGATCTTCGTCAAAGCCCACCGCCGATCAGCTGGACGAGACCGGATCCTCATGTCGGGGATAGCAAGAGCGAGAGCGAGAGCGAGAGCGAGAGCGCTCCGCTGCACCCAACTTCTCGTCACGACCGGGTTCTACTGGACACAACTAGCGACTCCGACGGCACTGATTCCTGCGTTTGGGGCCTCGCTGACTGGCACGAACCGTGGACTATGGCCCCACATGAACGTCACCTCCATCGGATGCACCCTGCTTGCCGCCCTCACCCTCACCACCGCTGGTTGCGGCAAGAAGGATGGCGGTCAAGAGAAGGCCGTCGTTGCCGACAAGACCGCTATGGCCGACAAGCCGACCGGCGAGCTCGCGCCGACGATCAAGATCAACGAGGCCGATTGGGTGGTGAAGAACCTCCACGACATCTCGCCGATGATCAACATCTCGCTCAAGGTCCCGAAAGACGCGAAGCTGGAGAAGAACGGCAACGGCGGCGTCGATATCCAGATCAGCGACCTCTACACGCTCACCGTGAGCAACGTCGCCGTCTCGAAGATCGAGGACGCCAAGAAGTCGGACCAGACGATTCCGCTCAACGGCGTGAGCTACCAGAACGGCAAGATCCTCACGGACGAGCCGAACGGCTTTGTCTACACCGAGCAGATGAAGGACGAAGCAAACGGCACGAAGTACCAGCCGGAGGCGCACTTCGCGGTCTACGTCGAGAAAGACGGCGAGGTGTTCTCGATCCTCGATGCGCGCGGCAACGGCGCCGTGATGACGCCCGGCTCGACGTTCAGCCCGGCGCTCGCGACCCAGGTCTACGGCCTGATCAAGGGCTCGGCGAAGCGGAACTAATGCGAAATTCCGATCAGATAAGCACGACTGATCGGAATCGATCGGCTCCGAGAAGGCCGTTCGTTCGACCCTGATCCACCGAGGCCTGGAATGGCGCGCATCCGGAACTAGTACGCACGCCAGATCGGGAACTCGCCGCCCGCCTTCGGCGCCACGATCACACCGTTCTCGACCGCGCCGTCGTCGCTCTCAGGCTCGCACAGATACACGACGACCGCGGCCGACGCGTGATCGGTACGTACCAGGCGTGCGCCCGCGGGCACCGCTCGCGCGCCGCGCTTCCACGCGACTTCGAGATCGCCGACCTCGGAGGCCTCGAGGATCTTGCGACCGCCTTCGGACGCGAAGCCCGTGACCGTCGCGACCTCGACATCGTGCTCGCCACTCACCTGCGTGCTCGCGACGCCGTGCAAGGCGAGGTGGACGGCCATCTCCGGCGGCACGATGTAAGCGGGTGGGCGCTCTACCACCGTGGTGCCGATGAAGTTCGAGAAGTACTTCACGATCACGGTGGTCGGCGTGCCATCGAACGACCGCGGCGTGAGGGTCGCGATCGAGATCGGTTCGGCGAATGCTTCGAGCTTGTAGCGCACCGCGATCCGGTCGCGTGGCACGGCGGACGAGGCGACGACCTGAACGACTTCGTCGGCGTGCGTGGTGACGAAGATCAGCGCCTCGAGGATCGTCGCGTACGTCGTGCGCACGCGCTCGGGGTACGCGAGATACGAGTAGCACTCGAGCAAGAGATCGAGCCGGTTCGAGAGCCCACGATAATTGCTGCCGAACCGCGGATTGTGCGGATACGTCATCCAGCCCTCGGTCACGGGCGCGGTCGGATCGGCGTCACGGCGCGCATCGAGGG
This sequence comes from Kofleriaceae bacterium, assembly GCA_043759355.1. Lineage (GTDB taxonomy): Bacteria > Myxococcota_A > Polyangia > Haliangiales > Haliangiaceae > JABFXX01. The sequence continues at coordinate 12,224 of JAYVLQ010000051.1, forward strand.
CGCGTTCGTCCTCGACGAAGTTGCCGTACCAACCGGCGAGCAGCTGGTGGTTGGTCTCGAGCGCCTTGGTGACGACCGGCATCACGTGGTTGCGCATGTACGCGATCGGCTCCGCGCGTCCGCTCTCGCCGGTGTGCGGGATGTCGTACGTCATCGAAAACCGATGGACCGAGCCGTTCGTCGCGTGGGTATCGATCGTGAGCTCGGGTTGCCACGGGTGAACGACCTGCTGCTGGAGCGAACGCATCTCGCTCGCCTGCTGCCGCATGTAGTCGCGGTTGAGGTTGATGGCGATGCCGTTGACACGTGTGCCGACAAGCTTCGGTCCGATCTGACCTTCGAGGCGCGGCAGATCGAGCTTGCGGTTCGCGGGATCGAGCGCGTCGTTGCCGTCGGGGTTGAACAGCGGCACGATCACGAGCACGAGCTTCTCGATCAACGCGGCGTGCGTGCCGTCCAGGATGTCGCGTATCAGCATCTGACATGCCTCTTTACCCTCGACCTCGCCGGCATGGATGCCGTTGATCACGAGCACGACGGGCAGCCCCTTCGCGCGCGCCTCGGCCGGCGTCTTGATGCCATGCGCAGACATCACGACGAGTGGAAGCTCGCGGCCCTGCGGGCTGGTACCGAACGAGCCGAGATGAAAGCGCGGATCGTTGCGATCTCGCAGCGCCGCGAGATACGTCATCACGTGGCGGTGCAACGAGGTCTCTTGATATCCGGTCGCTTCCGCGTGAGTCAACAGGGTCGCCATGCCGCGACCATACGATCACCGCGCCGGTAACGCGACGAAGCCGACAAACGAAGGCTGATCGATCGCGAGCGGCGTGGCGCTGGCGGTGAGCACGCCCGTCGCGGGATCGATCGCGAACGTGGTCACGGTCGAAGAATTCTGATTCGCGGCCAACAGCCACGCGCCGGTCGGATCGATCGCGAACATCCGCGGTGTCATGCCACCGGTCGGGGTGTGTGCGATCGGCGTGACCTTGCCGTCGCTGGCAATCGAAAATACCGCGATGTTATTGTCTCCGCGATTCGAGGCGTAGACGAACCTGCCGTTAGGATGAACCGCGACCTCGGCGCCCGTGTTCGTGCCGGTCGCACCGGGGGCGCGGGTCGAGACTGTCTGGAGCGTCGAGAGCTGGCCGGTCGTGGTGTTGTACGCGAGCGCCATCAGGGTGCTCGCAGTCTCGGTGACGACGTACGCGTGCGCGCTATCTGGCGCGAATGCCAGATGGCGCGGTCCGGCACCCACGGCCGAGGCGAGATCGGGCACCGCATTGGCAACCACCGCACCCGTCGCCGCCGCGAACGTGAACTGCGCGATGTAGTCCGACCCTTTGCACGGCACGAACGCGAACTTGTTCGCCGGATCGGTGAGGAACGCGTGGGCGTTCGTGCCAGGCGCGAGCGTGAGCTGAGCGACGTTGAGCCCACCATCGGCGCGAATCGGCAACACCGCGGCGGTGCCGCCACCGTAGTTCGCGACGAGCGCGTACGTGCCGCTGTGGTCGACCGAGACATGTGCGGGCCCGGCGCCACTCGAATCGACATCGTCGATGAACGTGAGCGCGCCGGTGGCTTGATCGATCGCGTACGCGCCCACCTTGTTGCCGCCTTCGTTGACCGCGTAGACGTGAGTCGCGGTCAGCGCCAGGAACGAGGGCTGATTCGCTGCGAGCGAGCCGACCGGTATCAGCACCCCCGTCGTCGGCGCGAAATCGAACCACGCGATGTGCGGGCCATAGCCGCTGATATAGGCGACGTAGTGCGGCACCACCGCGGCATCGAGCACGACCGCATCACCCGCAGGATTGGCATCGTCGTGGGATATCGGATTCGAGGAGCCGCAGGCGACCACAAAGGCGATCCATGCAGCCGATTTCATCGCGCGATGGTACACGCATGCGGTGCGCGTGACCGTGCTCGAGCTCCCGGCGTCGTATGCCGAGCCCACCCGGGTACTCGCCGAGATCGATGCGCGGATCGCGGCCGGGCCGGCGACCGACCTCGTCGTGGTGCCCGAAGCCGCGCTGCATGGCTACGTCTCGCCGGAAGGCGACTTCGATCTCGCATCGCTCGCCGAGCCGATCGAGGGCCCGACCGCGACCGCTTGTGCGGCGCTGGCCCGTGCGCGCGGCGTTCACCTCGTGAGCTCGCTCGTGTTACGCGAAGGTACCGCACTCTACAATGCGATGACCTGCTTCGATCCGAGTGGCAATCTGGCGTTCGTGTACCGCAAGCGCCACCCGTGGCTCCCCGAGACGTGGGCGACGCCTGGCCCCGAGCGGCCGCCAGTGATCGAGATTGCCGGCACGCGCGTCACGATCGCGGTCTGCTACGACCTGCACTTCATTCATCACGACGCCGTGCCCGAGCTCCGGGCCGCGGATCTGTTGTTGTTTCCGAGTGCGTGGGTCGAGGAGAACGACACCCGAGCCGAGCACCTCGCGGAGCTCGCGCAGCGCTTCCACCTTCACGTCGCGAATGCGAACTGGGCGCGTGGCGTGGTCGAGGTCGCCGGCCAAGGCGGCTCTTGCACCATCACGCCTGCGGGCGTGATCACGCGCGCGGTAAACGGACGCGCCGACGTGCTCGTGTGAACGGCGCGACTGAATGAAGCGAGATCGACCTGCATGCGTAGCCCGAACCAGTCGCCATCTGGTGAGGTCAACACCGCGACAATTGCGATATTCATATCGCGATGAAGCGAACTGCTGCGCGGCGTTGCGCGCAGCAACAGGCCGCAACCTCACGGGTGACGAGCGGAACGCCGGCGCGCGAAGCGGCAACCAACTAGGCCGGCACGAATCGGCGACACGCACGCACCGGCTGTGGCCCGTACTTGGGCAGCGTTGGTTCGGTGCACATGATGAACTCCGAGCGCGTCGCCTGGACCAGGCGCACGAACGTGCAGCGCCGGCACAAGCTCCCGGGAAACGACTCGCTCACGTGGCCTCGTGAACGAGCGCGAAGAACTTCCGCTTGCCCACCTCGCTCATCGCATCCGCAAACATCAATGCGGACTCCCACACACCGTGACGCTTGGCGACCGCGATCAACGCACGCATGACTTCGGGCTCGAGCTCGGCCGCGATATCGCCGAGCTTGCCGCGCGACTCGTCATCGAGCGCCTCGGCGATCGCGAGCGCCTCGAGCCACCGGTCGGCATCCGGCCCGCGGAGCGCCGCGAGCATCTTGCGCGTGCGTTCGAGCGCGAGCTGGCTGATGAGCTCGCGCAGCTTCGTCCGCGATTCGACATACGCACCGATCTGCAGCAAGTGGAGCTCATTCGCGACACTCTCGATCACCGCGCCGATCGTAGCCGGTGACAGATAGTCGACGAACCGCGCCATCGTCACGAAATCCCCTCGCTCGATCAGCACCGCCGCGACCGCGATGATCCGGTCAGCCGGGATGGCCGCGACGACCTTCCCTGCGCTGCGCGGATCGATCATCGCCGATACCGATGCAAGGAACGGATTCGACATTCGCAGCGCGAGGTCAAGCGCGTAGGACGGCGCCAACAAGCCCGTGACCTGGGCGCACAGCGTCGCGCCGAAAACACGCTCGCCAACCTTCGCCACGAGAGAGACCGGCAACAGTTTCGACGCTGTCGCGACGCGCTGGAGCACGGGCTTCGCGTCGTCGAACAGGATCGCGGAGAGTGCCTCGCGCAGCGCATGCAGCCCCGCTGCATCGAGCGCGTCGAGATAGCCGAGGTCTTTTCCGCCGAGCACGCGCTCGAGCTTGACGACCTCACCTCGCCTCGCCATCGTCATGGGAACAACACCTTGCGCAGCGCCACGCGCAGGAGCCAGGGCACGTGCTCGAGCGCGGCATCGATCGCACTGCGCAGCTCGGTCGCGCGCCGCGCCCGCTCGGTCTCGATCGCCGCGAGCAAGGTCGCGCGATCGTCGGGCGCGAGCGCGGTCAGCCACGCGGGTGCGTCGGCGAGCCCGGGCTCCTTCGCGAGCGGATCGATTCGCTGCGTGGCCATGGCTCTATATGCCATGGACCGTAGCTAATCGTCGAGGCAGGTCCGCACGCACGATAACAACTGCGTCGGCCCGAAAGGCTTCTGCAGAAAGTTCGTGCCTTCGCGCAGCTCGTTCGAATGCTCGGCGAGCTCGCGCGTGTAGCCGCTCATGTAAACGAACCTGAGCTCGGGCTTGGTCGTGCGCAGCCGGATCGCGAGGTCACGCCCCGAAATGCCTCCTGGCATGATCATGTCGGTCAGCACGAGATCGAAGCTGCGGCCGCGCAGCAGCGCCTCGGCGCCAGTGCTGACGACCTCGACGTGATAGCCGTGGAGCTCGAGTACTTGCTGGACGAGCTTGCGCACGGGCTCTTCATCCTCGACGACGAGGATCGATTCGGAGCCTCTGCGCGGCATCGCCTCGGGCGGAGGCACGGCCTGGAGCGCGGATTCGCGCGATGCGGGCAGATACACGGTGAACGTCGTGCCTCTGGCGACTTCGCTCTCGACCGCGATCGCGCCACCGTGTTGCTTGACGATCCCGAACGTGGTCGCGAGGCCGAGCCCGGTGCCCTTACCGAGCTCCTTCGTCGTGAAGAACGGATCGAAGATCCGCAGGATATTGTCATTCGGGATGCCGATGCCGGTATCGCGCACGCGCAACGACGAATATGGACCCGGCGCGAGATCCGGGACCTGGTCCTCGGCAACCCACTCGATTGCTGTCGACAACACCAGCGCGCCACCTTGAGGCATCGCATCGCGTGCGTTGACGACGAGGTTCATCAGGACCTGATCGAGCATGCCGGCATCGGCGCGCGTCCACACTTCGGTCGTCGCGAGATCGAGCCGGACCTCGACATCTTCACGCACCACACGTTCGAGCATCTTCACCAGCGTGATCACCGTGCTGTTGAGCTCGAGGTCGCGCATCTGGAGCACCTGGCGCCGGCTGAACGCGAGCAGCTGGCGGACCAGCGTCGACGCGCGCTCGGTCGCCTGCGCGATCGAATCGAGCGCTTCGGAGGCGCCCTTGCGCTGTAATACGACGGTGTTGCCGTAGATCACGGTCAGTAGATTGTTGAAGTCGTGCGCGATGCCGCCCGCGAGGTGACCGATCGCGTCCATCTTCTGCGACTGGCGAAGCTGCTCCTCGAGGTGCAGGCGCTCGGTGATATCGACGATGTAGCAATGCACGATCTGCTGGCAGCCGATCGGATGGAACGACCACGACAGCGTGCGCGCGTTGTTGAGCGTCTCGAGCGGTGGGCTCGCCTTGCCCGTCGCGAGCGCATCGGTGATCAGCAGCAACGTGTTCGCGGGCAACAGTGCGTCGAGCGCGATGCCGAGTGCCTTGGCGAGCGCGTCGGAGGCAGGGTTCGCGTACTCGATCACGCCCAGAGCCGAGAGCTGGAGCACCGGATTCGGGTTGAGCTGGGGAAACAGGGCAAGCTCGCTCGCTTGCTGCTCGGCGAGCTTGCGCGCGGTGATATCGACGATCGAGACATAGACCTTCTCGAACGTATGCTCGCTGCCCGGTGCGACGAGCGTCTTCAACAGGATGTGATTCTTGCGCCCGCTGAAGGTCTGATCGCTGGTCTCGGCCTCGAACAGCAGCGCCCCCTCGGCGAGCGCGACGAGCTGCTCGCCGACCACGGCCGTGGATTCGGCGGTCAATGTGCGCGCGAGCCCGGCGATCAGCTCGGCCTTGTCGCGCGCCTCGTACTGGCGGACCGAGGCCTGGTTGACATCGAGCACCCTGACCAAGGTCATGCAGTGCCTGATCTGATCGGGGTGCTCGCGAAAGTACGTGCGAAAATCGGTGACGCCCTGCGCGCGCAGCTGATCGAAGTGCTTCTTGAGCTCCGAGCCGTCCTCTTCCCAGAGGCAGTTCGGCGAATGTTCGAACAAGCCGCGGAATCGGTTCTCGGCGTACTCGGCCGCAACGGTCCGCTGGTAGCGCACGATCGCACCGCGAACTCGAGTCGGCAGCTCGGTGGTATAGCTGCCCGCCTTGATCACGTAGTCGGTCGCCCCGGCGGAGAGCGCCTGGAGTGCACAGACGTCATCGCGCGCGATCATCAGGATCGGCATCTCCGCGCCATTGGCGCGAATCCTCGCGATCAGGCCCTCCGAGACCGTCCAATCGACGATCACCGCATCGAAGCCGACGACGGCACGCCGCACACACTCCGCCGCGGTGCGCACGACCTCGATCGTGGCATCCGGAAGGTGCAGCTCGTCGGGCCCGGCGTAAAGCAGCCGGCACTGGATTGCCAACACGTGAATGTCTTGGATACCAAATCGGCCAATCTCCGGCGACCTGAAGGGGCTTTTCACAGCGTATAACGCCACGAAGCGCGATGAGTCTCCAATGGTACCCAGGTCACATGACGAAGGCCCGGCGCGAGCTCGCCGAGCGCATGCCGTCGCAGGATGTCGTGATCGAGGTGCTCGATGCCCGATTGCCGACCTCGAGCTCGAACCCGGTGATCACCGAGCTGCGTGGCGACAAGCCCGTCGTCCGGGTCCTGACCAAGAGTGATCTAGCTGACCCCGAAGTGACGAAGGCGTGGCTCGACTACTTTAACGGCCTGCCGAACGTGCAGGCATTCGCCTCGACGACCGACCGCCCGCAGGTCACGCGCAAACGGATCTCGGAGCTGTGCCGCGATCTCGCGAAGCATCGCGGCAAGGACAAGGCGGTGCGCGCGCTGATCGCCGGTGTGCCGAACGTCGGCAAGTCCACGCTCGTCAATACGCTGATGAACCGCGCCGTCGCGAAGGTCAGTGACAAGCCCGCGGTCACCAAGGAGCAGCAGGCCGTCACCCTGCCCGACGGCATGCAGCTGACCGACACGCCCGGGTTGATGTGGCCTAAAATCGAGGACGAGCGCCGCGCGTTCCGCCTCGCGTTCGCCGGCTCGATTCCGGATACCGCGATCGATTACTACCAGGTCGGGTTGTTCAACGCGGGCGTGCTACTCGAACGATATTCCGCCCTCGTGATGGCGCGCTACAAGCTCGACAAGCGGCCCGCCGATCCGACCGCGATGCTGGACGAGATCGGGCGCCGTCGCGGCTTGTTGCTCAAGGGCGGCGTGATCGATCCGCACAAGGCCGCCGAGCTGCTCGTCCACGAGTTCCGCGCCGGCATGCTCGGGCGGATCACGCTCGAAGTCCCGCCGTCCACGTAGTACGAGGCGACATGGATTGCACGCGGCAGCTCGCAGCACTCGGTGTCACGCTCCATCCCTTCGCGGGCGAGCTCGTCGCAACGTCCGCGATCGATGGCTCGGTCACGGCGCAGCTCGCGGTCGCAGGCCCAGAGGAGGTCGCGAGCGCGATCGAGCGGGCCCTCGCGGCATTCACGATCTGGCGATCGGTTCCGGCGCCTCGCCGGGGCGAGCTGATCCGGCTGTTCGGTGAAGAGCTGCGCGCGCACGAGAACGAGCTCGCGGCGATCGTGACGATCGAGGCCGGCAAGATCACGGCGGAGGCGCGCGGCGAGGTCCAGGAGATGATCGACATCTGCGACTTCGCGGTCGGGCTTTCGCGTCAGCTCTACGGCCTCACGATCGCCTCGGAGCGCCCGGGTCATCGCATGGCCGAGACCTGGCATCCGCTCGGCGTCGTCGGCGTGATCAGCGCCTTCAACTTTCCAGTCGCGGTGTGGGCGTGGAACCTCGCGCTCGCGATCGTGTGTGGCGATGCGGTCGTGTGGAAGCCGTCGGAGAAGACGCCGTTGACCGCGCTCGCGTGCGCCGCGCTGTTCGAGCGCGCCGCGGCGAAGTTCGGGGCCGCTCCGTCGGGGCTCTCCCAGATCGTGATCGGCGGCCCCGCGACCGGCGAAGCGCTCGTCGCAGATCCTAGGGTCGCACTCGTGAGTGCGACCGGTTCGACCCGGATGGGCAAAGCGATCGCGCCGAAGGTGGCCGCGCGGTTCGGTCGCTCGTTGCTCGAGCTCGGCGGCAACAACGCGATGATCGTGGCGCCATCCGCGGACCTCGAGCTCGCGACGCGCGCGATCGTGTTCTCCGCCGCAGGTACGTGCGGCCAGCGCTGCACGACGCTGCGCCGGCTGATCGCGCACGATACGATTCGCGACGCGCTCGTCGCTCGCGTCGAGCGCGCGTACGCGCAGCTGCGCATCGGGGATCCGCGCGAGGCGAGCACGCTCGTCGGCCCCTTGATCGATCACGCCGCCGCGATCGCGATGACCACGGCGCTGAGCGATGCACGCGCGCAAGGCGGCTCGATCAGCGGCGGCGGCAGCGTCGAGATCAAAGGCTGCGAAGGCGGCGCGTACGTCGAGCCCGCGATCGTGCGTATGCCCGCGCAGAGCGAGGTCGTCCGGACCGAAACGTTCGCGCCGATCCTCTACGTGATGGGCTACCGCGAGCTCGATGCGGCGATCGCGCTCCAGAACAACGTCACGCAGGGCCTGTCGTCGTGCATCTTCACGACCGACCTTCGCGAGGCCGAGCGGTTCCTGTCGCCTTCGGGCAGCGATTGCGGCATCGCGAACGTCAACCTCGGCCCGAGCGGCGCCGAGATCGGCGGTGCGTTCGGCGGCGAGAAGGAGACCGGTGGTGGGCGGGAATCGGGGTCGGATGCCTGGAAGAACTACATGCGGCGCGCGACGAACACGGTCAACTACTCGTCGGAGCTGCCACTCGCCCAGGGCATCACGTTCGGTTGAGCGCTAAGCTGTCGCGGTGAGTGACGAGCCGCAGCACCGTTCGAATGCGGGCAACGTCGCGATTGCCGGTGGGATCGTGGGCCTGTTGCCGTTCCTCATCCATTCGATGGCGGAGAGCGTGACCACCGTCAACGGCGCGGTCACAACGTTCACGGTTCACGACACCTTCGCGATCGGTGGTGGTGCGATCGCCGTCGCACTCGGCCTGACCGGCCTCGCTCTGGGCCTGCGCCGCCACCGCGACGGGCTCGCGATCGGGCTCGGCCTTGCCGCTGTCGCGCTTGGCGGGTTCCAGATCGCGCGCGGGTTCGGCACGTTCGCGCACGCCGAGACCGATGCCACGATGACCGCCGTGGTCGCACCGCACGCGGCACCTCCTCCGGATCCGGACGCGCCGTGCGAGACCGGTTCGGCGTGCTTTTCCCTGGCTCGCCAGCTCCGCACCAGCGATCCACGGCACGCGCTCGCGGCGTTCAAGCGGACCTGCGAGCTCGAGCATGCGGACGGCTGCTTCGAAGCGGCGGTCATGAGCCCGCCGAGCGATCCGGCGACGACCGCGCTCTATCAACGCGCATGCGACCTCGGCCTGGCATCGGGCTGCACGAACGCGGCGACCGCCTACCTCACGGGTGACGGGGTCCCGAAAGATCCAGAGCGCGCGCTGAAGATGTTGATCGCAGCCTGCGATGCGAACGAGCCGCTCGGCTGTCGCAATGCCTCGGTGATCTATCGCGACGGCCTCGGCGTCGACCGTGATCTGCAGAAAACGCGGGAGTTTGCCGCGAAGGCTTGCGACCGCAGCGAAAAGGCCGAGGCCGCATCATGCACCTCGGCTGGCGTCGCCTACGCCGAGGCACCGGAGCGCGCCTACGCGTACTTCACCAAGGCCTGCGATCGCGACCCGTCGGAGTGCCACAATCTCGCCGTGGTCACCGCGACAGGGAACGGTGCGCCCGCGGATCAGGTGGCGGCGCGCCTGCTCTATTCGAAGGCGTGCGCGGCGCGGAATCTACAATCCTGCAACAACCTCGGCATCCTCGTGCGCGACGGCCTCGGCGGCGCGAAGGATCTCGATGCCGCGCGCGGCTTCTTTTCGCGAGCCTGCAGCGGTGGCGAGCAGATGGGCTGCGCGAACCTCAGGAAGTAGCACGCTCGAAGATCACGGTCAGGTTGTTCGCTGGCATCGTGACCATGTGGCTCCACTCCCAGCCCGCCGCGGTCGCTGCCGCTTCGACCTCGCGAAGCTCGCGCACGCCCCACCGCGGATCGCGGTTGCGCAACGAACGATCGAACGCGAGGTTCGAAGGCGCGGTCTCTCCGTCGACCAGATACGGCCCGTAGAGCACGAGCACCTTCGCCCCGATCCGCGCGGATCCGGCGACCAGGCCGAGCGTGGCGTCCCACGGCGAGATGTGGATCATGTTGCAGCAAACCACCGCATCGGCCGCCGTGATCGGCCACGTGGCCTCACTGGCGTCGAGCTGGATCGGCGCGAGCACGTTCGGCAACGCCGCCTCGGTACGCCATGCATCGATGCTCGCGAGCGCGACCGGGTCCGGATCGCTCGGCTGCCACTGGAGGCGCGGCAGCTGCGCGGCGAAATAGACCGCGTGCTCGCCACTCCCACTGGCAACCTCGAGGACGGTGCCGTTCGCAGGTAAGATCCGACCGAGCACCCCCCGAATAGGATCGCGATTGCGTGCGGTCGCGGGTGCGTATTGCTTCATGTCCGAACTTTCTTCGTAACGATTCGCGGGAGGTCGTCGGCATCGCCGGTCTCGAGCGCGCGTCGAACTTCGTCAGCGTCGCGACCACGAGCGTGTCGAACGATTCGGCGGCGCGGGTAGCTCTCGGCCACGGCCAACCCTAGCAGCGGAGGTGGAAGTCTTCGCCCATCCCGAACCATCCATCCACGACGATCGGGGCGAGACCTTCGGGCTCGAGGCGGCCCTCGAACTTACCGAATGGGCCTCGGTACTTGGAGTGCACGATCACCGCATTGACGCTGACGTCGCCGGGTACGGTCGGACGAAACGTCAGCTCGACCCTGCCCTCGCGGTCGCGGACCCGCCAGCGCTCGTTGGCGGTGCGCTCGTGCTCGCGGGTGAACTCGACCGCTGGCAACGTGCCGAGCTGGTCGCCGCGCCATGCGCAGTTCTCGTTGAACACGTCCGGGTCGCGACACTGGTTACGCGTGAGGTTGAAGCCCACGGCTTCACCGCCGATCACCGCTGCGCTCGTCACCCAGTCCCACCGCATCACGTACGGATAGAAGCCCTTGTGATCGTCGAGCAGCGCGAGGCTATCGGCCGCTTGCAAGCCGAACGTGCGATCGCCTACCGCGAGCGCGCCATCGATCGGAAACATGCCCTTGTGCGAGTACATGCCGACCTCGCCCGCGAACGGCAAACTCGCGACGTGGGACGCGCCGCGATCGGTGTGGATCACGACCGTCCCGGCCACACGTGGCAACTCGCTGGTGGCGTGCAGATCGATCGTGACCGTGATGCGCCCGGCGCCGAGCTCGTTCCGGAACTCGAGCGAGCCACGCTTGTCGGCGTACCGCGTGGTCGAGTCGATCAATTGGTCCGCGACGTTGAAGGCACCGGGTCGGAGCTTCCACTCGTGGATGCTCTTTGCGCCGCGTTCATGATCGTAGACCTTCGCTTGCATCAGCGACATCAGCTTCGCGTCGAACAGCGCGAGGCACACGAACACACCAGGCCCCCCGATCTGGACCGCCTCCCACTCCTTGAGCCGGAGCTTGCGCAGCGAGCGCGGCAGATGGTGATACGCGGCGTCGATCAGATTGACGCGCGCGGGTGGCCCCGAGAACCGACCGAGGTGTTGGCGATGGTCGTCGACGAGATTTGAGGGCGCGGCGGGCAAGAGCACCACCCGACTATAAGCCGGTCGAGTGATGAACGCCGCTGACCGCGGACGGCGCGTTGGCTCATCCGCGAACGGTACGACGCTTACGGCGACCAAACGCACCGAAACCAACGAACGCTGCGATCATCACGCCCGCGAGCAGGTTGCTGCCGCCGCCGACATTACAACCTGCGGTGTTGCCGTCACCCGCATCGCTGCCGGAGTGATCGCTGCCACTGGTGTCGCTGCCTGCATTCGAGCCCGTGGCGGGTACGAGCTCGATCAGCGCTTCGATCTGATCGTCGGCCGGGCCGCTGTTGCCCGCATCGCTGAACCAGCTCGCGCCGTCCTGCACGATCCCGAAGTACTCCTCGTACGTGCCTGGCACGCACGCCGCGCCGGTCGGGCCGTTGAAGGTGAACGAAAACGTCCCGTTCGCACCGGGCGCGACCGTGCCGCTGATCGCCGCAGGCCGGTTCGGCGCGGACCAATCGCTACCGGAGAAGATGCTCGCGCGATCACGCGGTTTGGTCGTGCCGAGGTGGGTCGCCGTCGTCCACGACTTGGTGCCGGTATTCTTCAAGACGATGGTCGCCGGCACGCTCTCGCCGCACGTGACCTGAAGCGCGGGCGCGGAGGCGAGCGGCCAGGTCTGGCTGACGTACGAACCGCCATAGGGAATCGCGCCGTACGCGGCGAGCACCGCCTGCGCGTCGTTGATGCGCGTGGTCTGGACGCAATTGCCACAGATCTCGTATTTCGTCATGAATACGACGGTCGCGTCGGTGACGTTCGTGGTCGCCTTGAGCTGCGCGTAGCCGTAGCCCTCGGTCGTGAGCTCGAGCCAGATGAACTCGAGCTGAGCTTGCAGCGAGTGCGCGTTCTGGTTGGAAGCCGCGGCATACGCGAGCATGTTGTTGCCGCCAGCGGTGGTGTCCCACCGCCCACCGACCGACCACTGCGCGATGCCGCGACCGGGTCCGCCCGACTGGACCGAGTTCGGGTTTACGCCCGATTCCTGATCGAGGTTGCCGACGATGCCGGCGGCCTGGAAGTTCGTGAGGCCCTTGCTGACGAAGTAATCGAACGCCGGTTTGTCGTTCGCGTACGCGGTCGTCAGATCTTGGTCGGCTTCACCAAGCTTATCTGGACGATTCGGGCCGTTCGGGCCGTCAGATGCATCCGTGCAGCCACCGAGGACCAAGGACGCGAGGATCGCCAACACAGAAAAAATTCGCACGAGTGCCATCAAGCAAGGGCAAGGCCAGCTCGTCGGCCCGCTATTTCGGGCACTTGGATCGCGTTCGATCCCGACTCAGTCGCGCGTGCAGACTCTTGTTTGCAGTGTGGGGTCCCGGTCAGTGCGCAGCCCGTGCGGGAGGCGTCCGCGCGCGGCTCGGTATCGAGCGCGAACGTCAGAACGAGCCGGCTACCGCGAGGCCGTCTTTGACCGGCACGATCTTCACCGTGCGTTGCATGAGACGCGGGATCAACAGGCCCGTCGCCAGGCCGATGAGCCCGCCCGAGACCACGTCGGTCAAGTAGTGCTTGTCGGCGGCCATGCGCAGGTACTCCGTCGATAGCGAGAGCGTGATGCCCGCGGCCCACACGTACGGCTCGGTCCAATAGTGACGGAAGTGGCAGACCGTGCCGGCCGCGCTCGTGATCGCGAAGCCGAACACGCTGTGTCCCGACCAGAACGACGAGTACGTGTTCGAATCGACCGTGATGTTACCGGTCGCGTAGTGCGCGTACGGACGCTCTCGCGCGAAGGCGTACTTGCCGAACTGGGTCAGTATCTGGACCACGGCCACCGTCTCGACGACCGGCAGCACGTCGTCGATCAACCGCGTCGGGCTCGCGTCCGAATCCGACAGCACGAGCAACGAGAAGCCGACGAGCGGTGCCGCGAGGTACGCGTCGTACGTGCTCAACGTGTCGGCGAGGCCGGTATTGTTCCACAGCAGTTGATGACGAACGCCGGCATCGATGCCCGGCACACTGCACCACGAGCATGACGTCGCGCTCGGCGTGATGTTGAACACCGAGGCGGCGAGCAGGTACGTCCCGATCGCGCCCGTGAACGCGAGGTTCTCGAGCCGGTTCTTGGCGTACGGGCCGGTGTACCAGGGGCCCTTGACCTCGAGCGGGGTCGCGGTCTTCTTCGTCGGCACCGGGTCGGTCGGATGCTTCGGCTCCTCGGTCAAATCTGGTTTGGCTGGCGTCGCGAACGCAGGCGTCGCACACGTCAGCAACATCATGACAACAACGAGTTTCACCCTGGCACCGTCGCCGGAATCCGATTAAAATTCCATGAGAGTCCGAGGACGAACATGGTTTTTGGCGAGCGCTGGCGCACGCCTGGGGTGCGGCCCTCGAACTCTGTGGGGAAACTCCCGAGGTGTTGCTGTTCACCGGACCGATCGGGCGCGCGAGCGCTTTACCGGCTTGCGCGAGAACCCGCCGGTTTGGCCGTACACTTTGCCGATGTCGCTGCTGGGCCCCAAACCCACGCCGTACGAACCGGTGGCGTGGAGCAAGCTGCCGTTCGGCGAGCGCGGCCGCCAGGTCTGCGAGGCGTGGGCACTCGACGGCTATGGATCGCCGCCCGCGGTCTACGTCGTCCACATCGTGAAGATCGCGCTTTACATCCTCGCCTGGATCGGCTGGTGCAAGTTCACGCCTGGACTCGGCTCGATCAGCCACATCCGTGAATGGTGGCTCTCTCCGATCGCATTCGAAAAAGCGATCGTGTGGAGCATGCTGTTCGAGGGCGTGGGGCTCGGCTGCGGCTTCGGCCCCTTGACCGGACATTACTTCCCGCCGTTCGGGGGTGCGTTGTACTTTCTGCGCCCGGGCACCACCAAGCTCGCGTGGAACGCGACATGGCCGGTGATCGGCGGCGTGAAGCGGACCTGGTTCGATGTCGCGCTCTACCTCGCGATCGTCGTGTGCCTCGTCCGCGCGCTCGTCGTCGCGGCACCCGGGTTTGGCGAGTTCGTTCCGATCATCATCCTCGTGCCGATCCTCGGGCTCTGCGATCGCACCACGCTGCTCGCGTTTCGCGCGGAGCATTTCGGCACCGCGATCATCTGCTTCGCTTTCGGCGGCAACTGGATCGCGGGCGCGAAGTGCGTGCAGATCGCGCTGTGGTTCTGGGCCGGATTCTCGAAGCTCAACCATCACTTCGCGACCGTGGTGTGCGTGATGACCAGCAATGGCCCGTTCACGCGCATGGGTTGGTTCCGCAAGCTCATGTATCGCCAGTACCCGAGCGACTTGCGACCTTCGCGGTTCGCCTCGAGGCTCGCGCACGCGGGCACTGCACTCGAGCTCGGTACGGCGGTCGCGTTCACGGTGCTGCACGGACCGATCGGGCTCGTCGTCGGGATCGTGATGGCGCTCGCTCTCCACGCATTCATCACGAGCAACGTACCGATGGGCGTGCCGCTCGAGTGGAACGTGATCGCGGTGTACTCTGTCTTCGCGTTGTTCTGGGCGCATCCCGGGGTCACCCTGCTCGATGTACGACCCGAGCTCGGCGCGATCCTCGTCGTGCTGCTCGTCGGCGTACCGCTCTACGGCAACTTCTACCCCGAGCGCGTCTCGTTCTTGCTCGCGATGCGCTACTACGCGGGCAACTGGCCCTATAGCGTGTGGCTGTTCCGCGGCGAGAGCTATCGCAAGCTCGACAAGCTGACCAAGTCTTCGGCATGGGTCTACGACCAACTCGATCACTTCTACGACCGCGCCACCTCGATCGGTCTTGTCGGCAAGGTCATCGCGTTTCGCTTGATGCACCTGCAAGGCCGCGCTCTCCCCGCGCTGATTTCCAAGGCGGTCGACGATTTGAACGAGTACGAGTATCTCGACGGCGAGATCGTGGCGGGCATGGCGCTTGGCTGGAACTTTGGCGACGGCCATCTCCACAACGAAGCGCTGCTCGGAGCCGTCCAGGCGCAATGCGGCTTCGAAGCGGGCGAGCTGCGCTGCGTGTTTGTCGAGGCCCAGCCGCTCGGCAAGCACACGATGCAGTGGCGCATCTGCGACGCAGCGACCGGTCAGCTCGCGGCAGGTCAGGTCGAGATTTCGGCGATGCGCGCGCGCCAGCCTTGGCACCTCGAGTGAGCGGGCTCGACGCCATCGTGATCGGCTCCGGGCCGAATGGCCTCGCCGCCGCGGTCCGCCTCGCGACGAGCGGGCAACGCGTGCTCGTGCTCGAAGCGCGTGACACGATCGGCGGTGGCCTGCGCACCCGTGAGCTCACCCTGCCCGGTTTTCATCACGACGAATGCTCGGCCGTGCACACACTTGGCATCCTGTCGCCCTATCTCCGAACACTGCCGCTCGACGAGCACGGCCTGCGCTGGTTGCAGTTGCCTGCCTCGGTCGCGCATCCCCTCGACGATGGGCCCGCGGTCCTGCTCGGTGGCACGCTCGAGGAGACCGCGCGGCAGTTCCCCGCTGATGCGCGCGCCTACGCGAAGCTTGTCGCGCCGTTCCTGGCCGACCCGCATGGCCTGCTGCGCGATGCACTCGGGCCGCTAGGCTGGCCCGCGCATCCGTTCCAGCTCGCACGCTTCGGCTGGCGCGGCATGCGCTCGGCGCGCGGCCTCGCGAAGCGCTTCGCCACGCCGCAAGCACGCGCGCTGCTCGCCGGCTGTGCGGGGCACGCGGTGCTACCGCTCGATCGCGCCTTCACCGCCGCGGTCGCGCTGATGTTCCTCATCACCGGGCACGTCGAGGCGTGGCCGGTCGCCGCGGGCGGCTCGCGCGCGATCGCCGATGCGCTCGCGAGCTTGCTGCGGAAACACGGCGGTCGGATCGAGACCAATGTCCACGTGCGTTCGCTCGCGGATCTGCCGCCCGCGAAGACGTATCTGTTCGACACCGATCCACGGCAGCTCGCCGCGATCGCAAGCGACGTCTTGCCCGCGCGCTATCTGCGCCGGCTCGGTCGCTATCGCTTCGGTCCCGGCACGTTCAAGCTCGACTGGGCGCTCGCCGCGCCGATTCCGTGGCGCGATCCGCGCTGCCTCGATGCGACGACCGTCCACGTCGGCGGCACGCTCGAAGAGATTTCCGTCTCCGAGGCCGATGCGATGCGCGGCGAGCACGCTGAGCGACCGTTCCTGATCCTGTGTCAGCAGAGCCAGGCGGATCCGTCGCGCGCGCCCGCGGGCCAGCACACCGGCTACGCGTACTGTCACGTGCCGAGCGGGTCGACGCTCGATCGCACCGCGGCGATCGAGGCGCAGATCGAGCGCTTCGCACCGGGCTTTCGCGAACGCATCCTCGCGCGCCACGTCACGACGCCGAGCGACCTCGAGCGCATGAACCCGAACTACGTCGGCGGCGCGATCACCGGCGGCATGGCCGATATCACGCAGCTGTTTACGCGACCGGTCGCGCGGTGGAACCCGTACACCACGCCAAACCCGCGAATCTTTCTGTGCTCGGCCTCGACGCCGCCGGGTGGCGGTGTGCACGGCATGTGTGGCTATCACGCGGCCGGGGCTGCGCTCGCGCGGATCCCGAAGCTGCGCGCCGAGCCGCTGCGCTAGTCACTCGAGCCTGGTTCCGCACACATTCGGAACGGAATCGCCACCGCAGGCCGCGCCATCGGGACAGCTGCCGCAATCGAGGAGCCCGCCGCAACCATTGCCGAGCTCGCCGCAGGTCGCGCCGGCATCCGCGCACGTGCGTGGCGCGCACAGCCCGGTGCCACACTGGCTCGCACCAGCCTGCCCGCACACTTCGCCGTTCGAACAAGCACCGCACTCGATCACGACGCCGTCGTCGCAGCCATCGCCCGAAGGGCCACAGCCGAGGTTGAGCTGCTCGCAGGTCCGTGGAATGCACGCGCTGACCTGCGGGCCGATACACGCCGCGAGATCGAACAACATGAACTCGAGAGTCTTTTCTTGAGGCGTCAGCGGTCCGGCGACGCACTCCGCGGGAAAGATCTGATTCGACGAGGTCGCATCCGAAACGTGGAAGTCGCTGTACAGCACGCGGCCGCATTGCTTGGTTGGCAACGGATTCGGCGCGTACGCGATTGGCGTGTCGAACGTGTAGTGCAGCGGTTGGGTCGCCGAATACAGCCAGCGTTGTGCCGGCGTGGCGCTCGCGGTCGCGATCGTCGCGGTCACCGCGTCGAAGTCGTGGCGCACGGCGTCGAGTGCGATCTGGCCGAGCGTCGTCGAGGCGCCCGCGATCTTCAGCCAGTTCGCGAACGCGATCCGCCGCGTCTGGGTCGCAGGATCACTCTGCAACGCTTGATCGACCAGCGCGGTGACCCCGTCAGAGGAGCCCTGGTTAACGTTCCAGCTCGCGGTCTGCGAGAAGGGCTTGGGGGCCGTCAAGTTCGTGGTCTCGCCGCTGTTCGTCAGCCACGTGTAGCCGAAGTGCGTCGCGAACACGCGTCCGCCGGCATTCGCGAACCCGAGTAGGTTGGTCTGTTCGGCGGTGGTCTTCGCGACTTGCTCGCCGACACACTCGAACAACACGAGGTCGTAGCGATCGAGCGTCGAAGCGCTATCGACGAGAGACGCTGCCGCGGGTGTCGACGAACTAATGACGGCACCATTGTCCCGGTAGAGCTGGACGCGACCGGCACCGCTCGGATTCGTGAACTCGCTGTCGGCGATGCCCGTCTTGCGCAGCACGCAGTGAAGCGTATCGACATCGCCCGTGCTGACCGCCATCAGCGGAATGTCGCTGCGCAGGTCACCGGTCTCGCCGAGATGGGTGCGTGGCAGATGGGTCTGCGCGGTCGTCAGCGTCGTGGTCGCACAGCATCCGACGCTGGGGATCAAGATCTGGCGGCGCCAGCGCCCGAGCTGGATCACGAGCGGGACCGACGTGCCACACGGAGCATTCGTCAGCGTGAACGTGCCGTCGACCGCGGTCGTCGCGGTGACGAGCGGCGAGCCGGAGACCAGCGAGCTACACGAATCGCACGCGACACCAACCGGGAACGCGGCGACGCCATACCGCGGGGGTCCGTCGCTTCCGTTCGGCACGTACACCAGCGCGCCGTAGATGGGATCGGGGGTGCCCCACGTCGCCGTCACATCGTGACCCGGCGCGGTGACCTTGCCCGTGATCGTGGTCTGCGGTTGATTCGCGCACGCATCTTGTTGCGCGCACAGTCCGGTGCACGCCGGAACCCCACACACGTTCGCGATGCCGTTCGCACCACAGAGCTCGCCGGTCCCGCACGCACCACAGCTCGCGGCGACGCCGCCGCAGCCATCTGCGATCAGGCCACAATCCGCGCCTGCCGAGGCGCAGGTCTTCGCCACGCAGGCACCGCTGCCCGTGCCGCCACCGCACTCGAACAGCGTGCCGCCACCGCCACAAAAATCCGGTGACGTGCAGCTGCCGCAGGCGAGGGAGTTGCCGCAGCCATCCCCGATCGGGCCGCACGTCGCGCCGGCATTCGCACAGGTCACGAGGTAACAAGGCGGCGCAGCGGGCGCGGCATCGACCGGCGTCGCGATCGGAAAGTTGTGATCCGATTTACACGCCCCGACTAGCACGAGTATCGCGATGCAGAGCCAGCCCACGCTCGTCAGGATCACACGTCCTCGCCCGGTTGGCGCGCGCAGAAATAGCCGGTCGAGTCGGCTGACACCAAGACCGATGCGACCAGGCCGGCTGACGACACGAAGGTGACCGACTCGAAGAAGGCCCAAAAAGGCACCTGCGACGTCGACCAAGTAGTCATCCCGTTGACATGCCAGGCCGTGCGAGTCCCTCGATCCGGTCGCGGGTCTTTGCATTTTCAGCACCTACCTGGCGCGAGCTAACAGCGCCTGAGCGGCATCTCAGGGTCGTGACAGGCGAATTTCCCACGTCGCGTTGCTGGGTCTTAGAACTTCACGTTACGAAGTCCGAATGCAGAACAGGGCGGTGCTGGTTAGCTTCCTTCTCGCGGCGTGCGGGGACAACGGCAAGGGTGATGTCTCCAAGGACTGGGTTCCGAACACGGGCGCCGCTGCGCACGTCACCGGCATGGTGTTCGTGTTCGGCCCGAACGGCGCGGGATTGACCGTCGAGGGCGGCATCGTGGCGGTAGTCGAAGATTTATCGATCACGACCACGGTCGCCGCCGATGGCATGTTCGCGTTCGATGTTCCGAGCGGCGGACCTGCGACGTTCTCGTTCACGAAGGACGGCTTCCATCTCGCTCACAGCGCGGCGATCGACGTCACGCCGGCGGGTATCTCGATGCTCGGCTTCCAGGTTCCGGTCGAGGAGACGTACCAGCTCCTCGCGTCGGTCGCGAAGATCACGCTCGATCCGACCAAGTGCCAGATCGTGACCACGATCTCGGCCTCGGGCACGACACCCTACGGCGGCGACGGCCTCGGCGTACCGGGCTCGACGATCACGAGCGATCCGTCCGCGGGTGAGACGCCGATCTACTTCGCGTATCAGGGCGGCACGATCTATCCCGACACCACGCTGACCGAGACCTCGATGGATGGCGGCGCGATCATCCCGAATGCCGATGCGGGCGGCGAGTACGTGATCCAGGGTCACAAATCGGGAGTGACGTTCCAGCCGGCGACGATCCGTTGCCGCGCCGGCGCGCTCGCGAATGCGGCGCCGCCGAACGGCATCCAGCAGCTCTAGTGCCCGCGATGCGCAGCGACTCATCACGATGATCATCGCCGCGGATCGCGCCGGAGGCGAGATGTCCTATTTGAGGCCGCGCTGCTTCAACAGGGCCTCGGCGCTGGGCTCTTTGCCGCGGAAATCGAGATAGAGCTGATGCGCGTCCTTCGTCGAGCCCTTCGAGAGGATGCCGTCGCGATACTTCTTGCCGTTCTCCGCGGTCATTCCGCCGTGCTCCGAGAACCACGCGAAGCTGTCGGCGCCAAGCACCGCGGTCCACGCATATGCGTAGTAGCCGGCCGCGTAGCCGCCACCCCAGATGTGCGAGAAGTACGTCGTGTGGTAGCGCGGATGGATCGGGGCGAACGCGACGCCGTGCTTCTTGAGCGCGTCGGCCTCGAACTTCTCCGGATCCTGCAGCGGCGCGCTCGCCGGCAGCGCGTGCCACTCCAGATCGAGGAGCTGCGCCTCGAGGGTCTCGAGCGTCGCGAAGCCTTCACCGTAGGTCCGCGCCTTCTTGATCTTCTCGACGAGCTCCTTCGGCATCGCTTCGCCGGTCTTGTAGTTCTTCGCGTAATTCGCGAACACCGTTGGCTCGAGCGCCCAGTTCTCGTTGAACTGCGACGGGAATTCGACAAAGTCGCGCGGCGTGTTCGTGCCCGACATGTACGGGTACTTCACCTTCGAGAACAGACCGTGGAGCGCGTGGCCGAACTCGTGAAACATCGTGGTGACTTCATCGAACGTGAGCAGCGCTTGCTGACCAGCGGCCGGCTTCGGGATGTTGAGCACGTTCGAGACGACCGGCTTCTCGTTCAAGAGGTCGCTCTGGTCGTTGTAGCTGTTCATCCAGGCACCGCCGTGCTTCGATTCGCGCGCGAAGTAGTCGGTGTAGATGATGCCGATGCTCGAGCCATCCGCGTCGGAGATCTCCCACGCGCGCACGTCGGGCTGATAGACCGGGAGATCCGGGCGCAGCTTCACCGTCACGCCGTACATCTGATGCGCGGCAAAGAACACGCCATCCTTGAGCACGTGCTCGAGCTCGAAGTACGGGCGTACCGCCGCGTCGTCGAGCGAGTACTTCGCCTTGCGCAGCTGGTCCGAATAAAACTGCCAGTCCCAGGGCTCGAGCTTGAAGCCACCCTTCTGGCTATCGATCAGCTTCTGGAGCTCCGCCGCTTCAGCCTTCGCGTGCGCGACGGTGGGCACAGTCATCTGACCGAGCAGCTTCATCGCGGCCTGCGGGCTCTTCGCCATCTGGTCATCGAGAATAAACGAGGCGGCACTCGAGAACCCGAGCAGCTTCGCGCGCTGAGCGCGGAGTTGCGCGAGGCGCGACACCAGCTTCGTCATGTCGTAGACGCCGCCGTGATGGCCGCGCGCGATCGACGCCTTGAAGATCTTCTCGCGCAGCGCACGGTTCGTGAGCGACGAGAGCGCCGGCTGGGTCGTCGTGTTGACGAGCGGAATCACCCAGTGCCCCGGCTTGCCGCGCGTGGTCGCTGCGGTCGCCGCGGCGGCGATATCGGCCTGCGACATTCCGTCGAGGTCTTTGACATCGTTGACGATCACCGCGCCGGCGTTCATCTCCTTGAGCTGCTGCTCGGACCACTTCGCGGTCAACGTCGACTCTTCCTCGTTGAGCGCGCGGAGCGTCGCCTGATCGGCGGGCTTCAACTGCGCACCGGCGCGCACGAAGTCGAGGTGGTAGCGCTCGAGCAAGCGCAGATCGACGGGGTCGAGCTTGAGCGTCTTGCGAGCCTTGTAGAGGGTATCGACCCGCGCGAAGAGCTTCGCATCGAGGTGGACATCATCGAAGTGCTTCGCCATCAACGGCGCGACATCGGTTTCGATCTTCTGCATCTTGTCGTCGGTCAGCGCACCCGCGAGGTTGCCGAACGCGTACGCGACCCTGCCCAGCAGCACGCCGGTCTTCTCCATCGCGACGATCGTGTTGTCGAACGTCGGTGCATCCACGTGGTCCGCGATCGCCCGGATCTCCGCGGCGTGCTGCTTCATACCCTCGGTGTACGCGGGCATGAAGTCGTCTTCTTGGATCTTGTCGAACTGCGGAGCGTGCTCGTAGAGCGGGCTCATCGTCAGCAACGGGTTCACGTGAGCGGGCGGCGGAGCCTGCATCACCGCAGGTGGCGGCGACGGCGGTGCCGGCGGTGCCGGCGCGGGCGCCTCGGCGACGGGAGCCAATTCCGTTGTGGCCGGCTTGGAGCCACCGCCACAGGCGGCGAGCAGGACAGCTGCGAGTGAAAGACGAAGGGTGGTCACCGGCGAAACCTACACCCGCTCCTGGCGGCTGTCAGGGCGGACAGACGGTCGTCTGCGTGATCCAATTTGCCACCACGTCGTCGCCGATCGGATGTGCAAGAGTGCGCGCGATCGGCGGCATCCGGATGCCGACGTCGGTGGTCTGGGTCCGCTGCCACAACACCGAGCGCGGTGGATCGCCGGGCGCGAATAGTCGCGGGTTCGCCGGGATGTACGCCGCGAGGTCGTCGATCGTGGGCTGCTGATCGCAGATGCCCGCACTACCGAGCGAGATCTGGTAGCGCAGATCGAGCGGCGTGAACGTCGGGCCCTCCGGGCGATGACAGTTCGAGCAGTTCACGTGGAGGTACGAGCGCGCGCGATCATCGGTGGTGCGGGTCGTATCGGCCACGGCGGCGAGCGACGGCAGGGCGCTCGCCGCCGGTGAGCCTGCCGGCCGCTCGAGGATGCCGATGCTCCACAGCGTCTCGAGCTGATTCGCGGTTCGTCCGGTCGCCGGATAGACCAGATCGTGATTGAGCTGCTCGAGCTCGGGACCGAGCGTGGTTCCAGCGGCGCTCGTATGACACAACAGGCACTGGCCGCGGCTCGGGAAGTTCCAGGTCTGGCCGGTCGATGGGATCAGCTCGGTCGCTGCGTTCTGCGACACGAGGTCGGCGTCGGTCTGATCGACGCGCCACCGGTACGTGTAGCCGGCCCAGCGGTCGTCATCTTGATGCACTAAAAACCGCGTCTCGATCCTCTGGCCCGCGACCGAGAACTCTTTGACCATCACGCTGCCGATCGGGAACGTGAAGTCGCCGTCGGCCGCGAGCACGATCGTCTGATCGTCAGGCAGTGCGAACCAACGCCGCTTCGACGCGTTGTCGGAGAATAGCTCCGCGGTCGGTGCGAACGGAATCAGCCCGGAGGTCGGCAGCTTCGCATCGGTCTCCTCGAAGCAACCGGTGTCGGAGAGCAGCGCTGGCGGACCCGCGGTCGGATCCGAGGTGGCCGACGGATTCTCCTCGAGCGCGACGATCGCACCACTGCCGGCCTTGAGCAGCGTCAGGAACACTTCGCCATTTTGATCCTCGGCGAACGAGGCGACGCGCGCGGTACCCGCGAACAGCAACTCGTTCGCGGGCTCCTGCGTCCGATCCGACGAGTTCGTCGCCACGATCGCATCGACGTTGCGGACGGCCCACACGTTCGCACTCTGCGAGTCACCGAAGATGTACGCGTTCTTCAACGAGGGTACGCCATCGCCGCGATACACGACGCCGCCGGTGATCGCGTTGCCCTGCTGTGCGCCGGTGCCGTGCTGGTAATCGAGCATCGGATACTGGAGCGTCGGATCCGCGCACTGCGCCGGCGTGTGGCCGTTCGCGCAATCAAACCCCTCGCGAACGCCCCAGCCGTAGTTGCCGCCCTTGACGACGCTGCGATCGACCTCTTCGTTCGTGTTGTTGCCGACGTCGCCGAGCCAGATCGATTGATCCTTGCGGTCGAAGTGCCACTGCCACGGATTGCGAAAGCCGTACGCGTAGACAGCCGGCGCGCCGCCGCCCGCGACGAACGGGTTATCGGCGGGAATGTCCGCGGACAGCCGCTCGCGCGCCATCCCGCCCGCGACCGCAGGCCCTGACCAGTCCGTGCTGAGCCCGGGCTTGGTCAGATCGTGGACATCGATACGCAACAGCTTGCCGCGCAGATCGTTGGTGTCCTGCGCCTGATTGCCGCCGCCGGTGCCTTGCGGGCCACCGTCGCCGATCGATTCGTAGAGATAGCCGTCGGCGCCAAACCGCATCGCGTCCGATTGGTGGAGGCCAACGTCCGAGTGCGCGGCATCGTGTGGATAATCGATCGCGAGGACGATCGCTTCGCTCGCCGGATCGAACGTGAGGCCACCATCGGCCGTTGCGAACCGCGAGATCCGGAGCTGCAGATGATTGTTGGTCTGCGGCCCGTAGTAGCAGTAGCTCACGAACGCGTGCTTGCCGGTCGCGAAGTCGGGCGGAAACGCGATGCCGCTGAGGCTGCAGTCGTAGCCGGTGTAGACGTTCGGGCGCAGATCGAGCGCGACCTTGACGTCGGCGTTGGTCGCCGCCGGATCATTGGGGAAGCTCAGCAGGCGGCCCGAGCGCTCGGTGACGTACCAGCGAGCGTTGTCGTTCGGGCGCTGGAACATTCCGGTCGGCACGCTGATCGTCGTGACGTTCGGAAACTTGTTGACCAGCACCACCTGCCCGGTGGCCGGTGGCGGGCTGAACGCTTTGCACGTCGCATTCGCGGGACGATGGTCGAGTCCCTGCAGCGCGGGCGGCGCATCCGGTGTGACCAGTGCGGCATCGATGGTGCCCGCATCTTTCTGCACACCTCCACTGTCCCCGCATCCCACGACGCCCCAGATCACCAGTAGGACCACGACCCTGAATGGATGCACGTTGCCTATCCTCGCACGAAACCGGAACGGTGGTCACGACCGTTCCGAACCGTCCCGAACCGTCCGCCATGTCTTGGATGCATCGCCCCTGCAGATACCGCCGTGCTTCTCGAACATCGGGGTGCCCATCCACTTCCAGAATTCGTCGGCCTCCAATCGGCCCCGTGGATCAGCTTGCGCATCCGAGCCCCGCCAGCCGCCGAGCCCCGCGATCCGGCCGTCGATCAGCTGCGATGCCTCGCCCTTCATGGCGCGCGCGCTACATCGAGCGCGACAGGATCTCGATCATCGGCTGGAGCGTCGATTGATCCGTGCTGCGCGCGAACCGCAGCTTGCGGATGAGCGCGTTGCACGCCGCACGATCGGCCTCGCGCTCCGCGGCCGGGACCTGATCGACGAGCGCCGCGATCACGCGAGCCTCGTCGAGCAGCTTACCGATGTCCTTGCTCAGCGTCTGCTTGAGCTCGGCCTGGAAGATCAGCCCCTCGACCTTCGCGAAGAACGACAACCGCGCACGTGCCGGTGGCGGCGCGAGGATCTGCAGATCGATGTACGGCGCGCCTTGCTCGAGCGCGGCCACGATCGTCGCGAGCGGCGGCGATCGCAGATCGCCCGTGATCTCGGCGAGATCGCGGGTGATCGTCATGCCGGGGACGCCGGGCGCGAACGCGATAGGCGCCCCTCCACGCGATAGCGCGAGCAGCTTCTTGCCGAGCCCCACGCGACCGCGAAGCGCGTTGAGCGCGCGCACCATGCCGGGACCTTGCGGCAGCTGGATCCGCAACACGCCGGGGAACGTCTGCCACACGAGATCGAGCATCAGCGATTCGACGGAGCTGCCTTCCGTGCTCGCGCGCTGCTCCACCGCCTCGCGAAACGCCGCTTGCTGGAGATAGCTCGGACGCTGCAGGGGCGACAACAGCAACGGATCGACGCCGCGCATCAGCTCGAGAAATGCCGGCGGATCCCAGGTCATCGCACGATCGATCTCGTACTGATCGATGCCGACCAGGCGCCGGATCTCGACCGGGCCGGCAGGCGTGTTCACCATTGGCAGCACCGGGTCGGTCGCGACGAACATGCCGACGAGCGTCGTCGGCGGCATCATCGCGTGATGCTCGGGCTGGAACGGCATGTAGGTCATCGGGATGCCGTTGAACGGCACGCACTCGCCGGGACGCACGTCGACGCGCTGCTCGAGCATCGAGTGCGCCTGCGCGCGCAGGAACGCATCGGCCCACGGCGCGACCGGCTCGCCGCGTGGAATCGCGAGCGAAAACTCGTGACGAAACCCTTGGCGCTGGGGCTCGGGCGCGAGCACCTCGGAGAACCCGTACGTCACGAGCAACGTGTACGGTCGCGGGCTCTGCACCTCGACGATGCCGACGCTGCGGATCGGAAAGCCACCGGGCGAGAACGAGTGACTGACCGGCCCGAAGGCACTCAGCGCTTGGTCAAGCGCGTAGACCGCTTGATCGTTGACGATGGCGACCGGAGGCGGCCCGTCGGGCGGTTTCTTCGAGAACAATCCCATGCCCGCCGAGCATGCCTCAGAGCCAGCGTTCGCTCCACGTCCACAGCCGCTTCGCGTGGCGGCACGCTCGAGGTCGACGTCCGCACCTTCGAAGAAGCGTTGGGGTAGGCTCCGCGCAAGATGCGCGCCGCGTTGTTTCTCGCTCTCGTTGCCTGTGGCAGTGCCACGCCTCCGCCAGCACCCGCTCCCAAGCTCGTCGCGCCCGCGCCGGTCGCGAAGCCCGCCGCGCTCACCGGCATCTGGCTCGGCGCCTTGAAGACGGGCTCGGCCGAGCTGCGTGTCCAGATCCGCCTCGACTTCGCCGCGACGCCGACGAGCTGCGTGCTCGATAGTCTCGATCAGGGAGCGATGGGCGTGCCGTGCACGAACGTCGTTGCGACCGCGACCGCGGTCTCGCTCGACGTGCCGCGCGTCAAGGGCGTGTTCAAGGCCACGGTCGCCTCGGATGCATCCATGCTGACCGGCACGTGGTCGCAAGCCGGGAGTCCGGAGCTTCCGCTCGTGCTCGCGCGCCAGGCGACCGCGCTGGAGGCCAAGAAGCCCTCGTTCGATCCGGCGATGCCCGCTGTCGATGTCGGAAAGCTCCAGGCGGTGCTCGACGATGATCTGAAGAAAGCATTGACCGCTCAGCTTGCCCCGATGACCGGAGTGGGCGTGACGATCGGGGTGGTCGAGCACGGCGTGCGCAAGATCTTCAGCTACGGCGGCGTCAAGCCCGAGTCGGTGTTCGAGATCGGATCGATCACGAAGACGTTCACCGGACTCGTGCTCGCTCAGATGGTCGAACAGAAGAAGGTCAAGCTGGACGAGCCGGTCCGCGCGCTCCTGCCCGGGGGCACGGTCACCGCGCCTGCGAGTGGTGCCGAGGTCACGCTGCTCGACCTTGCCGCGCAGCGCTCGGGCTTGCCGCGGCTACCCGACAACATGAAGCCGGCGGACGTGACCAACCCGTACGCCGACTACGACGCGAAGGCGCTCTACGCATTCCTCGCGAACCACGGCGTCGCGATGATCGACAAGCCGGTGTTCGGCTACAGCAACCTCGGCGTGGGCCTGCTCGGGCAAGCGCTCGCGGATCGCATGCGCACCACGTACGAGGCGCTCGTTCAAAAAGAGATCCTGGTGCCGCTCGGCATGCGAGACACCGCCGTGAAGCTCACGCCCGCGTTGGCCAAGCGGCTCGTGGCCGGCCACGCCGCGGGCAATGCGCCGCAACGCGCGTGGGATTTTCAGGCGCTCGCCGGTGCCGGCGCGATCCGCTCGACGGCCGCAGACATGCTGACGTATCTCGAAGCGCAGCTGCACCCCGACACGTTGACGGGCAAGACCGTCGAAGCGAAGACCTTGCCGGCCGCGATCGCGGCCTCGCACGAGGTTCGCGGTGATGTCGGCGGTGGCATGCATATCGCGCTCAACTGGTTTCACATCGACGACAAGGGTACTTACTGGCACAACGGTGCAACGGGCGGCTTCAGCTCGTACGCGTACTTCGATCCGGCGAAGGACTACGCGATCATCGTGTTGTTCAACCGGTCGATCGACGACGGCACGTTTGCCGACGATCTCGGCAAGCACATCGTGCAACGCTTGACCGGTGTCGCGGCCGCGTCGCTGTAACCGCTCGACGCGGACTTGGGGAAGCCATCGCCACGCAGATCCGGTAGCGTGCGGGCGATGTTTTCGCCACCCCGCCAGCCGAAGGTCGTCCTGTTCGCATTCACGCGAGGTGGCACCGCGCACCAGGGCACGCAGCTCGTGACGCGCGCGATGAATCCGGCGTGGTTCGATGCGTGGCGGCGTGGCTCGTTGCGCACGATCGCGGAGCAGGATCTCGGCGCAAAGCTCGCTGACCTCGATGCGTGCGACACGGCGCACGTGATCACGAGCGAGCCGCCCGACGCGATCGACCTCGGCTATCTCGAAGCCGCGTGGGCGCTCGTGCGCGAGCTCGATCCGATCGTCGTGCTCGATGCGATCGCGATGCGCTACCTGCCGGCAGCGCCAACCGAGCTCGACATCGCGAACGAATTTCGCCTCGTGTTCGAGACCGACGCGGTCGGCAGCGATCGCGCCCACGCGCTGCACACCCGTGGGATGCAGAAGTTCGGCGCGCCCGATCTGATCGCCCTGTGCACGGATGCGGATGCACCGCTGGTCGGCCAGGCGATGCGCGAGCTCGCCGAGCACGTCGCGCGCGGCACCGACCTCGCGACGCCGCGCCACGCGCTCGAGGTGGCGCCCGGCGTGCGATGGGTCGTCGTGCCAGATGCGGAGGGCGTCGGCGCGCTCTTGCAGCTCGGCAACGAAGCCCGCGTGATCGTCGACGAGCACGGGCGACATCTCGTGTCGCTCGCTACCCCGATCAGCTAAGTTAGACCGCGAATCGCGCGAATGCTCGCGTAGATCGCTTCGTGCGTCGCCGGGCAGCCGAGCGGCACCTCGAGTCCCGCAGGCCCGAACTGCGCGATCGCATCGCGAATCGCTTCGCGCACGCTGATCGCGAGCATCAACGGCGGCTCGCCAACGGCCTTGCTGCCGTGGATCACGCCGGGCTGCGCCGCCTTCTCGAGCAGGCTGACCCGGAAGTCCGCCGGCGCATCGCCGATCGAGGGAATCTGATACGTGCTCGCCGAGTGCGTGAGCAAGCGGCCGGTCTTGTCCCACCTGAGCTCTTCGCCCGTGAGCCAACCCATCCCCTGCACGAAGGCGCCCTCGATCTGACCGCGATCGATGTTGTGGTTGAGCGAGTCGCCGACGTCTTGCAGGATGTCGACGCGAAGCACGCGCTTCATGCCGGAGAGCCCGTCGACCTCGACCTCGCTGACCGCGACGCCGTACGCGTAGTAGTAGAATGGTGTGCCCTTACCCTGGCCCTTGTTGTAGGCGATGCCGGGCGTGCGATAGAAGCCGCTCGCGGACAGCGACACCTGCGTGACGTGTGCGCGATCCGCGACCTCGTAGAACGGCACGAACACCTCCGGTCGCGACCGCAATGACACGCGGCTGTCCGCGAAGACGAGGTCGGCCGGATCGATCACCGCGCCGGTCCGCGCCGCGAGGAGCTCCGCGGCGACGGGGTTCAATCGCGCGCGCAGCTGCTCGCACGCGTTCTTCACCGCCGCGCCGTTGAGGTCCGCGCCGCTCGAGGCTGCGGTCGCCGAGGTGTTCGGCACCTTGTCAGTGCGCGTCTTCATCACGCGCACGTGCTCTATCGAGACCCCGAGCTCGCGCATCGCGACACCGCGCATCTTCGTCGAGAGCCCCTGGCCCATCTCGGTGCCGCCGTGGTTCACCTGGATCGAGCCATCGCGATAGATGAGGACCAGCGCTCCCGCCTGGTTGAGGAACGACGCGGTGAACGAGATGCCGAACTTCACCGGCGTCATCGCGAGGCCGCGCTTCTGATGAGCGTGCGCGGCGTTCCATGCGGCGGCCTCGGTGCGCCGCTCGGCGAGCTTCGCGTCGCGCGCGAGCTGGCGCCACATCATCGGCAGCCGATTGTCACCGAGCGCCTGACCGTAGTGGGTGGTGTTGGTCTCGCCGTCGCCGTGATAGAGGTTGCGCTCGCGCACGACCTCGGGCGCGAGGTGGAGCTGGCGCGCGATCCGATCGAGGGCCTCCTCGATCACGAGCATGCCCTGCGGTCCACCGAAGCCGCGGAACGCGGTGTGCGAGACGTGGTTCGTGCGACCGACGCGCCCGGTGAAGTGAACCGAAGGAATGTAGTAGCCGTTATCGAGATGGAACAGCGCGCGATCGAGGATCGACTCCGAGAGATCGAGTGCCCAGCCACCGTCAGAGACCAGCTCGACCTTGGCGGCGGTGAGCGTGCCATCGTCGGCGAAGCCCACCTCGTAGCGGGCCCAGAACGGGTGGCGCTTGCCGGTTACCACCATGTCGACATCGCGGTCGAGCTGGATGCGCACCGGTCGTTTCGTGATCGTCGCGGCGAGCGCGACCAACGCGGCCCAGCTGTTGCCCTGGGTCTCTTTGCCGCCGAAGCCGCCACCCATGCGAGGCGCCTCGACGACGACCTTGTTCCGCGCGACATGCAGCACGTGCGAGACGATTCCCTGGATCTCGGTCGGGTGCTGCGTCGACGAGCAAACGAACACGTCGTCGTCGTCGCCGCACTCGGCCCAGGCCGCCTGCGCCTCTAGATAGAAGTGCTCTTGGCCCCCGATCGCGAGCTCGCCATGCAGCCTGTGCGCGCTCGCGGCGAGCGCAGCATCGCAATCACCGCGCCGGATCACGTGCGGATCGGTGTGAAAGCTCGCAGCCTCGATCGCCGCGGCGATCGACAGGATCGCGGGCGCTGGCGTGTACGTGATCTCGACCGCGTTCGCCGCGGCCTTGCACGCCTCGAGCGTCTCGCCAACGATGACCGCGATCAGCTGTCCGTGATAGTGGACCTCTCCCATCGCGAGCATCGGCTCGTCCTTGCGGATCGCGCCGACATCGTTTTGCCCGGGCACGTCCGCTGCGGTGAGCACGCAGACCACGCCCGGCATCGCGCGGGCTGCGGCCGTTTCGATGCGCTCGATCTTGGCGCGCGCGTGCTGCGACATCACGGGCCACATCTCGAGCATCGAGCGCCGACGCGCTTGATCGTCGACGTAGATCGCGGACCCCGTGACGTGCCCGATCGCGCTCTCGTGCTTGAGCGCGAAGCCCTTCTCGGCCGCCTCCGCGAGCTCGGGATACGGCGTGCCGGACTCGAAATCGAGCTCCGTCTCGGGTTCGCCGAGCCAGAACTTCTCGAACAAGCTGACGATCAAGCCTTCGCGAAATGCGACTCCCGAACGCACGTCTTCGATCGGTTTGAACTCGCTCGCCAGCACGACCTGCGCGGCGCGCACGGTCTGCTCGTCCCACGGCCTACCGAGCAGAAACGCCTCGGTCTCTCGCGCGCGCACGGGCGTTGGAGCGACGCCGCCGTACGCTAACCGCGCATGCGTGACGATACCTGCTGGATCGCATTCGACAACAAAGCCCGCTGCGACGATCGAGATATCGAGCTCGCGCCGCTTCGACACCTTGAACGCTTCGACGAGCCGCGATCCGCGCGGACGCGGGATCAGGATCGCCTCCACGAGCTCGTCGGGCGCGAGCACGGTCTTGCGGTACGCGGTGAAGAACTCGCCGAGCGCGACCGTGCGTGGGCCACGCGGTCCGACGAGGCGGACCTCGGCATCGAGCGAGAGCAACACCGGCGCCATGTCACCGATCGGCGAGGCGGTGACCAGGTTGCCCGCGAGCGAGGCGCGATTGCGGATCGTCCGCGATGCGAACACGCGAAGCATCTTGCCGAGCGAAGGAAACTCGCCCGCGAGCGATTCCTCGAGCGCGGTGAGCGACGCCGCGCC